>NZ_JAVAXT010000011.1:0-180215 GCF_041955125.1 Pantoea sp. BR_17 | reverse complement strand
GAACGACCCGAGCATCAGCATAATAATGCCGGGAATACCTGTTGCGTGCTGATATGGCTCAGTTGGTAGAGCGCACCCTTGGTAAGGGTGAGGTCCCCAGTTCGACTCTGGGTATCAGCACCAGTTATATATGGCTAGAGTTCGGCGAATAAAGAATTTGCCTGGCGGCTGTAGCGCGGTGGTCCCACCTGACCCCATGCCGAACTCAGAAGTGAAACGCCGTAGCGCCGATGGTAGTGTGGGGTCTCCCCATGCGAGAGTAGGGAACTGCCAGGCATCAATAAAGTAAAAAAGCCCCGTACGAAAGTACGGGGCTTTTTTACGTCGGTTATCCGCCTGAAACCGAAAGGGACGAGCCGCACCTCAGCGGAAGCCGCGCTACCGCCGGCACCAAAGCCGTGAAACTCGCCTCATTGGTGGGCTGGCTGACTTCTGCAACGCCGATTTCTACCTGTCGCCAGCAGGCTCGTCCACATAAAGTGCATCACGGGCCAGCTCAGGCAGACGCGTATCAGGGTTAAAGCGGAAAGATCTGTGGATCACTCTATAAGCCGTCAGTAAACCCGCCTGAATCACCCATATCCGATCAATGTACAGGCGAGCACTGGCTGGGCCAGCTCACCCTTGCTGAATACAGCACGATTCAGGCATGCACCGTCGACGACAGCGTTTCCTCAGTTGTTAAAAAGCGGAGTTTTATAAAGGATGACGGTGGATTTACAACGTGGTGCATCATCCGGACAGGAAAGGTCAGAACCGTACCTCTGTCAGAGACGGAGGTACGGTCAGAAACGAGAGCGGTCAGTGAATAACCTGGGACAGGAAAGCGCGGGTACGTTCTGACTTCGGATTTGCAAAAAACTCCTGCGGTGGCGCAACCTCCACGATCTCGCCGCGATCCATAAAGATCACCCGATCGGCAACGGTACGTGCAAAGCCCATCTCATGCGTGACACACAGCATCGTCATGCCATCTTCTGCAAGCCCAATCATGGTATCCAGCACCTCTTTCACCATTTCCGGATCCAGGGCAGAGGTGGGCTCATCAAACAGCATAATTTTAGGTTTCATGCACAATGAACGCGCAATCGCGACACGCTGCTGTTGGCCGCCTGAAAGCTGACCAGGAAACTTATGCGCGTGTTCAGCAATGCGTACGCGCTGCAGATAGTGCATCGCAAGCTCCTCCGCTTCTTTTTTGGCAATCTTACGCACCCACATCGGCGCTAGCGTACAGTTCTGCAAAACCGTAAGGTGAGGAAAAAGATTAAAGTGCTGAAAGACCATACCGACTTCAGTACGAACGCGCTCTATATTCCGTACGTCATCATTCAGATGAATACCATCGACCACAATCCGCCCCTTCTGATGTTCCTCCAGATGGTTGATACAACGAATCGTCGTCGACTTTCCTGACCCTGACGGACCGCATAGCACGATACGTTCGCGCGGTTTCACCTGCAGATTAATGTCTTTCAGCACATGAAACTGGCCGTACCATTTGTTCACATTTTCAAGCGAAATCATCGCATTGGTTGAATCAGTTATTATTTGTGTCATAGAAACCTCAGTGCGATTTACGCCCGGTGTGAAAACGTTTTTCCAGATACTGGCTGTAACGTGACATGCTAAAACAGAAAATCCAGTAGACCAGCGCCGCAAAGACATAGCCCTCTGTGGACATGCCCAGCCAGGCCGGATCGACCGTAGCCTGTTGAACGCTGCTAAACAGATCGAACAAACCGATGATGATAACCAGGCTGGTATCTTTGAATAACGCAATAATGGTATTCACCAGGCCCGGAATGGTGAGTTTTAACGCCTGAGGGAGGATCACCAGCATCTGGGTCTTCCAGTATCCCAGGGCAAGGGATTCAGCGGCTTCATACTGTCCTTTTGGTAATGCCTGCAGCCCACCGCGAACTACCTCGGCCACATACGCCGACTGGAACAGAATCACGCCGACTAAGGCACGTACCAGTTTGTCGATAGTGGTTCCCTCTGCCATAAACAGCGGCAGCATGACCGATGACATGAACAGCACGGTGATCAGCGGAACGCCACGCCAGAACTCAATAAAGATGACAGAAAGCGTACGGACAACAGGCATTTTAGAGCGGCGCCCTAACGCCAGCAAAATGCCTAAAGGTAAGGCGCCCGCAATGCCCACCGAGGCGATGATCAGGGTCAGCGTTAAGCCGCCCCACTGGCGCGTTTCCACGCGATCCAGTCCCAAAAATCCACCGTACAGTAAAAACCAGACGATCAGCGGATAGCATACCGCCCAGACGGCGATATAGCGTCCACGAAACGGCAACCGTTTCAGGAACATGGGCACAATCGACACTAAGCCAATCACCAGCGCAAGATTAATGCGCCAGCGCAGCTCATGAGGATAGAGCCCATACATAAACTGACCAAAACGGGCATGAATGAAGACCCAGCATGCGCCTTCTTTTGTGCAGTCTGCGCGCGTAGTGCCAAACCAGTTGGCATCAAAGATCAGCCAGTTCAGCGCCGGGGGGATCAGGTGCCAGATCAGCCAGATACATAACAACGTCAGTAAGGTGTTAAACCATCCTGAAAACAGGTTCTTGCGGGCCCATAGCCAGCCCCGGCTCAGCGGCGAGGAGGCTACGGGCGTCGTTTCATGTGCAGTGACAGACATAGTCATCCCGTGTTCTTAACGCTCAACCAGCGCGATTTTGCGGTTATAAATATTCATCAACAGTGAAATCAGCAGGCTGATAATCAGGTAGACGCTCATCGTAATCGCAATGGTTTCAATAGCCTGACCGGTCTGATTCAGCACCGTACCGGCAAACAGCGACACCATGTCCGGGTAACCTATCGCGGCAGCCAGAGAGGAGTTTTTGACGATATTGAGATACTGGCTGGTCAGGGGCGGAATAATCACTCGCATGGCCTGAGGAATGATAACCTGACGCAGCGTGACGGGATTCGGTAACCCCAGTGAACGCGCCGCTTCATGCTGTCCGTAAGGCACAGCCTGAATACCTGAGCGAATCACCTCGGCAATGAAAGATGACGTATAGATCGACAGGGCCAGCGTGAGCGCTGCCAGCTCAGGTATCATGACGAAGCCGCCCCGGAAGTTAAACCCACGCAACTCCGGGATATCCCAGTGCATGGCGGCACCAAAAACTGCATGCGCAACCAGCGGGAACAGGATCAGCATCGCAACAGCTGCGGGCCAGGAGCGACGTAACTGACCGGTTTTAAGCTGATGCTGTCGGTTAAAACGATATAAACCGTAGCTCGCCACCACAGCCAGTGCTAGAGCGATAACGAAAGGCCAGGTACCTGGCGCATAGGTCGGCCAGGGAATATACAGGCCACGATTACTCACGAAGGCGAGATCAAAGGCATTCAGCGCCTGACGCGGGCCGGGCAGGTTACGCAACACCGCGAAATACCAAAAGAAAATCTGCAATAACGGCGGGATATTGCGGAAGATTTCAATGTAGATATTCGCGATTTTACGTAATAACCAGTTCTCTGAGAGACGCGCCAGGCCAATAAAGAAGCCCAGTATGGAAGCAAATACAATACAAAGTGCGGAAACCAGCAGGGTATTTGTCAGGCCAACCAGAAATACCCGCGCGTAGGTATCCCCTTCGGAATAATCAATAAGATGCTGAACGATGCCGAAACCCGCATTACGTTCTAAAAAACCAAACCCGGAAGTGATACCGCGATTAGCAAGATTGATGACGGTGTTGTGGACGAGATAACCCACCACAGACAGTACGATAACGATCGCCACGATCTGGTAAAGCCAGGCGCGAACCGTGGGATTACCGAACGAAAAATCCCTTTTCACGGTTGGGCGTTGTGACATGTTGAAACCTCAATAACGAAAGCCTTGCTGGGGCACCGCAGAAAACGGTGCCCGACGGGGAGGTAGACTTAACGAACCGGTGGTGCGTACTGAATACCACCCTGGTTCCAGAGCGCATTCTGGCCACGAGCGATTTTCAGCGGGCTGTCTTTACCGACGTTGCGATCAAAACTTTCCTGATAGTTACCGACCTGCTTGATGATGTTGTACGCCCATTTGTTATCGAGCTTCAGATCTTTGCCATAGTCACCCTCGGCACCTAACAGGTGAGCCATATCGGGCGTCGCTGGCTTCGCGGCTTTCTCATCCACGTTTTTAGAGGTGATGCCCATTTCTTCGGCGTTCAGCATGGCAAACAGTGACCATTTCACAATGGTGAACCAGTCATCATCACCACGACGAACAACAGGACCCAACGGTTCTTTAGAGATGACTTCCGGCAGAACGATAAAGTCGTCTGGTTTACCTAATTTGATACGCAGTGCATAAAGTTGTGACTGATCGGAAGCCAGCGTATCGCAACGGCCGCTATCCAGTGCTTTTGCCGATTCGTCGGAGCGGTCAAATGTCACCGGGGTGTACTGCATCTTGTTCGCTTTGAAATAATCCGCAACGTTCAGTTCAGTGTCAGTACCGGCCTGAATACAGACGGTGGCACCATCCAGCTCTTTCGCACTTTTCAGGCCCGCTTTTTTGTGGGTCAGGAAACCAATGCCGTCATAGTAGTTAACACCGGTAAACATGAAGCCCATGCCGCCATCACGTGATGAGGTCCAGGTAGTGTTACGAGAAAGCACGTCCACTTCGCCAGACTGTAATGCAGTGAAGCGCTCTTTTGCGGTCAGCGGGGTATATTTTACTTTTGTTGCATCACCAAATACGGCTGCCGCCGCGGCACGACAGATATCCACATCAAGACCGGTAAATTTACCGCTGGCGTCTGCATAAGAGAAGCCTGGCAGGCCATCGCTGATACCACATTGAACGAATCCTTTCTTTTTAATCGCATCCAGCGTGGCGCCTGCGTGGGCTTGCTGAGCAACGGCGAGCAGCGAAGCCGCAGCAACCAGAGTAGAGAGCATCATCTTTTTCATAAAGCATCCTGTGTGGCATGTCGTGTTGTGTTGTTATGTAGTGCGCACTTTGGTGTGCGTTTCCTGTCTGTGGCGATCAGCCATCCACGACTTTGCAAAGCCAGTGCCAGGTTTGCAGAATTCTGAATTCACCTGAAATATCGGGTAATAATCTGAATTATCCGGAAGGCTGCAATAATATGGCGCACCAAAAGGATGCATTTCGAGTCGGCTAGATCACATTTAGTGCAATTTGTTTCACTATTTAGCAACAGTGTGAGCCTGTTTGCATGTGGCTGATGTAAGCAGACATGAGATTGCTTAAAAAGGTAGCCGTGCTCACAAAAGGCCGACAGGGCTGGGCTGAAGGGCATGGTGGTACAAAAGACAAAGACCGCGAAGAAGAGAAAATGTGAAAGGTAAGTCTGTTAAAGTCACGCTGGCGACTGCAACTACAGTTACCATATGTGATGCAACTGTTTCAGCGTTTTTAAAAAAATTTGCGTAGTAGCGCACAAATAAAAACGCCAGCCCGAAGGCTGGCGAGATTAACGGTGTGAACCTGAATCAGTTCATGCCGTATTTTTTCAGTTTCTTACGCAGCGTACCGCGGTTGATACCCATCATCAGGGCAGCACGGGTCTGGTTGCCACGGGTATACTGCATCACCATGTCCAACAGAGGCTGCTCGACTTCAGCCAAAACCAGCTCATACAGGTCACTCACATCCTGACCATTCAGTTGAGCAAAATAGTTCTTCAGTGCCTGTTTAACCGAATCACGCAAAGGTTTTTGAGTTACCTGATCCTGTGAGTTAACGGTAGAAACGGTCAGTACGTCAGAATTTACGCGTTGTTCGAACATAGTTCTTTCAGCTCTTTATTTCGTTACGCAAGATTTTCGAAGTATGCCTCCAACGCCTCCAGCTGTTCGCTGGCATCCTCAATGGCGTTGAATGTGCGCCGAAACTGGTCATTTGGGGCATGTTCCTGGAGATACCAGGACACGTGCTTCCGCGCTATACGGTATCCCTTGCCTGGACCGTAAAAGTCGTGCAGCTCACGTATATGCGAAACAAGCAAACGCTTGACCTCTGCCAGTGGCAGCGGGGCAAGCAGCTCCCCAGTGTCCAGATAATGCTGGATTTCCCGGAAGATCCACGGTCTTCCCTGAGCAGCACGTCCTATCATCAAAGCGTCGGCTCCGGTGTAGTCGAGCACTGCTCTGGCTTTATGCGGGTCAGTTATGTCTCCGTTCGCGATAATCGGAATAGAGACACTCTGCTTAACTGTCCGAATGCTGTCGTATTCAGCGTCTCCGTTGAACAGGCAGGCACGAGTGCGGCCATGTATCGTCAAAGCCTGAATGCCACAACGCTCAGCCAATTGGGCAATCGCGACACAGTTTCTGTTTTCTGGATCCCAACCGGTACGGATTTTCAATGTGACCGGTACATCAACCGCATTTACCACGGCAGAGAGAATAGACTCGACCACGGCAGGATATTGCAGTAAGGCCGACCCCGCCATTTTGCGGTTCACCTTTTTGGCTGGGCAACCCATATTAATATCAATCACCTGTGCACCAGCGTCGACATTAATACGTGCAGCCTGAGCCATCTCACTGGGATCACAGCCTGCAATCTGGACGGCACGAATGCCGGGTTCATCACTGTGCACCATGCGTAAACGAGATTTGTCACTGGCCCACACTTCGGGATTGGATGACAACATCTCAGAAACCGCCATTCCTGCACCCATCTCATGACAAAGCGTTCTGAAAGGCCTGTCTGTAATACCGGCCATCGGTGCCGCAATCAGTCGATTTCTCAGCTGGAGGTTTCCAATGCGCATGAAGTCGTAATGCCATACTGTGTCTGCAAGGCGGCGTATATTACGCATTTTTTTCTTAAGATGAAAGGCCAAACTTTGAACAATTCGCAAGAAAACTGCTTTTAGTCTGCTCTGACAAGGGTGTTATGGATAAATGACATTAAAAATCATGGTGTTATCCAGTTATGTTTATTTTGTGAACAAAGGTTTTTCCGACGAAGATTCGGCATTCGCCAGATAAAAAACGTCACATACCGTGATTAACGACACAACACGCCGTACAGACGGTTGACAAAAGCATAGCGATTGAGCGTGAAAGGCAGCGACGACCAGACAGGTTCGCTTTCATCTGTATGAGGAGAAGGTATACAGCCCTGCGACGTTTGCAGGGCTGAGTCTGACGCTCGCATCGTTTACGACGCTAAGCGTTTTTTACGCCCGTAATCCGGCACCATTCTTCCTTAACGGCGACAGGGTCCAGCGCAAAGTGCATGGCATAAGCTTCACAGACACTCTCGGCCTGGCTTTCCAGCACGCCTGATAATCCCAGATGCCCGCCTGATTTAGGCAGCACACGGATAAGCGGCGCTAACTCACGCAGCGGTCCGGCAAGAATGTTTGCCACCACCACATCAGCCTGCAGGTTTTCCGGTTGCTGATGCGGCAGATAAAGAGACAGACGGTCCGCCACCCCATTGCGCTCGGCATTGTCGCGGCTGGCCTGAATCGCCTGAGGATCGATATCAATGCCAATGGCCTGCGCTGCACCCAGCTTTAAGGCGGCGATCGCCAGGATCCCAGAGCCGCAGCCAAAATCGATCACCGTTTTACCGTTCAGATCCAGACCGTCGAGCCACGTCAGACAGAGCGATGTGGTGGGATGTGTGCCGGTTCCGAAAGCCAGCCCGGGATCCAGCATGACATTGACGGCATTCGGATCGGGCACATCGCGCCAGCTCGGGCAGATCCACAAGCGTTCGCCAAAGCGCATAGGATGGAAGTTCTCCATCCACTCGCGTTCCCAGTCTTTGTCTTCGATCTGCTCGATCTTGTGGCGAAAATTCTCTCCCAGCAGTGGATGCTGTGAAAGTTCGGCAATGACGCCTTCCATGTCGCTTTCGGCATCGAACAACCCGATAACATCGGTATCGCCCCATAAACGGGTTTCCCCGGGCAGAGGTTCGTAGACGGGCGTGTCATGGGTATCCTGAAAGGTCACTGACACGGCACCGGTTTCCATCAGTGCATCGCTCAGCGCCTCTGCGTTGGCACCAGAACTGTTAATTTTGATTTGAATCCACGGCATAACATCTCTCTTAATTCAGTGTTGTGGTGCGTTAACCACGGCGGGTAAACGCCCAAACAGATTGCCGACCAGGAACGCCAGCAGACTTAACAATAAGGAAGGCACGATGGGATGAAATCCCCACAGTTGCAGGCCCAGGGTTGCCAGAATGGCATAACAGCCTCCGCCCACCACCATCCCGCTGAGCGCGCCTGCGGCATTGGCGCGTTCCCAATATAACCCCAGAACCAGCGGCCACAGGAATACTGCCTCCAGCCCACCAAACGCCAGCAGGTTAAGCCAGATAATCATGTCGGGCGGATGCCAGGCTACGAACAGCAAAACGACACCCAGGGCAAATGTCACCGTGCCCGATAACATCCGCAGTCGTGGCTCATTGTCCAGTTGCTGAGGTGCGAGGCGTAAATACAGATCTTTTACCAGCGTAGCGGAAGCCTGCAACAGCTGCGCGTTGATGGTCGACATGATCGCCGCCATCGGCGCCGCTAAAAACAGCCCAGCGGCCAGCGGCGGCAGGACGGTAATCATCAGCGTCGGGATAACCCGATCGGGCACGGTCAGATCGGGCAATATGGCGCGGCCCAGCGCGCCTGCCAGATGCATTCCCAGCATCAGTACCACCACCACGATAGTGCCGAGAACAATCGCCCGGTGAACGGCTTTACTGTCCTTGTAGGAAATACAGCGGACAGCGGTATGGGGCAGACCGATAACGCCAAAACAGACCAGAACGATAAATGAGCTCAGGAACGTCGGCGTAATGATATCGCCCGGCCCCTCAGGAGACAGCAGTTTGGGATCAATCGCATGCAGTTTTTCTACAGCAGTGTGGATCCCTCCGGCATGGTGAATAATTGCAAACAGCAGCAAAAAGGTGCCAATCAGCATCACAATGCCCTGCATGGCATCGTTAAGCACGCTGGCCCGGAAGCCACCAAATGCCGTATAAAGCGCGATAGTCCCACCGAAGATCAGTAATCCCGTGTCGTAGGGGATACCGGCTGCGGTTTCCAGCAGGCGTGCGCCACCGATAAACTGCACGGCCATCGCGCCCACAAAGGCAACGAGTAAACTCAGGCTGGCCAGGACCACCAATAGTGTGCTGCCATAGCGCGCATAGAGCATATCGTTAAGCGTGACCGCATTATGCTTACGCGCCAGAATGGCAAATTTCTTCCCCAGTACACCCAGTGAAAGCCAGACAGCAGGAACCTGAACCATGGCCAGCAGCACCCAGCCCAGACCATATTTATACGCTGCGCCTGGGCCACCGATAAAGGAGCTGGCGCTGATATAGGTGGTGGTGATGGTCATAGCCAGCACAAATCCGCCCATCGAACGGCTACCCAGAAAATACTCGGTCAGGAAATTTCCTTTGCGCTGTTTACGCATCGCAAAGACGGACAGACCGGCAATAACGACCAGATAAGCCAACAGTGGCAGGATGATTTCAGTGTTCATCTTCCTCCTCAAGAGACATCTCACGGAAGCGTGTACGGACCATTAGCCAGCACAGAAAAATGAACAGCAGAGGCGCAAAAATGCAGGAGAGCTCAAACCAGCGTGGCAAACCGGTTATGCCAACCGCATCGCCGCCCGACCAGGCGGAAATGCCCCAGACAGCCAGCCAGGCCAGCGTGAGACAGAGCGACCAGCGAGCCTCTTTGTGAGCCTGTAAAAAACGCGCGTCCATGATGTGACCTTAACGCCAGCGGGAAAAGAAAAAGGCCGGAATATCCGGCCTCAGACTAACTCAGCATTGCGATTACTTCTCGTGCAGGCCGAGTTTTTTCTCCAGATAGTGGATATTGGTACCACCGTGCTGGAAGTTTTCATCGGACATGATTTTCATCTGCAGTTCGATGTTGGTTTTGATGCCGTCGATAATCAGCTCCGCCAGCGCGTTTTTCATACGGGCAATGGCGATATCACGGGTTTCACCGTAGGTGATGAGCTTTCCGATCATGGAATCATAATACGGCGGCACGCTGTAACCCGCATAAATATGGGATTCCCAACGCACACCAAAACCACCCGGTGCATGGAAACGGGTAATCTTACCAGGGCTTGGCAGGAAGGTGACCGGATCCTCGGCGTTGATACGGCATTCAACCGCATGACCGCGAATAATCACATCTTCTTGCTTGATTGACAGCGGCTGGCCAGCAGCAATACGCAGCTGCTCTTTAATCAGGTCGACGCCGGTGATCATTTCGGTGACCGGATGTTCAACCTGAATACGGGTGTTCATTTCAATGAAATAGAACTCGCCATTCTCGTACAGGAACTCAAACGTCCCTGCGCCGCGATAGCCGATATCGATACAGGCTTTAGTACAACGCTCACCGATGAATGAACGCAGCTCTGGCGTAATGCCCGGTGCTGGCGCTTCTTCCACGACTTTCTGGTGGCGGCGCTGCATAGAACAGTCACGCTCGCCCAGATAGATGGCGTTGCCCTGGCCATCAGCCAGAACCTGGATTTCGATGTGACGTGGATTTTCCAGATACTTCTCCATGTACACCATGTCGTTGTTGAAAGCCGCTTTGGCTTCCGCTTTCGTCATGTTGATGGATTGTTCCAGATCTTTGTCACTGCGCACAACGCGCATACCACGACCGCCGCCGCCGCCGGAGGCTTTAATAATGACCGGATAGCCGATGCGCTTGGCGAAGGCACGGTTTTTTTCCATGTCATCGGTCAGTGAGCCATCGGAGCCAGGTACGGTCGGCACGCCAGCTTTCTTCATCGCCGTGATGGCCGACACTTTATCGCCCATCAGGCGGATGGTGTCAGCTTTTGGGCCCACAAAGATAAAGCCAGAGCGCTCAACCTGCTCAGCAAAATCCGCGTTCTCAGACAGGAAGCCGTAGCCAGGGTGAATCGCCACCGCGCCGGTGATTTCTGCAGCAGAGATCAACGCCGGGATGTTGAGATAACTTTTGACCGACTGTGCCGGGCCGATGCAAACCGTTTCGTCTGCCAGCAGCACGTGTTTCAGGTCACGGTCCGCGCTTGAGTGAACAGCGACAGTCTTAATGCCCAGTTCTTTACAGGCACGCAGAATGCGCAGTGCAATCTCACCGCGGTTAGCAATAACAATTTTATCCAGCATGGTTCGCCCCGTTATTCGATGACAACAAGTGGCTCGTCAAATTCTACCGGTTGACCACTTTCGACCAGAATGGCTTTAACAACGCCAGATTTGTCGGCTTCGATCTGGTTCATCATTTTCATGGCTTCAACGATGCACAGCGTGTCACCGGCATTGACTTTCTGGCCCACTTCCACAAACGCTTTCGCATCCGGGCTTGGTGTGCGGTAGAAGGTACCGACCATCGGTGAACGTACGATGTGACCACTGATTTCTGCTGGTGCAGCTTCTGCGACAGCGGCAACAGGTGCCACGGCGCTCGCCAGCGCCGGTTGCTGAGCAACAGGCGCAGCATAAGCCTGCTGCATCATCGGATAACCAGTGTTTGCAGGTGCACGACTGATACGAACAGACTCTTCACCTTCGGAAATCTCCAGCTCAGAAATGCCAGATTCTTCAACCAGTTCGATCAGTTTTTTAATTTTACGAATATCCATGAATGGGGTTCCGTACTCAGTTTGATTAATTAGTATGAGACAGGCGCTTTACTGCCGTTTGTAATGCCCACGAGTAGCCATCGGCGCCAAGCCCACAAATAACGCCCGCAGAGACATCAGAAAAATAGGAATGTTGGCGGAAGGGCTCGCGGCTGTGCACATTTGACAGATGGACTTCGATAAAGGGAATGTCCACTGCTAACAGCGCATCACGAAGTGCGACGCTGGTGTGCGTAAACGCGGCAGGATTGATGATGATATAATCCACGTTGCCTTTTGCCTCATGAATGCGATCAATGAGCTGATATTCAGCATTGGACTGCAAATGGCTTAACGCTACATTCAACTGGTCTGCCTGCTGCACCAGACGAGAAACGATCTGATCCAGCGTGACGTCCCCGTATTTTTCAGGCTCGCGCGTTCCCAACAGATTAAGGTTGGGACCGTTCAAAAGCAGAATATGTAATTTATCGGCCATCTTGCTGCCATCTCCCGCAATCATTGAGGCATCGCGTAAAATACCTTGCCGCTTTCCATTTGTCACCCGTCACGGTGAAAAAGAAGCGTCAAATCGCAATAAAGCCGGCCATTATATCCGTTTCGTGGCATTTCGCAGCAAAATACTGGTCTTATCTGCGAAGTTGATCGGATGCGGTCCGGAGACCGCATTTTTGCAGACGATAGCGGGGAAAAGAGCGGTTAACGCGGCCACCACTTAATGAACTTTTTGTAGCGCCACGCTAACAGGACCAGGGCTAAAAGCGCATAAATAATGGGTTGCGGCGAAAGGATTTTGACTGACCAGAGATAATGGACAGGTGCCAGGATCGCGACCAGATAGATCAGGTTATGCAATGTTTGCCACCGTTTGCCGAGTTTACGCTGCATGCGCTGGAAAGACGTGACGGCCAGCGCCAACAAGATAAACCAGGAGAGGATCCCCAGCGTCAGATAGGGCCGGGAAATCAGCTCACTGCCCAGCAGGCCGATGTTATTTATTCCCAGCTCCAACAGGTAGTAGCTGGTCAAATGCAAACTGGCCCAGAAAAATGTCCAGATCCCCAGCAGGCGTCGGGTCCGAATGAGCAGGGGTTGTTTTATCAGGCGCGTTAAGGGCGACACCAGCAACGTAGCCAGCAGCAGTTTCAATGCCATTCGGCCGGTAAAATGCTGGATATCCTTTGCCGGGTCGGCGCTCAGTCCACCGTGCATCGCGGCCATGATCAAATAAACCAACGGCAGGAACGCAGCCAGATGCAACAGGACTTTAAGCCAGCCGATCTGCTTTATTGTCAGGCGCACTCAATAATTCTCCCGCAAATCCATGCCGCGATAGAGTGAGGCAACCTGATCGGCATAACCGTTGAAGAGTAACGTGGGCTGACGATCCACATTAAAGCTACTGCCCGGACCAATAAAACGTTCGGTCGCCTGTGACCAGCGTGGATGGTTCACATGGGGATTCACGTTGGCATAGAAACCATACTCATTGTCGGCAATCTGATTCCATGTCGTTGGCGGTTGATCGTGAGTGAGCGTAATTTTCACAATGGACTTGATGCCCTTAAAGCCATATTTCCACGGAACCGTCAGGCGAATCGGCGCACCATTCTGCGGCGGCAGCGCTTTACCGTATACGCCCGTTGTCAGAATCGTAAGCGGATGCATCGCTTCATCCAGACGCAAACCTTCTACATAAGGGTAATTGAGCCCGCCGCCAATAAACCGGTCTTTTTGCCCTGGCATCTGATCGGGCGCGTACAGCGTCTGGAAGGCGACGAAGCGGGCTTTGCTGGTGGGTTCTGCCAGCTTCAGCAGTTTATTCAGTTCAAATCCGATCCAGGGAACGACCATCGACCAGGCTTCAACACAGCGCATGCGATAGATTCGTTGCTCCATCGCGAAGCGCTTAAAAATATCATCCATGTCCAGCGTCACGGGCTTAGCCACTTCGCCCTCAATCGTCAGTTTCCAGGGATCGGTTTTTAGGGTACCGGCGTTCGCCGCAGGATCGGCTTTATCCAGACCGAATTCGTAGAAATTGTTGTATCCGGAAACTTTATCGGCGGGCGTTAAGGGCAGGTTAGCCTGGTACTGGGCGGGTTTGGTAAAGTCAAGCGGACGGCCTGCGGGGGCTGCAGGGCGGTCGTTGCCTTTGAACCAGCTCAGGATATCAGCATTCGCCATGCCGGGAAGGCCCATGGCCGCGGCACCCAGCCCCAGCGTCTGAAGCACCCGACGACGGTTCATATTAAAGATGCTTTCTGGCGTTACATCTGCTTCGGTCAGGCTTTTAGTCGGCTTCATCGTTTTTCTCCAGGCGCGATAGTCTCAACCAGCATGATGACTATTACTTATGCTGGCGAATTTCGCTGCAAAAATGTGAAATTTCCTGGCTTCGCTCTCAAATGGGAATCCACTGAAAAATGTAGAATCAGGCGCTGTGAGATCTTCTCAGCGGTATACTTCGCCTTCACGCACAACGCCACTGTTGCCAGACGACATTTGTGTTATTTTGCTCAAATTTCTTCCGGCTGCCGTGCAGCGCCAGCGTGATCCGGCGACAACCGAAGTGAAACAGGCACAGGGATGCGATTAACGACCAAACTTTCTGCATTTATTACACTGATTAGCGTACTGGCAATGGTTTTAATGCTGGTGGGTTGTGCTCTTAGTGTTTTCTGGCTCACGCATCAGCGTGTCGAAAGTCGCGTACAGGTGCTGGCGACAGAAGTTGATAACGTCTTGCTGAGCCAGCCTCCCGATGCGCTCAAGGCCTGGCTGGCCCCGATGTTGCCTGTTATCAACGCGGAGCAACTTTCTCTCTATAACGGTCGCCAACCTGTTTTTACGCTGTCCCGCCATGAAAATCAGATGCTCGAGCACGAAAAAAACCGCTATATCCATTTTGACATTGCGCTAATGCACCAACCGGGAATGCGGCTCCAGTTGACGATTCTCGATCCTGCACAAACCTGGCTACGCTCGATTCCTGCGACTTATACCCTTGTCGCCCTCGTGCTGGTTGTACTGATTATGGCGGTGATGCTGTCCATCATCCATCGCTGGCTGGTGCGTCAATGGCGCGGGATGGAACACCTGGAAAGTCGTTCGGCATCGATTCTTGCTGGCGAGCGTACCTTCTTCCGCCAAAAGCAGCGTGATGAGTGGCCGCCCAAAGCCAGTCGGGCGATCGATCAGCTTCTGTCAGATTTACAGGAAGCCGGCGAGCAGCGCGTTCGCATTGATACGTTAATTCGTACCTTTGCTGCGCAGGATGGCCGAACCGGGCTGAATAACCGGCTTTTCTTCGATAATCAGTTGGCCACCTTGCTGGAGGACCAGGAAGATGTCGGGACACACGGCGTGGTCATGATGATCCGCTTTCCTGAGCTCGACACGCACGATCACTCGCTTGGACCGGTGCTGGTTGAAGAGTACCTGTTTAACGTTGTCAATATGCTGTCCACTTTTGTCATGCGTTATCCCGGCGCGCTTCTTGCGCGTTATTTTCGCAGTGATTTTGCGGTATTGCTGCCGCACCGCAGCCTGAAAGAGGCCAACAGCATCGCTGACCAGTTAATTAATGCCGTTGATGCGTTACCTCCTATGCGCATGGTGAACCGTGACGACTTTATTCACATTGGTATCAGCGCCTGGCACAGTGGCCAGACGGTGCCGCAGGTAATGGAAAATGTGGAGATGGCGACGCGACGGGCAACGCTGTCCGGTGGCAATAACTGGTCAAACGGCGCGGGCAATCCGCAGGATGCCGGGCGCGGCAGTGTTCGCTGGCGCACTTTGCTGGAAAACACACTCAGTCGCGGTGGGCCGCGGCTCTATCAAAAACCTGCCGTGGACCGTGAGGGCAAGGTTCGTCATCGTGTCATACTCAGCCGCATCTTTGATGGTGATAAAGAAGTGCTGTCGGCTGAATACATGCCACTGGTGCAGCAGCTTGGCATGGTAGAGAGCTGGGACAGGCAGATGGTGTTGCGCATTGCCGCTTTGTCAGAGCTGTGGCCTGAAGAAACACTGGTTATCCCGGTCAGTATCGACTCTCTGTTAAAGCGTCCCTTTGTCGTCTGGTTGCAGCGAATGTTGCTGGCCTGCCCAAAAAGTCAGCGAAAACGATTTTTATTTGAACTTGCGGAAGGGGATGTTTGTCAACACATCAGCCGTTTGATTCCGGTGTTGCATTCGCTCCAGGCATTTGGCTGCCGGATTGCTATCAGTCAGGCAGGACTGACGGTAGTCAGTAGCGCCTATATCAGGCAACTGCCGGTCGCGTTAATCAAGCTGGATGCCGGCCTGGTGCGCAACATTGAGCGCCGTACTGAAAATCAGCTGTTTGTGCGGAGCCTGCTGGACGTCTGCAAGCCGACCGGTACCCGGCTTTATGCGGCAGGCGTTCGCACAAAAGCGGAGTGGCAAACTCTGGTCGAATTAGGGGTTGAAGGCGGGCAGGGCGACCTGTTTTCACCTTCTCAGCCGGTCAACAGTAATGTGAAAAAGTACTCGCAACGTTACCAGATTTAATCGTTTGCCTGAATTCGCCGGTTTTACGCCAGCTTTTAGTGAATACAGGACAACAAACAGGCAGAATAGAGCGCCTGAAATGTTAGATTTTATGTCGGAGTAAAGTTAAGAAAATTCTTTAACAAGCTGCTCTGATAGCGTGATATCGCTGTTCCGCTCGTGTGCGAAACAGCTGTAAATGATTTAATGCGAATGTCGCCTAATTTTTCACCGAAGCAGAACGTTTTTGCGCCTTGTGGCAGCTTCGTGTGGTTGGTAAAGTAAGCGGATTTTATTTTCCGCCTCCAGCTTGCAGGATTATCCCTTAGTATGTTTAAAAAATTTCGTGGCATGTTTTCCAATGACTTGTCCATTGACCTGGGTACCGCGAACACCCTGATTTATGTAAAAGGACAAGGCATCGTGCTGAACGAGCCTTCCGTAGTGGCTATTCGCCAGGATCGTGCCGGCTCACCTAAAAGTGTAGCGGCCGTTGGTCATGACGCCAAACAGATGCTAGGCCGTACACCGGGCAATATTGCAGCCATTCGTCCTATGAAAGATGGCGTTATCGCCGACTTCTTCGTGACCGAGAAAATGCTGCAGCACTTCATTAAGCAGGTTCACAGCAACAGCTTTATGCGCCCAAGTCCGCGCGTGCTGGTATGTGTGCCTGTCGGTGCCACGCAGGTTGAGCGCCGCGCAATCCGCGAATCTGCCCAGGGGGCGGGTGCACGTGAAGTGTTCCTGATTGAAGAACCTATGGCGGCCGCCATTGGCGCTGGCTTACCGGTTTCTGAAGCGACCGGGTCAATGGTAGTCGATATTGGTGGCGGTACCACTGAAGTTGCCGTCATTTCTTTGAACGGCGTAGTTTACTCTTCTTCCGTGCGTATCGGTGGTGACCGCTTCGATGAAGCCATCATTAATTATGTGCGCCGTAATTACGGTTCACTGATTGGTGAAGCCACAGCGGAACGTATCAAGCATGAGATCGGTTCTGCTTACCCGGGTGACGAAGTGCGTGAGATCGAAGTGCGTGGTCGTAACCTGGCAGAAGGTGTGCCACGCGGCTTTACCCTTAACTCAAATGAAATCCTTGAAGCCCTGCAAGAGCCGCTCACCGGAATTGTGAGTGCAGTAATGGTCGCGCTGGAACAGTGTCCGCCAGAACTCGCCTCTGACATTTCCGAGCGTGGCATGGTCCTGACGGGCGGTGGTGCGCTGCTGAGAAATCTGGATCGTCTGCTGATGGAAGAAACAGGCATTCCTGTTGTCGTCGCGGAAGATCCGCTGACCTGCGTTGCGCGCGGCGGCGGTAAAGCCCTGGAAATGATCGACATGCATGGCGGCGATTTATTCAGCGAAGAATAATGGCCTCAACCGGCTGAGACCGTCGTAACAGTGCGCAGGGAGTAGCGTGTAAACCGGCGCTGCGTGCATCGGTATGATGTGTCCAGCCCAGGAAAGTGCGGTACGTCCGTACTTTCTTACCTTGTAGTCGAGGAACACGCAGATTATATGAAGCCGATTTTTAGCAGAGGCCCTTCTCTGCAATTGCGTCTCTTTCTGGCGGTGATTGTGGCAATTGCCATCATCATCGCAGATAGTCGCGTGAGTTCATTTACGCAAATACGCAACTATCTGGACACATCGGTCAGTCCGTTTTACTTCCTGGCCAACGGCCCGCGTCAACTTCTGGATGGCGTGTCAGATACGCTGGCTTCGCGCCAGCAGCTTGAGCTGGAAAATAAAGCGTTACGTCGGGAGCTGTTTCTGAAAAACAGCGACCTGCTCATGCTGGGGCAATACAAGCAGGAGAATGCACGCCTGCGCGAATTGCTGGGTTCACCTCTGCGTCAGGACGAGCATAAGATGGTGACCCAGGTGATCTCCACCGGTACCGATCCCTATACCGATCAGGTCGTGATTGATAAAGGCAGCGCCAACGGCGTGTATGAAGGTCAGCCGGTCATCAGTGATAAAGGAGTTGTGGGCCAGGTCATCGCTGTCGGCCAGTTTACCAGTCGCGTTCTGCTCATTTGTGATGCATCACATGCGCTGCCCATTCAGGTGCTGCGTAATGATATTCGTGTCATTGCCGCGGGCAATGGCTGTACGGAAGATTTACAACTGGAACATCTGCCAGGCAATACCGATATTCGCGTGGGCGATGTGTTAGTCACCTCAGGCTTAGGTGGCCGCTTCCCTGAAGGCTATCCTGTCGGTGTCGTGTCCTCGGTAAAAGTGGATACGCAACGCGCTTATACCGTGATTCAGGCACATCCTACTGCGGGTCTGCAACGTCTGCGCTATTTGCTGCTGCTTTGGGGAGCCGATCATAATGGTGATATGCCTATGGCGCCTGATGAAGTGCATCGGGTCGCGAACGAGCGCCTGATGCAAATGATGCCGCAGGTGCTGCCGCCTGCCGGCGAAATGGGGCCGCCTGCGCCCACCACACAGACTACCACACCCGCTTCGGGCAGCAGCGAAAGTCGTTCGCAGGATGCCGCTTCCCGCTCACGCGGAGGCCAGAATTGAGTCGATATCGCAGCCAGGGACGATGGGTGATCTGGCTGTCCTTTCTGATGGCGTTTATTCTGCAAATCATGCCATGGCCGGAACAGATCTATATGTTCCGGCCATCGTGGCTATTGTTGATTCTGGTGTATTGGGTGCTGGCGCTGCCGCATCGCGTGAATGTGGGCAGCGGTTTTCTGCTGGGGGCGATTATGGATTTAATCGCCGGTTCGACGTTGGGCGTTCGCGCACTGGCGCTCAGCATTATCGCCTATCTGGTTGCGTTTAAATTCCAGTTATTCCGTAACTTAGCATTGTGGCAGCAGGCGTTAATGGTTATGGTGCTGTCATTAGCAATGGATGTGATCGTCTTCTGGGCAGAGTTTCTGGTGATCAACGTCTCATTCCGCCCTGAAATTTTCTGGAGCAGTGTTGTCGACGGGATTCTCTGGCCGTGGCTATTCTTATTGATGAGAAAGATCCGCCGTCAGTTCGCTGTTCAATAAGGAAATTTATGGTAACCCTGTATCTGGCCTCCGCGTCTCCCCGCCGACGTGAACTGCTGAGCCAGCTTGGCATCACCTTCGAGCGTCTTGTCACTGATGTTGAAGAGCAACGTCAACCCGGTGAAACGGCAGAGGGCTATGTTCGACGCCTGGCGCATGACAAAGCTAAAGCGGGCGTCACGCTTGCCCGGCAAGACTTACCGGTGCTGGGTGCCGACACCATCGTGGTGCTCAATGGCGAGGTGCTGGAAAAGCCCCACGATGCCGACCATGCCAGCGCAATGCTCAGTAAACTCTCGGGAAAAACGCATCAGGTCATGACGGCTATCGCGCTCGCCGATCGTCAGCAGGTGCTGGACTGTCTGGTGGTCACCGAGGTGACGTTTCGTAACTTAACCGCACACGACATCAATGAGTACATCGCCACAGGTGAACCTATGGATAAAGCAGGCGCTTACGGTATTCAGGGAAAGGGCGGAAACTTTGTTCGTAAAATCAATGGAAGTTATCACGCAGTCGTCGGATTACCGTTGGTTGAGACCGCGGAACTGATCGACCAGTTCCAGTCACTGCGTGCCGTAAGGGGTTAACATGACGGCAGAACTACTGGTTAACGTTACGCCTGCTGAAACGCGCGTCGCCTACATTGATGGCGGTATCCTGCAGGAAATTCACATTGAGCGCGAAGCCCGGCGGGGCATCGTCGGTAATATTTACAAAGGGCGCGTCAGCCGGGTTTTGCCTGGCATGCAGGCGGCATTTGTGGATATCGGGCTTGATAAAGCGGCCTTCCTGCATGCGTCCGACATCATGCCGCATACAGAATGCGTTGCGGGCGACGAAAAGAAAAATTTCGTGGTACGTGATATCGCGGAGCTGGTGCGTCAGGGACAGGATCTCGTGGTGCAGGTGGTGAAAGATCCCCTTGGCACTAAAGGCGCGCGGCTGACCACAGATATCACGTTGCCCTCGCGCTACCTGGTGTTTATGCCCGGCGCTTCACACGTTGGCGTTTCACAACGCATTGCCAGTGAAAAAGAGCGTGAACGGCTTAAAGCCGTCGTGGCCGACTACTGTGACGACCTGGGCGGTTTCATCATCCGCACCGCCGCGGAAGGCATTGGCGAAGAAGAGCTGGCGCAGGATGCTGCGTTTCTGAAACGGCTCTGGACCAAAGTCAGCGAGCGGAAAAAGCGCAATCAAACCCGTTGCTTACTCTATGGTGAGCTGGCGCTGGCGCAGCGTATTCTGCGCGATTTTGCGGGCGCAGCGCTGGATCGCATTCGTGTCGATTCGCGCCTGACCTGCGATCTCCTCAAGGAATTCACCAGCGAATACATCCCGGAGATGTCCAGCAAGCTCGAGCTTTACAATGGCAAACAGCCCATCTTTGATCTGTTTGATGTTGAGAACGAGATTCAGCGCTCACTGGAACGTAAAGTTGAACTGAAATCTGGCGGATACCTCATCATCGACCAAACTGAAGCGATGACGACAATCGACATCAACACCGGTGCCTTTGTCGGACACCGAAACCTTGATGAAACTATTTTTAACACCAATGTGGAAGCGACACAGGCGATCGCCCGCCAACTGAGGCTACGTAACCTTGGCGGCATCATCATTATCGACTTCATTGATATGAGTAATGAAGATCATCGCCGTCGCGTGCTGCATTCGCTGGAAACCGCACTCAGTAAAGACAGAGTGAAGACGGGCATCAGCGGGTTTTCCGCCTTAGGGCTGGTGGAAATGACGCGCAAGCGTACGCGCGAAAGTATCGAACACGTGCTGTGTGAGGATTGCCCGGTGTGTAAAGGGCGCGGCACACTGAAGACCGTCGAAACGGTGTGCTACGAAATTATGCGTGAAATTGTTCGTGTTCATCATGCTTATGATTCTGACCGTTTCCTGGTCTACGTGTCGCCGACGGTGGGCGAAGCGTTGAAAACGGATGAGTCCCATGCGCTGGCGGAAGTGGAGCTGTTTGTCGGCAAGCAGGTAAAGGTGCATGTTGAAGCGCTCTATACTCAGGAACAGTTCGATGTGGTCATGATGTAGTGCTGGCCGGTCAGGCTCACGATGTCTGGCCGCACATTTTAGGGTAAAATGTGGCCCCATACCGCTTATGTCATAAGACGCCGGGTATGAGCAGCAACCATCCGTCGTTAACGGTAGACAAGGAGAGGTGTGAGTGAGGCAGTTGCCAAGAGTGATGTTACTGCTGCTCGCGACAGTCATTGTGATTGTGGCGCTGCTGGTCAGTGCGCTGCGTCTGGCGATGCCGCACCTCGATAACTATCGTAGTCAGGTCTTAGAGTTTGTTTCTGACGTCAGCGGTGCCAATGTTAACGCCAGCCAGCTGAAGGGCAAGTGGGAAAATTTTGGGCCCACGCTGCAAATCCGTGACCTGAACGTGGACATGAAACAAACGGGGACGCTCTCGATCGCGCGTATTACCGTTGCGCTGGACGTCTGGCAGTCATTGCTCCACTGGCGCTGGCAGTTCCGCGATCTGACGTTCTGGCAGTTGCACTTTAACAGCACTCAGCCTCTCCTGACCAGTGACAACGAGAAGCACAGCTTCAGGCTCACCCAGATCAACGATCTGTTTTTACGCCAGTTCGATCACTTCGATCTGCGCGACAGCACGATTGGTTTTATCACGCCATCCGGTCAGCATGCTGAACTGGCTATCCCTAAACTCACCTGGCTGAACGAACATACGCGACATCGCGCAGAAGGTGAGGTCAGCCTGTCGAGTTTTACCGGACAGCACGGTGTTGTGCAGGTCCGTCTCGACCTGAACGATAACGAAGGCTTACTCAACGACGGTCGCATCTGGATGCAGGCTGATGACGTGGATATGCGCCCCTGGCTGGGCCGCTGGGTACGGGATAACACCCGTCTGGACAGCGCCCGGTTTAGCCTGGCAGCCTGGGTCACTCTGCGTGATGGTGATATCTACGCTGGCGACCTGTTGTTAAGTCAAGGCGGCGCAAGCTGGCAGGGCGAGAGCGGTCCCCATACTCTCAACGTTGATGGTCTGACGGCGCACCTTTCGCGTTACAAAAATGGCTGGGTGGTAACGGTGCCGCAAACCAAACTCAGCACAGACGGCAATGCGTGGCCTGCTGGTCATTTTTCGCTGTTCTGGCAACCGCAGGACGAGCAGATGCTGGGCAGCAACAGCGAGGCCAAAGTCCGCGTTCGTGCGACGCAGTTAGCATTAGATCGCATCGCGCCGCTGGTGCCGCTTTTTGCGCCTCTCTCACCTGCGCTGTTTGATAACTGGCGTGCATTGCGGCCGCGGGGCACGATTGATGGGCTTGCGTTAGATATTCCCTTAGCACAACCCGAGCAGACCCGCTTTCAGGTAAAGTGGCGTGATTTTAGCTGGCAGTACTGGAAGCTGGTTCCCGGCATCAGCCATCTTAATGGTGAGGCGACAGGCAGCCTGAACGATGGGCAAGCCGCAATTGCGATGGGGCAGGCTACGGTGCCTTATGGTGATATGTTCCAGGCACCGCTGGAGATCAAACAGATCACCGGCAACCTTAACTGGACGCAGGATAAGCAGGGGCTGACGCTGGCGGGTCACGACCTTGACATTCAGGCCCGTTCCCTTTGGGCGCACGGCGATTTCCGCTATCAGCAAAACAGCGATGCGCAACCTCAACTGAATATTCTGGCCGGCATTAACGTCACGAACGCTGGTGATGCGTGGCGCTATTTCCCGACACCGATAATGGGCCACTCGCTGACACACTATTTAAGCGGTGCGATTAAAGGCGGTAAGGTCAGTAATGCCACGCTGCTGTTTAACGGTAATCCAGCGCTTTTTCCCTTCCAGCACAACGACGGGATGTTCCAGGTTTGGGTGCCGTTACGCCAGGCAACCTATGCGTTCCAGCCGGGCTGGCCCGATCTCAGCAATCTTGATATCGATCTTAACTTCCTGAATGACGGCCTGTGGATGAATGCGCCACTGGCGAAACTGGGTGAAGTCGATGCCCGCAATGTCAGCGCTGTCATCCCGGATTACCTGAAGGAAAAGCTGATTATTAATGGCGATATCAGCGGTGACGGGCAGCAAATCGGTGAGTACTTCCAGCACACGCCGCTCAAATCGTCGCTGGGAGCGGCACTGGAACAGCTCCAGGTCAAAGGCCTGACCAAAGGTCATCTCAAGCTGGATATTCCATTGAATGGCAAAGATGTTCACGCCCGCGGGGATGTGCAGATGAATAACAACAGCCTGCATATCAAACCCCTGAATACCACAATGACCCATTTGACGGGGCAGTTCCGCTATAACAACGGCAATCTCGAAAGCGATACGCTGCAGGCCAACTGGTTTGGACAGCCGATCGATGTCAGCTTCACGACGCAGGAGAATCCTGACGATTTTGGCGTGAACGTCAAATTACAGGCGGACTGGCAACTGGCAAAAATCACTGACATACCCCGACAGATTAGCAGCCAACTGGCCGGTCATCTTCCGTGGCAAGGTGAGGTAAACGTCACCTTGCCTCACAAGGGCGGTGCGCATTATGCCGTGCAACTCAAAGGAGACGGTAAGGAAGTAAGTAGTCGCTTACCTCCACCACTCGACAAAAAGGCTGGCGAGAGCCTGCCGGTTACCGTTAATGCAAACGGCGACTTAACGCATTTCGATCTGAGCGGCAGCGTTGACGAGCGGCACCGGTTTAACAGCCGCTGGCTGCTGGAGCCCACGCTGCGCGTTGAGCGAGGCATCTGGCTTAACGACACCAAAACCACACCGGCGCTGCCGGATCGTTCAGGCATGGTGCTGAATTTGCCTGCGCTCGATGGCGAAGCCTGGGCGGCACTCCTGATGGCGGGCGAAGGCGGAGCGGCCAGCCCGTCGGGTGAGCATAAGGTGGGCGGGGCAACGTTGCCAGGCAATATTATCTTACGTAGCCCCGCTGTCAGTCTGGCAGGGCAAGAGTGGCATGACGTGGATACCACCGTCACCCAGGAAATGGGCGGTAAAACCCAGGTGAAGGTTAATGCCAAAGAGTTACGTGGTCAGCTTGCGACCTCGCCGTCAGCAGCGTGGCGGGTTGCTCTGGATTATCTTTATTACAATCCCGACTGGCAGGGCGCTGACGGAAAAAATACCGCGGCTTCGCCACTGGGGCAAAAAAGCGATCAGATTGACTTTAGCAAGTGGCCTGCGGTGCAGTTTCAGTGTGCAGAATGCTGGCTGATGGGACAAAAATACGGGCGCGTTTCCGCCGGGCTGCAACCTAAAGGAAGTACGTTAGCACTTACTAATGGCTTGGTGGATACAGGCAGTTCGCGTCTGAATATTCAGGGCGAATGGGTTAACCGGCCCAACGACCAGCGTACCTCGCTGAAAGGCACCTTGCAGGGCAGCAACATCAATAACGCAACCAACTGGTTCGGCGTAAATACGCCATTACGCGATGCACCTTTCAAAATTAACTATGACCTGCACTGGCGCGCTGCACCCTGGCAGCCATCAGCGGAAACGCTGAGCGGCACACTGAAAACACACTTTGGTAAAGGCCAGATAACGGATGTGGATACCGGTGCGGCGGGGCAGATTTTGCGCCTGCTCAGTTTTGATGCACTGCTACGTAAACTGCGTTTCGACTTCAGTGATACTTTTAAACAGGGTTTCTATTTCGATTCAATCAATGGTACCGCCTGGATTGAAGATGGCGTCATCCGTACTGATAACCTGTCAGTCGATGGGCTGGAGGCGGATATCGCCATGCAGGGCAATATGGATCTTGTGAAGCGACGGATTGATATGGAAGCCATAGTTACCCCGGAAATTTCCGCCTCCGTTGGTGTCGCCACCGCGTTCGCGATTAACCCGGTCGTCGGGGCCGCGGTATTCGCGGCCAGTAAGGTTCTGGGGCCGCTCTGGAGTAAAATTTCTGTGCTGCGCTATCACATCAGCGGCCCGCTCGATAAGCCCAAAATTGACGAGGTTATGCGTAAGCCACGCGAAACCTATAACAAGTGATATTTGACGGCGTAACATAATTGCCTCAGGCTATGAATATCCGAGCACATATTGAGTGAGAAACGATGACTCTGAATCTGGTAAGTGAGCAGTTGCTAACTGCTAACAACATTAATCAGCAGGACCTTTTTTCCCTGTTAGGGCAGCTTTCAGAACGTCGTCTGGACTATGCCGATCTTTATTTTCAGTCCAGCTTCCACGAATCCTGGGTTCTGGAAGATAAAATCATTAAAGATGGTTCCTACCATATCGATCAGGGCGTGGGTGTCCGCGCCGTCAGCGGCGAAAAAACCGGCTTCGCCTATGCCGATCAGATCACAATGAATGCCCTGCGTCTGTCATCAGAAGCGGCCCGCAGCATCGTACGCGAGCAGGGGAATGGCAAGGCGCACACGCTGTCAGCCGTCGTCAACCGCGCGCTCTATACGCCTGTCGATCCGCTTGGCAGCCTCAGCCGTGAAGACAAAATCGCCCTGTTACATCGTGTTGACCAGGTTGCGCGGGCTGCTGACCCACGGGTTCAGGAAGTGAATGCCAGCCTGACCGGCGTATATGAGCAGGTCCTGGTGGCGGCAACCGATGGTACCCTGGCCGCCGATGTGCGTCCGCTGGTGCGTCTGTCCATCAGCGTTCAGGTGGAAGATCAGGGCAAACGCGAACGGGGTACCAGCGGTGGCGGTGCGCGTACTGGTTACGCGTTTTTCCTCGCTGATGAAAATGGCGATGTGCGCGCTGATGCCTGGGCACGCGAAGCGGTACGCATGGCACTGGTCAATCTTTCCGCAGTGGCTGCGCCTGCAGGCGCTTTACCGGTGGTGCTGGGGGCGGGCTGGCCAGGCGTGCTGCTGCATGAAGCGGTAGGTCATGGTCTGGAAGGCGACTTCAATCGCCGTGGAACCTCCGTTTTTAGCGGTAAGATGGGCCAACTGGTGGCGTCTGACCTCTGTACGGTGGTTGATGATGGCACGATCGAGGGATTACGGGGTTCACTGGCTATTGACGATGAAGGCGTACCCGGACAGTACAACGTACTGATTGAAAATGGCGTATTGAAAGGCTACATGCAGGACAAGCTGAATGCCCGGCTGATGGGCGTGAATCCTACCGGAAACGGTCGTCGCGAATCTTATGCGCACCTGCCAATGCCTCGTATGACCAACACCTACATGCTGGCGGGTAAATCGACGCCGCAGGACATTATTGAAAGTGTGGAATACGGGTTGTATGCGCCTAATTTTGGTGGCGGCCAGGTCGATATTACGTCGGGTAAATTTGTGTTCTCCACGTCCGAAGCCTATCTGATTGAGAAAGGCAAAGTCACCAAACCGGTAAAAGGGGCGACATTGATCGGCTCCGGTATTGAGGCAATGCAGCAAATCTCTATGGTTGGCAACGATCTGGCGCTCGATAAAGGCGTTGGCGTGTGCGGTAAAGAAGGCCAGAGTCTGCCGGTTGGCGTGGGCCAGCCTACGCTCAAGCTGGACAAGCTGACTATCGGCGGCACTGCCTGATTAGCCTGACAAACCCGCCTGCTGGCGGGTTTTTAGTGCGCTACTATTACATCCTGAAGGCGCCCCATTCAGTAAACGCTGGCGCGATTTTCCTGTCTCTGCCGTAAATGAGGCCTGTTTAAAGTCCTGTCCCGCACCTCGCACCTTTGTGATGCCCTGTTGAGTACCTTGCTAAAGGCGAAGGGCTATGTCTTTCGGTGCTGCTTGTACTGCTCGGCAACCTGTTCAAAGTAGTGCGTCAGGTAGTCGATACAGACCTGAACTTTCAGCGGCAGCTTGTCTTTTTCGGTGTATAACGCATAAACCGGACGCGGGTCGGATTGATAGTGTGGGAATAAAATATCGATCTCTCCGCTCTTGATCTCATCTGCCACCCACATCATCGGGACATAGGCGATGCCGTTGCCTGCCTTAAGCCAGCGAATTAACGTCTGGGAGTCATTGGTGACGAAACGCCCCTGAGGTGACAAACGAGTCACAAGGCCTTCGGGTGCAATCAATTCAAAATTGTTGTCGGGGCGAACGCTGTATTCCAGCCAGGCGAATTTTGTAATGTCCGCCGGTTTTTCGGGTGTTCCATGCTGCGCCAGGTAGGATTTAGCGGCACACACCACCATGGGCATTGCGCCCAGCCTGCGTGAAAACAGACTGGAATCTTTCAATGCGCCCACCCGAATAACCACGTCCAGGCCATCGGCGATTAAATCGGGGGCAGGAATGCCGGTGACAAGATTGACACTCAGGCCGGGATAGTCACGCAACATATCACTGGTCATGCCGGCCAGGACGTTCTGCGCCATCGTGGAGGAACTGCCAATCCGTAACACCCCGACAGGCGTATTATTAAACGCATATAACTGCTCATGTACCTGGCTGGCTTCAGCCAGCATGCGGCGGCAACCCTGATAGTAAATTTTCCCCGCTTCGGTCAGGCCGATGCTGCGTGTGCTGCGATTGAGTAACTTAACCTGAAGGGCATCTTCCAGCCTGGCGATTATCTGGCTGATGGATGACACGCTGAGATGAAGCTGTCGTGCGGCCGCCGTGAAAGAACCTAATTCAACCACTTTGGCAAATATCGACATACCTTTAAGTCGTTCCATTGTTTACTCTGGCTAAAAAGTGATTTAGATCACATTCAGTAGAAAACGTATAGTTAAGCGCGTTACTATAAGCGTACCGGGGTATCACCTGGCGACGCTTCATTACCTGAAAACACCCGATGATACGCTATTATTAAGCCAGCCGTAGTTCAGATGTGGCTTAGGGCGCAGGCTTTTGCGTCGATCAAGGCGGTGGACTATCCCGGCCGTGTCGAACTAAGGATTTTTAATGAGTGTACTTCCGGTCTTTGTCATGTTTGGGCTCTCTTTTCCGCCCATTTTTATCGAACTCATCGTTTCACTTATGCTGTTTTGGCTGGTGAAACGCGTGCTGACGCCCAGTGGTATTTACGATCTTGTCTGGCACCCGGCACTCTTCAATACAGCTCTCTACTGCTGTGTATTTTATTTAGTATCCCGTTTATTCGTTTGAGGTTTACGTGAACACGCTTATAAGAAAAATCGCGCGTTACGCGATCACCATCCTGCTGGTTATCATCGCCGTTATCATCATATTCCGTGCCTGGGTGTTCTACACCGAATCGCCCTGGACGCGTGACGCCAGATTTGCAGCCGACGTGGTGGCCATTTCTCCTGATGTCACTGGGTTAATTACGGATGTGCCGGTTCATGACAACCAGCTCGTTAAAAAAGGCGATACGCTGTTTGTTGTCGATCGTCCCCGCTATCAAAAGGCGCTGGATGAAGCCCAGGCGGACGTAGAATATTACCAGGCGCTGGTGAATGAAAAACGCCGCGAGGCCGGACGTCGTAACCAACTCGGCACCTCTGCGATGTCGCGTGAAGCCATCGAGCAATCCAATAACGATTTGCAAACCACAGAACACCAACTGGCGAAATCTGTTGCGACCCGCGATCTGGCGAAAATTGATCTGGAACGGACCACGATTAAGGCACCGTCAGACGGCTGGGTGACGAACCTGAATGTTTACCAGGGTGAATTCATTACGCGCGGCTCGGTTGCGGTCGCCCTGGTGCAGCAGCACTCCTTTTATGTGCTGGCCTATCTGGAAGAGACCAAACTGCACGGCGTCAGACCGGGCTTTCGGGCGGAGATCACGCCACTGGGCAGCAACATCACCTTACGTGGCACCGTGGACAGCATTGCGGCAGGCGTAACCAACAGCAGCAGCAGTGTTGACAGCAAGGGGATGGCAACCGTTCAGTCTAATCTGGAATGGGTTCGCCTGGCTCAGCGCGTACCGGTCCGCATCCGACTTGATCAGCAGCCTGGTAATCAGTTCCCTGCCGGCACGACGGCGACCGTGGTGATTACTGGCGCGGAGGATCGTCCGCACCAGACGGTTTCACCCATGATGTCCTTCTTTAACCGCCTGCGTGAGTTTGGTTAAGAGGGCGATATGATCGAATTTCTGCGTTTCCCGATAAAGCTGACCTTTGCGCTGGTGGCAGCGTTGATGATCGGCTTTCATCTCAACCTTGAAACACCGCGCTGGGCCGTGATGACCGCCGGGATTGTTGCAGGGGGAACGGCGTTTGCGGCAGGAGGCGATCCCTACTCTGGCGCATTACGCTATCGCGGTCTTCTGCGTATTATCGGTACTTTAATTGGCTGTGTTGCCGCTCTGGTTATCATGATTGCCACTGTGCGAGCGCCAGTGGTCATGCTGTTGCTGTGCTGTATCTGGGCCGGTTTTTGCGTATGGCTTTCGTCGCTGATTAAAGTCGAAAATTCCTATGCGCTCGGTCTCGCGGGCTATACCGCATTAATTATCGTGGTCACGGCAAACGCCAGCGGCGGCCTTACGCTGGTTCCGCAATATGCGGTGGAACGCTGTAGCGAAATTATCCTGGGCATCCTTTGCGCCATTCTGGCTGATATGATTTTTTCCCCGCGCTCCATTAAAAAAGTGATTGATGCCGAGGTGACGTCGCTGCTGGTGGCCCATTACCGGTTGCTGCAACTGTGTGTGGCGCATCAGGACAAAGAGGAAGTCGATAAAGCCTGGAGTGCGCTGGTACGACGCACAACGGCGCTGAGCAGTATGCGTAGCCAGTTAATGATGGAGTCGTCACGCTGGCAAAATACCAGCCGCCGTCTGCAGATGCTAAACACGCTATCGCTGACGCTGATTACACAGGCGGCGGAAACGTTTTTGATTCAGAACTCACGTCCTGAGTACATTCCCACGCAGTATCGCGTGCTGACGGAAAAAGAGGCCACGACGCCAGAAGATGTGCATAAACGTCTGAAAACGATGCGGCGACTCATGGCAGCCAGCAGTAAAACCGTGCCGGAAACGTTGGGGAGTTGGATGAGTGCCGCAACGGAATACCAGCTGTTGATTCATGGTGTGAAGAGTAATAGTCGTATTACCGATCTGGAAGCGCGCATTCTCCAGCGAGAAGTCGTGATTCAGGCGCGTTCGGCAGAAACCCACCATGCGATGATAAATGGTATTCGTACGTTTGTGGCGACGGCACTGGGCTCATTATTCTGGCTCTATACCGGCTGGACTTCAGGTAGTGGCTGTATGGTCATGCTTGGCGTGATTACCGCCCTGGCGATGCGCATGCCTAATCCGCTCATGATGGCGAAAGACTTCGTTTATGGCATGACGGTCGCAATACCGCTGGGGGCGCTTTATTTTATGTACATCTTGCCCAATACGCAGCAAAGCGCTCTGCTGCTGTGCATTGCCATCGGTTTACTGGGCTTTATTTCAGGCATTCTCATTCAACGCCGCCAGATTGGTACGCTGGGCGCGATGGCCGGTACGATTAACGTCCTGGTGCTGGATAATCCGATGCAGTTCAACTTTACGGTTTTTATCGATAACGCACTGGGGCAGTGGATCGGGAGTTTTCTTGCCTTAATGGTGATTCTGCTGATCCGTGATAAATCGAAAGCGCGAACAGGACGTAAATTGCTTAACCGCTTTATGTATGCTGCGGTGTCGGCAATGACCACCAATAAGGCGCGCCGGCGTGAAAACCATTTGCCAGCATTGTACCAGCAGCTCTTCTTATTGCTTAACCTGTTTCCCGGCGACATCGACAAATACCGCATCGCCCTGACGTTAATCATTGGACATCAACGATTGCGTGCGGCAGACGTGCCGATTAATGCGGAGCTTTCCGCCTTCCACCGCCAGTTACGGCACACGGCCGATCGTATCATTGCCGTCCGTAGTGATGAGAAGCGCCGTTATTATTTCCAACGCTTGCTGCGCGAGCTGGATGTCTATCAGGAAAAGCTGGCCCTTTATGATGCACCGGACAGTGTTACCGAGCCGGTGAAACGGCTGTCTGAGATGCTTTCAAAGTATCAAAATACGCTCGTCCAAATCTGAATTTGGGCCGTCAGCCATGCTGGCGGCCCTTTCACTTTCCTTCCTTCCCCGACCTGTCATTTTTGCCATCTATACTTTCCTGAAGTAAAAACAAACTGACAGGAGTAACGCAGATGCCTTCTTCACTGCAAGACAGCGAACTGTTCCAGACCGGCTATTTAGTCAACGGGCAGTGGCTGAGGACGACGTCGACTTTTGACGTAACCAATCCTGCAACGGGGGACGTTGTTGCTCAGGTGGCGAAAGCCGGTAAAAAGGAAACCGAAGACGCGATTAAGGCTGCACAAGACGCCTTTCCCGCCTGGCGGGCGCAGACGGCTAAAGCGCGTTCAGCGCTGCTTTACCGCTGGTATACGTTAATCATTGAAAACAAACGCTGGCTTGCTGAGCTCATGACAACGGAGCAGGGCAAACCGCTTAAAGAAGCGGAAGGCGAGGTTGAGTACGCCGCCAGTTTCATCCAGTGGTTTGCCGAGCAGGCCAAACGAGCCAATGGTGAAATCATTCCGCCTGCTAAAGCGGGATCACGTATCCTGGCCACGCGGGAACCCGTTGGTGTTGTAGCGGCGATCACCCCGTGGAACTTCCCGATGGCCATGTTGACCCGTAAGTTAGGTCCGGCGTTGGCAGCTGGATGTACAGGGATCATCAAGCCTGCCAACAATACGCCGCTTTCTGCGTTTGCCTTGCTGGCTTTGGCAAAGAAAGCCGGTATCCCGGACGGCGTCCTTAACGGCGTGGCAGGGGATACGCATGCTATCAGTGATGCGATTATGGCGAGCAACGCCGTACGTAAAATCTCGTTCACCGGTTCGACGGCGGTGGGCAAAACGTTGATGCGCAATGCGGCCGAGACCATGAAAAAAGTGTCGATGGAGTTGGGGGGCAACGCGCCCTATATCGTGTTTGAGGATGCGGATATCGATGCTGCCGTTCAGGGCGCTATTGCCAATAAATTCCGTAACGCGGGCCAGGTGTGCGTCAGCGTAAACCGTTTTTTTGTTCATAATGCGATCTATGAGCGTTTCACAACGCAACTGGCAGATGAGGTCAATAAACTCAAAGTGGGTAACGGTATGGAAAGCGGCGTCATTGTCGGACCGTTAATTGAGCGTTCGGCGTTAGAAAAAGTGGAAGAACATGTTAACGATGCGGTTGCCCAGGGTGGCAAGGTGCTCGCGGGCGGTAAGCGACATGCGCTGGGCGGCAATTTCTGGCAGCCTACGGTCATCGTCGATGCGCATGAAGGCATGAAGCTGGCTCAGGAAGAAACATTTGGACCGGTTGCGGCGTGCTTCCGGTTTGATGATGAAGACGAGGTCATTCGGCGGGCGAACCAAACCGAATACGGGCTGGCGGCGTATTTCTATACGCAGAATTTGCAACGCGTCTTCCGCGTTTCCTCGGCGCTGGAAAGTGGGATGATAGGCATCAATGAGTGTGCTGTCTCGACAGAGCTGGCTCCCTTCGGCGGTGTGAAAGCGTCGGGACTGGGCCGGGAAGGATCGGTGCTGGGAATGGAAGAGTACCTTGAGGTCAAAGCGCTGCACCTTGGCGGTTTAAGTTAAACGGCTATCTGGGCGGCACCGGGCCGCCCAGCGACGAATAACAGGAGTCACCTGTATGAGAGTCGAGCGTTTTGATTTTAATGAGATTGTCGATCAGGCCCATTTCTTCCGGCAATTCTGTGAACGCTTTTCCCTGAAAGCGCGCTATATCTGCGATTTGGATGGATTGTGGGACGTGATTGTCTGCAGAGGGCTACCTTTGCCCATCAAAATAGAGTTTGTGAACCTGGGGCAGGGACAGAAGCGGCGCTACGGTGCCTTGATTCTGCTGTTCGACGAGGCGGAGGAGGAACTGGAAGGGCAACTGCAGTTTAACGTGCTCTCATCTTCAACACGCTAAGGTCGGCTGTGATCATCAGGCTTAATGCCTTGTCCGCGTAAGTAAACATTATTTCTCGAGCATCCTCGCAACGTTAACGCTTGCTGACGCCTCGCTTTTTCTGGTCGTGATACTCTGCCCGCCAATCATCAGGACAGGTCACATGAAAAGTAAAAGAGGCACGCCCACGCCACATGATGCGACTTTCCGGCAATTTTTGTCCCAGCCTACGATTGCCCGTGATTTTATGGAACTGCACCTTCCCGCAGCGCTGCTCGCCCTGTGCGATCTGAATACATTAAAACTGGAATCGGGTGCTTTTGTGGAGGAGGATCTGCGGCAATATTTCAGCGATGTGCTGTATAGCATGAAAACTACAAGCAGAGAGGATGGCTACATCCATGTCTTAATCGAACACCAGTCATCACCGGATAAGCATATGGCGTTCAGACTGATGCGCTATGCCATTGCGGCAATGCAGCGGCATCTTGACGCAGGGAACAAACGGCTACCGTTAGTCATCCCGGTTCTGTTCTATAGCGGCAAACGTAGCCCGTATCCTTACAGTACCCGCTGGCTTGATGAGTTTGCAATGCCCGTGCTCGCCAGTGAACTGTATGGCAACGCTTTTCCGCTGGTGGACGTGACGGTTATTCCGGATGAGGACATTATCGGTCACCGCAGCATGGCGGCTTTAACATTGCTGCAAAAGCATATACATCAAAGAGAGTTGACAGAACTCATCGATAAGCTGGCCCCCGTCTTACTGGCTGGATATCTCTCTTCATCGCAAGTGATATCGTTGGTACACTATCTCTTGCAGGCAGGCGAAACAGCCGACGCCGACATTTTCGTCAGGACGCTGGCACAGCGAGTACCGCAACATGAGGATGCATTGATGACTATTGCACAGCAGCTTGAGCAGAAAGGCATTGAAAAGGGCATTCAGCAAGGTTTAAAAGAAGGAATTCAGCTCGGTGAGCAACGTGGTCTGGAGAAAGGACGCAGCGAGGGAGAGCGTGCGGCCGCGCTGAAGATCGCACGCACGATGCTGCAAAATGGTTTGCATCCCCGTGTTGTCGCCGAGATGACAGCACTCTCTGATGACGACTTAGTGCAACTCTGTCATTAAATACGCCACCCCATTTCGCGTCAGAGCACCTCATGCGAAAGCCAGTTCCTGTCTTTTAACGTGCCTGAGTGTTGTGCCGCTGGCGCGATCATTAGCCGATGTCCGTTTTCCTGCGCCTTACGGCTGTCAGGTTCTGCCTCGCCGTTTCAGACAGAAAAAAGCCCCGGCGACCGGGGCTAAAGGGTTCGTCATAAACAGACGAGGAACTATTTATAAAGCTGTGCGGTGAGGTGATAGCTGTCACCGGTATTTGCTTCAATAATTTTGTACGCGCTTGCGCCTTGCTCATCAGCTTTTTGAGACAGCTGAGCACGATAATCAATCGGAGAGCCTGCTACACCGCTGATGCTTACGGTTCCGGCAGGTTGTAAGTTCTGTGCTTGTTCGGCGGTCACCAGCTGTGCAGCGGAAGCGCCGAATGTCATAGCAGAAAGAAGACTTACTGTTGCGATGGTTGCTTTGATGTTCATGTTTATTTCCTCATAACTGTCAACAACCTACGGAGTCAAAACACAGAGCGGGTTGTCGATTAATTTCAGATGCGGCACGATTGCCGTCGATGTATTACTTATAAAGTTCAGCGGTAACGTGGAACGTATCGTCGCGATTATTTTCAATGACGCGATAGTGACCCGCACCCTGGGCATCTGCCTTTTGAGACAGAACCTGGCGAACATTCGTCTGATCGCCGTCGATGCCGCTGACGGTGATGGTTTGATTCAGGGGCTGCAGGTTCATCTCCTGCGCCTGTTGATTTGTTACCGGGCTGGCGGCATGGGCACCAAAGGACAGGAGCGAAGCCAAACTCAGGGCGGCAAAGGTTAATGTGGTTTTCATTACTCTTCTCCAGCAATGTTAATTAACCAGTGAGCATGTGGTCTCATCTGGTTACCTGTCAGTTCAAACGCTTTTATTTGTACAACTCAGCGGTGGCGTGATAGTTGCCATCGTTGTAAGCCTCGATAACACGAAAAGCTTTAGCGCCGTGTTGATCCGCTTTCTCACTCAGTTGCTGTCTGATATCTGATGGCGCACCGGCGACACCACTAACGCTCACAGTGCCGACAGAGTGCAGATTCTGAGCATCCGCAGCAGAAACATATTCAGCTGCAGATGCACCAAATGACAGGGCAGAGAGAATGCTTAAAGCAGCGATGGTAGTTTTAATTTTCATGAAAGATGTCCTCGTCGTGGCTGTTCTTCTTTTTTATTAGTGTGATTCACATCACGAAAGTAAGTATAGGACTAATAACGGCAGAAATTAATATCTGCCTAATAATGTTTTGTAGTCATACTTTAACCTTATGGGATTTTTTTATAACTAAACGTTATTAAAAGCGGTTAAAAAACGGCCTTTGGCAGGTAATTACTTATAAAAACAGTAAGATGCGCAACTTTAACTTTTGGTGCGGAAATTTATGGTCGATCAGGCTGCTTTTGAACACAACCTCAAAGGATAGCACCATCGATGCGGTGCAGAGCAGTGTAAAATAGCGTGGAAAAGTAGCCAGGATAAAGGGTATGACCAATAGTACAAGGTAAATAGCGGCAATGAGATAGGCTCAACTCGTTGATAATAGAGCGTTTAAACAGAAGAGAACACAAGGAGGGACGCGCTGCAGATCAACCGGCAGATGCGCTGCCGGTCAGAGATAAAGGCTAAAGTTCTTGTTCAAACAATACCAGAATAGCATCGTGCAGTTGCCTGACAGTAAAGGCGCGTGCTGGCGTGATAAAAATGGTGTCGTCTCCTGCAATCGTGCCCAGGATGCCTTCGGACTTACCTAATGAGTCAAGTAAACGCGCAATTAACTGTGCGGCACCCGGGCTGGTATGAATCACGACCAGAGCATCGTTATAGTCAATATCAAGCACCAGATTCTTCAGAGGACTGGTGGTAGTCGGCACCCCCAGTTCCGCAGGTAAACAGTAAACCATTTCCATTTTGGCATTGCGGGTGCGCACCGCGCCAAATTTCGTCAGCATACGAGAAACTTTTGACTGATTAATGTTCTCGAAGCCGTCTTCCTGAAGCGCCTGAACAATCTCGCCCTGAGAGCTGAATTTTTCTTCTTTTAATAATGCCTTGAAGGCTTTAATCAGATCGTCTTGTTTCGATGGGTTTCGCATAATTTACCAGTATACGTAAGACAAACCGCGAACCAGGCCGCAGCAAAGACATTATTATGCATATAAATGAATTTTTATGCAATCGGTTGTTAATTGTACTGCGAGGTCATCATCGCGGGCGGCGATAATAGCAAAGAATCTCCTCAGACCAAAACCCAGCTCACAGCCTGAAAAGGCAAAGGTTGCAAAGGTGTTATATTATTGATGAGGTAAGAAAATAAAAATGTACATTGCCGATCTCTTTCTGCGGATAATACGGTTGCCAGTTCACGGGTATAATGTTTACAGCCTGTTAGTGAGAATGATGCCTTCATCATTTGTTACTAAAGTAAGCCTGAACCGGGAATTGCCTGACTCGCGTGAGTAACCTGGCGAGTAAGGGACAGGAAGATGATGTGTCATTTTTTATCCGGCGCTTCTGTATTGAAGCAGGTAGAGCAGGCACCGGACAAACGTCATCCACTGAGCCGTTGGTTACGCTCTGATACAGATGGAATATCGGATCTTCTCTGCCCCACCTTAATAAGGAGTTATGAATGAAAGTTGCCGTTCTCGGTGCCGCGGGTGGCATAGGCCAGGCGCTCGCACTTCTACTCAAAACCCAGCTTCCAGCAGGTTCAGAACTGTCTCTTTACGATATCGCGCCTGTCACGCCGGGCGTGGCAGTAGATCTCAGCCATATTCCCACCGCAGTAAAGGTGCAGGGGTTCAGCGGTGAGGATGCGAAACCAGCCCTGAAAGGGGCCGACGTTGTGCTTATTTCCGCGGGTGTGGCACGCAAACCGGGCATGGATCGTGCGGATCTCTTTAATGTTAACGCCGGCATCGTCAGCAACCTGATCGAGCAGGTGGCGACTACCGCCCCTAAGGCGCTGATTGGTGTCATTACCAACCCTGTTAATACGACCGTGGCGATTGCGGCGGAAGTGCTCAAAAAACACGGCGTCTACGATAAGAATCGTCTGTTCGGTGTCACTACGCTGGACATCATCCGTGCAAACACCTTCGTTGCGGAGCTTAAAGGTAAACAACCTGGCGAAGTTGAAGTGCCTGTCGTCGGTGGGCATTCCGGTGTGACCATCCTGCCACTGTTGTCTCAGGTGCCGGGCGTCAGCTTCAGTGAGCAGGAAGTGGCTGACCTGACCAAACGTATCCAGAATGCGGGTACTGAGGTCGTTGAGGCCAAGGCCGGTGGCGGCTCTGCTACATTGTCTATGGGCCAGGCAGCTGCCCGTTTTGGATTATCGCTGGTGCGTGCATTGAATGGCGAAGCGAACGTAGTGGAATGTGCTTATGTTGAAGGTGAAGGAAAGTATGCCCGCTTCTTCTCTCAACCGCTGCTGCTGGGCAAGAATGGGGTTGCTGAGCGCAAGCCCATCGGCGCATTAAGTCCGTTTGAACAGCAGGCACTGGAAGGCATGCTTGAAACGCTGAAAAAAGATATCGCGCAGGGCGAAGCCTTTGTGAAGCAATAAAGCGTTTCAGACAACATAACGCCCGGTTCGACCGGGCGTTTTTTATTGCGTTCTGATACCTAACCTGAACAAGATTACGCGCTGTCTCGCTGCGCACCAATCCGCTCTTAACCGGCCCGTTACGGCAATTTTTATTCTCAGAGCCCACCTGAGCGGAACGTTCGGGTGGTCGATGCGCTATTACCTGTCGGCGTTTTTCGGCTCAGCGCTTCTACACGCATCTGGAACGGCGGGAACGGCATTTCAATGCCATGCTCTGCAAAGCCATGTAAAATAAGCTGATGCAGTTCATGGCGAAGCGGCATTCGATGGCCCATTTCCGCCGCATGCACGCGCAGTTCAAACAACTGAATTCCCTGCTGTAAATCCACCAGGAACACTTCAGGTGGCGGTGTATCCAGCACATAGCTGCAGCGCTCTGCCGCCTGTTTAAGCAGGGTAGTGACTTCTTCACTGCTAACGGTTGCGGGGGCAGGGATTGTCAGCACCACACGCGTGACGGAATCGGAAAGCGACCAGTTAACAAACTGCTCAGTAATGAACGCCTTATTGGGCACGATAATCTCTTTGCGATCCCAGTCAGTGATCGTGGTTGCGCGGGTATTGATGCGCGTAATGCTGCCGGTAAGGTCGCGGATGGTCACGGTATCACCGATACGAATCGGTTTTTCAAACAGGATAATCAGGCCGGAAATAAAGTTCGCGAAAATCTCCTGCAGACCAAATCCCAGCCCGACGCCCAGACCGGTAACCAGCCATTGTAGTTTTGACCACTCAATGCCAATGAGTGAGAAGCCCAGCAAGCCACCGATCAGCAACAGCACATATTTTGTCAGCGTGGTGATGGCATAACCGGTGCCCGGTGACAAATCAAGATGCTGCAGTAACGCAAGCTCAAGCAGAGCCGGCATATTGCGCACCAGTTGTGTGGTAATCACGAATACCAGAATGGCAATCAGGACGGCACCCAGCGTAATAGGTTGAATGCTTTCGACGCCCTGAACGGAGGTATTCACGTCCCACAGACGAATATTTTCAAGGAAACCAAATGCAGAGTGGATTTCTGACCACAGGACGATGACCGATACCAGCGCGATAAGTGTCAAAATGGAGCGTACCAGACGCAGCGACTGGGCACTGATGGCGTCCAGGTCGATAACAGGCTCTTCAATTTCAATTACGTCAGTATTTTGTGCGGCCTGATCTTTCTCCTCTTCGTTGCGCGCACGGTTGGCGAGCATATCGGCACGGCGTTGGCGTGCGCGATCAAAGCCCAGCCTGCGTCGCTGAATCAGCATCCAGCGGCGAATGATGTGGTAAATCACCAGCAGGAAAAACCAGATCGCCACAGAGGTTTCCAGACGGGCGAGCAGCGCCTGCGCGGTTTCAAGATAGCCCGTCATTGACGCAAGGGCGGCTACCAGTGGAATAGCGATCATTAGATTCCACAGCAGGCGGTTAATCATATTCTCGCCGCTGCCCTCTTTATCGAGATAAAGCGGTATGCCTGCACGCTTCAGGCTTACCGTCACAATACTGAGCGCGCCACAGATCAAAATAAAGCACAGCCGCCCCAGGGTGGCGGAGAACAGGCGATCGTCAAGGTTATCGAAGGTAATCAGCAACATGATCAGCGGCACGATCAGGCCAATACTCAACGAGTAATAGCGCATCGCGCGTGCAACACGCACCTGAGGCCAGCGAAAATGCACGATGAAAAGGCCGTTCGGGCGCGCAAACTGTGCGCTGACCATAAAGATCCACAGCAAAGGTAAGGTGGCGGTGATGCCGTCGCCTATCGCCACGGCGACAGGATAGGGCCAGGCATTTTGCAGGCCGTATCCCAGCGTAGCCCAGAGTACCGGCAGCGGCAGCGCCACCAGAATCGACCAGAACACGGTACGGATTGTCAGGCGAAAACGATCCTGCGTCACCTTACCGACTTTGCTGGCTGAGCGTTCAAGAAAAGCATTGAAGTGACGGCGGGTACTGAGACTGAAGCCGACCAGCAGCACCGCACCGAGAATGGGTAATACCGTGCTGCGGCTGGTAAACATCATGGCCAGCGCTTTACCGAGCTGCCCCAGTGTGTCCAGCGTCAGCAGGTGAGACAGGCCGTTAGCCACATCAAGGGGATAACTCAACGAAATCGGGCTGACATCGGCCGTCCAGAACAGGTAGCGGTGCGTCGCATCTTTAACTTCGGTTAGCGCATCCTGTAGCTGCGTGTTCGCCACTTTCAACTTGGTGATTTCCAGAATCAGCGTATCGCAGCCCGAAATCAACGAGTTAAGCAGTTCGCGTTGCGTTTTAAGCTGCGCATCCAGAATCCGCTTTTGTTCGCTGGTAAAAGGCTGTCCGTCGGGCTGATGGGCCTTACGCAATACGTTTTGCTGTTCGAGCAAATCTTCATAATGCAGTCGCTGAACACGGAGCTGAGCCATCTCATTGTCGATCTGCTGAGACTTCGGCATGTCAGGTAATCGTGCGACCTGCGCGCGAAGGGCATCACCGAGAAGACTGGATGCACCCAGCCATTGAGATTGTTCCCGTAACGTGGACAATGCCTGGCGGACCTGAATGATTTGATTGGTAGCGAGGCGTTGTTGTGAGGCCACCAGGTCCATTCGCTGCGCCTGCTGATTCAGTGCGCCAGATAACTCGCGGTTAACGTGAAATTGTTTACTGATCGCTGGCGGCAGATCACCGCTGTTTTCCGCCAGCTGTTCTGTCCGGGCCAGTGCAGTTTCTGCCTCGCGCTGACGTTGCTCATTAAGTTGATTACGCAGCGCCTGGAGATAATTATCGAGCTGGGTGACCTTACGCTGGTGGACTTCGGCGCGCATGCGCGCCAGTTCCTGACGGTTATTTGCCGACAGCTGCGCCAGCTCAAACTCATCCACCCGGGCCTTATTCGCGGCATTTTCTGCCTGACGGGCCATCAGCTGTGCCTGGCCGGCTGGCGTGGCAGGGCTGCCCGCGCTCTGCAGACGTCTCTCGCTCTCCGTCAGCGCCCGACGTGCTTCCGTTTGCTGCTGCGGCAGTTGTGACAGGGAATCGCTGATCTCGCGGGCCCGATCCTGCTCCTGTTGAGCCTGGCGTCCTTCCTCAATCAGCTGACTGCTGATTTGCAGAATCTCTTGTTCCAGCTCGGCACTGCTCATTGTGCTGCGTACCGTCTTCACACTGTCGTTGAGTGAGGCGATTTGCTGTCTCAGCTCGCGTGCCAGACGCGGAAAATCATCAATGACCTGTTGATACTGCTGCGCGCGCTCAACGGCATCATCACGTTCAGAAAGGGCCGCCAGTGCAGCTTCAAGCGACTGAATCTGATCGGTTTGCGAAGTGGCGTTTTTAGCGGACTTGACTTCTTCCAGCTGTTGTCTGAGCTGGCTGGCATCTGGCAGGCTGGCGGCAAACGTAGTACTGCTGAGCCCCAGGCTCAGCAGCAAACAGAGGAACGCGCGTACGAACACAGGGCTTACTCTTATTCGACAGCGTCAGACGGTGCGGTGGCCAGAGGCAGGGCGACCGCCATAGGTTGTCCCATCCGGACTTTGCTTTCGGCCTCAAGGCTTTCTGCCAGCCTGACACGGCCAGGCGCAAACAGGTTAATCACGGTCGAGCCCAGCTTGAAGCGGCCCATTTCCTGGCCTTTAAGCAGAACAACGGCACCGTCGTGGTCGGCGGCCGGATAGTGCCAGCGTTTGATAATGCCTTCGCGTGGTGGCGTGACCGTGCCAGCCCAAACGGTTTCAATGCTCCCGACGATAGTCGCGCCCACCAGGATCTGTACCATCGGTCCCATATCGGTCTCGAAGTAACAAATGACCCGTTCGTTACGGGCAAACAGGTTAGGGATGTTGCGTGCGGTCAGAGGATTCACTGAGTAAAGATCGCCTGGCACGTAAATCATTTCACGCAGGATGCCGTTGCACGGCATATGGACGCGGTGATAATCACGCGGTGCCAGATACGTCGTGATAAATTCACCCTCACGAAACAACGCGGCCAGTTGCTCGTTCCCTGCCAGCAGCGCGTCGATCGTATAGTAGTGGCCTTTTGCCTGGAAAATCTGGTCGCCTTCGATATGACCAAGTTGACTGATGGCACCGTCCGCAGGCAGCGCGATCAGGCTCGCATCCGGATCCACAGGGCGCGCCTCGTCCTTTAACGGGCGGACGAAGAAATCGTTGAAGGTGCGGTAACTGGCGGTATCCGGTTTACGTGCTTCAGTCATATCGACTTTATAAAACCAGACGAAGCCGTCAATCACCAGCTTTGTCAGCCAGCCGCCGCGACGGCTTGCGCCCCAGCCAGCAAGTTCAGTCAGCCATTTTTTGGGGAGAATGTGGTTCAAGCCAAGTTTAAAACGATCAAACACCCTAGCCTCCTGGCTATCTTTTATAACATTGACAAAATGGGGGCGGATTGTAGCAGCGCCCCGGTCAGATGGCGACTACGCTGTTACTGGCCTTAATCTTCACTCTCAGCAAAGTTTTTCCGGACTTTCACCTGCGCCATACTGTCCAGAATGCGGTGATAGTTGTCAAAGCGGGATGCGTCGATTTTTCCTTGCTCAACGGCTTCACGGATGGCACAGCCAGGGTCCGAGCCATGTTTGCAGTCACGGAACTTGCATTCGCCTAAAAACTCACGGAATTCGACAAATCCCCGGGTGATTTGTTCCGGCTCCAGATGCCATAAACCGAACTCACGAACGCCGGGCGAATCGATCACATCGCCGCCGTCGGGGAAATGATAAAGCCGGGATGCTGTCGTCGTATGCTGACCCAGACCCGACACGTCGGACACGTCATTGGTCAGAATGGCCGTATCTTCCTGTTGATCAAAACCGAGCAGGGCATTCAACAGGCTCGACTTGCCGACGCCGGACTGTCCCGCAAAGATACTTATCCGGTCAATCAATGCCGCCTGCAATTCACTCAGACCTGCTTTCTCATGGCTGGAGACCATTAAGACCCGATAACCAATCTTGCGATAGATCGCCATTTGCTCATCGACAAACGCGCGGGCTTTATCATCCAGCAGGTCGATTTTATTGAGCACCAGCAGCGGCTCGATATCCAGCGTTTCACTGGCGACCAGATAGCGGTCAATTATGTTCAGGGAGAGCTCGGGCAAAATGGCCGACACGATAATAATCTGATCGATGTTCGCGGCAATAGGTTTAACGCCGTCGTAAAAATCAGGACGTGTCAGTACGCTGGTGCGCTCATGCACCGCTTCAACAATGCCTTTGCCGCCGTTGAGGGCAGGGCGCCAGACCACACGATCGCCCGTCACCAGTGAACGAATCGTCCTGCGAATATTGCAGCGATGCGTAATGCCCGCACTGTCTTCGACATCGGCATGCATGCCAAATCGGCTGACCACAATGCCCTCAGCATCTTCACCAAATAAATTATCGTCCGCTTCCGGGCGCGTTTTGCGCTGATTTAAACGACGATCGTGGTTAGCGCTTACGCGGCGTTGTTGACCTTTCGACAGTTTATTTTTACTCACTCACCCTCACCGGTTTAGCTGGATTTCGCCACAGGGGCAAAACGTCTATGATACACCTTATTGATGACGAATGACGACTCAGCAACCACAGGTAATAGCATGGCCACTGGAAACGAAAATAATTTAATCTGGATTGATTTGGAAATGACCGGGCTCGATCCGGAACGCGATCGTATCATTGAGATTGCCACTCTGGTGACTGATGCCGATCTGAATATTCTGGCGGAGGGGCCGGTGATGGCGGTTCATCAGTCTGATGAACAACTGAGCCTGATGGATGACTGGAACGTCCGTACTCATACTAACAGTGGACTGGTTGCGCGCGTTAAGGCCAGCCAGACAGATGACCGTGCTGCTGAAAAGGCAACGATCGAATTTCTGAAACAGTGGGTGCCAGCCAATACCTCGCCGATCTGCGGCAACAGTATCGGCCAGGATCGCCGTTTTTTGTTTAAGTACATGCCGGAGCTGGAAGCCTACTTCCATTATCGCTATCTGGATGTCAGCACACTGAAAGAACTGGCTCGCCGCTGGAAGCCAGACATCCTGCCAGGCTTCAAAAAGACGGGTTCGCACCAGGCACTGGACGATATTCGTGAGTCTGTTGCCGAGCTTGCTTATTACCGTCAACACTTTTTGCAGCTTTAACCAGCAAAGGGTGCACAGGAAATCGCCATGTTGCTGCAATAATCAGCAAACGCGTTAAAAGCGCAAAATTTTGTTGTCAGCATCTTGCAGCAGCAGCGATTTCTCGTATAATGCGCACCCCGTACCGGTGAAGAATTTATGACGGTACAAGGCGCGGGAATAGCTCAGTTGGTAGAGCACGACCTTGCCAAGGTCGGGGTCGCGAGTTCGAGTCTCGTTTCCCGCTCCAAATGATGTTTAGCAGTATCCTACTATGCGGGAATAGCTCAGTTGGTAGAGCACGACCTTGCCAAGGTCGGGGTCGCGAGTTCGAGTCTCGTTTCCCGCTCCAAAATGTGTTTTGCAGTGCCCTTCTATGCGGGAATAGCTCAGTTGGTAGAGCACGACCTTGCCAAGGTCGGGGTCGCGAGTTCGAGTCTCGTTTCCCGCTCCAGATTTATCGTCACGTTTTTGTTAACAGCCTGTCAGGCTGGCAGCAGTATCAACGACAATTCAGTCCAGTTATCCACAGCCGTTATCGCGTTGTCTGTGCCGTTTTCGCCCTTCTGAAATTTTGTTTTAAACAGAGTTATCCACAGGTTTGTGAATTAAGCCAGACGGTAGACGCATTTGCAAAATAACACAAATTTTATTTAAATTGCTGATTTTTAATGAAATAATAATATTTCATTATGTTATTCTTTTCTGTCAGTTGTGTTATTACGATTGAATGACAACGCGTTTTTATTTTTATTCACAGGATGTGGAAATCCGCGCCTTCTGGACAGTTGCGCAATCAGGCATCACGTGGTAATCCCTTTTCAATGACTCTCACCAGCCGTTTTTGCTGCGCGGGTTGAACATCGATCGCCAGCGCTTTTCGCTTATGTAACTGTTGCGTGATAGCCCACTCAATATGTTCGTCCAGCAGATCGCTTTCGCCACGTCGTTGCTCAAGGACGCTAAGGATCTCTGTATGCCAGGGTGCATTGCCCAGCGCGACGGCAATATTACGGGACCAGCGCTGATAACCAATGCGCCGAATAGGGGACCCTTCAGTAATGCGCAGGAATTTAGCTTCATCCCACTGAAACAGCGCGGTTAACTCTGGGGCATGCAGCGCGGCGCGGGGCGAAAAATCGGCTTCGTCAGTCAACTGCCCATAGCGATTCCAGGGGCAAATCAACTGACAGTCGTCACAGCCATAAATCCGGTTTCCCATGAGCGGCCGAAACTCCTCCGGTATAGCTCCTTCGAGTTCGATCGTCAGGTAGGAAATGCAACGTCGCGCATCGACGGTATAGGGCTCAACAATCGCGCCCGTCGGGCAAATGGTCATGCAGGCAACGCAGCGCCCACACTGTTCTTCCTGCGGCGTATCGATGGGAAGGGGCAGATCGATCAGCAGTTCACCCAGAAAAAACCACGAACCGGCTTCACGATTCAGGATCAGCGAATGTTTACCGGTCCAGCCCAGTCCGGCTTTCGCCGCCAGCGGGCGTTCAAGCAGCGGCGCAGAATCCACAAACGGGCGAAACTGGCTTTCGCCACAGTGCGTCTGGATCATTTCTCCAAGCTTTTTCAGGCGATTGCGCAATACTTTGTGGTAATCGCGGCCCAGCGCGTAACGGCTGACATAACCCAACTGTGGGTTTTTCAGCGTGCTGGCAAACGCGGCTTTCGCGGGCAAGTAGTTCATGCGAACGCTGATCACCCTCAGCGTGCCGGGTAGCAGTTCATGCGGACGTGCGCGCATCATTCCATGGCGGGCCATCCATTCCATTTCGCCATGGTACTGCTTATCCAGCCAGGCTTGCAGGCGCGGTTCTTCTGCGCTGAGATCGGTATCGGTAATACCGACCTGCTGAAAGCCCAGATCGCGTCCCCACTGCTTAATGTGTTGAGCGAGTTGATCAAGATCCAGAGGGTATGACATGACTAACCAGAATCCGAAGAGAAACCGCGGCAGTTTACCACACTCTGTCTGGCCTGCGCAGGCGCTGAAACAACTTGAGCGCGAGGGGGCAGATGCGCTGGGCATTACGCTCTACGAGCTGATGTTACGTGCAGGTCAGGCGGTATATGAACATATTATGGCGCACTGGCCAGAAGCTCAGCACTGGCTGGTGTTGTGCGGTCACGGCAACAACGGAGGCGATGGCTATGTTGTTGCCCGGTTGGCTCAGGCTGCAGGTAAACAGGTGACGTTGCTGGCGTGCGATGGCAGTAAACCTTTACCCGACGAAGCGCGTACTGCGCGAGACGGATGGCTTGAATCGGGCGGCGAAATTCACGCGCCCGACGCCGCCTGGCCTGAAAACGTCGACGTGATCGTAGACGCGTTGTTAGGCACTGGCGTTTCACGGGCGCCGGTTGAGCCTTTATCCACCCTGATTGCACAGATAAATCAGCATAGCGCGCCGGTCGTGGCCATCGATATGCCATCCGGCCTGTCGGCAGAAAACGGCACGACGCCGGGTGAGGCGACAGAAGCCACGCATACGGTGAGCGTGATCGCGTTAAAACCCGGACAGCTCACCGGTAAAGCACGGGATTGTGTCGGACAACTTTATTTCGCCGGTCTGGGTTTACACGACTTTCTGGCAGCACAGCAGCCCCCCATGGCCCGATACGATGCACACAGTTTACGCCAGTGGCTTAAGCCGCGTAAGGCGACCTCCCATAAAGGTGATCAGGGCCGCCTGCTGATTATTGGTGGGGACAGTGGAACCGCGGGCGCTATTCGGATGTCTGCGGAAGCAGCGCTACGCACCGGTAGCGGCTTGGTGCGAGTACTTACTCACAAGGATAATATTGCGCCCATTCTTACCGCGCGCCCGGAAGTGATGGTGGACGAGCTGACGGATACGCGCCTGGATGACGGCATCGCCTGGGCGGATGTCGTTGCGATTGGACCGGGGCTGGGACAGCGTGAATGGGGCCAGAATGCACTGGAGAAGGTTAAAAGCGCTGAAAAGCCGATGCTTTGGGATGCTGATGCGCTTAACTTGCTGGCAATAAAGGCAGAGAAACGTCAGAATCGCATTATAACGCCGCATCCAGGCGAAGCGGCTCGCTTGCTGGGTGTTAAAACCAGCGAAATTGAAAGTGACCGCTTACATGCTGCACAGGAACTGGTGAAACGCTATGGTGGTGTCGTGGTCTTAAAAGGCGCCGGCACCATTATTGCCAGTGAAAGTGGTCAGATGGCTTTTGCCGATGTGGGTAATGCAGGAATGGCATCGGGTGGTATGGGTGATGTGCTCACCGGTATTATTGCCTCGTTGATGGGACAAAAATTGGCGCTGTTTGATGCTGCCTGCGCAGGTTGTGTCGCTCACGGTGCTGCCGCTGATAAGCGAGCGGCACTATGGGGCACGCGCGGTATGCTGGCATCAGACTTATTTGATCTGCTGTGGCAGTTTGTTAATCCAGAGATGAATCAAGAAGCATGAAGAGCTGTGTTATACCTTTGCCCACTGAGGCGGCAACACTCGACCTGGGTGCTCAACTGGCGCATGCCTGTGGCAAGGCGGCGGTTATCTATCTTTACGGCGACCTCGGTGCGGGAAAAACCACATTCAGCCGCGGTTTCTTACAGGCATCCGGCCACGTGGGCAATGTGAAAAGTCCGACCTATACGCTGGTTGAGCCGTATGTTCTGGACGGGCGTGCTGTCTATCATTTTGATCTTTATCGCCTTGCCGATCCGGAAGAACTCGAGTTCATGGGGATTCGTGATTACTTCACCAATGACGCGATTTGTCTGGTGGAGTGGCCGCAACAGGGTGCCGGTATTTTGCCTCCCCCGGATATCGCCTTAACGCTGCGTTATGTCAATGAGGCACGCGAGGCCGAACTGGTGGCACATTCCGAACAGGGACAGCGCTGGGTGACGCAGATCGAACAAGGCAGGGCACCGGCATGATGTCATGGATGAAAACAGTTATCGTGGCAGGATTGCTACTGGTTGCGGGTCCGCTGTTTGCCGCTAATTTATCGGACATTCAGGTATCAAATGGCGGGAACCAGGCGACAGTAACGCTCAGCTTTTCTGGCCAGCCGGTTTATGCCTATTTTCCCCTACATAATCCCGACCGCGTTGTTCTGGATATCCGTCAAAGTGGCGTGATTAAAGGGCTACCCTTAACGTTTAGCGGCGATAACATCGTAAAGCGTATTCGTACCAGCACGCCAAAAGATAAACAAAGTATTCGGCTGGTTTTTGAGCTAACGCAGTCGGGAAAAACCCGCGCAGTGACACAGCGCAATGGCAGCAATTACAGCGTTGTCTTTACTATTCAGGGTAAGCATCCCGCCGTTACGCGCAGCGCACCTGCTGCCGTGGCAGAATCCCAGCCCACCCGAACGCGACAACGCAATGCCAGCAATCCGTTCAATGCGAATCCGGTCACTACGGTAACCAATACCAATAGCACGGCCGTACCGGGTGGCACGTCCAGCCGCAACGATACGGTGATTGTCGCCATTGATGCGGGACATGGCGGTCAGGATCCCGGCGCAATTGGGCAGCACGGCCTGAAAGAGAAAAACGTCACTATTGCGATTGCGCGTAAATTGAAAGTGCTTTTAAACAATGATCCGATGTTTAAAGGTGTATTGACGCGTGATGGCGACTACTTTATTTCAGTGATGGGCCGGTCAGACGTGGCGCGTAAAGCGAATGCCAACGTGCTGGTCTCTATCCATGCGGATGCTGCCCCCAGCCATGCGGCCACAGGTGCCTCGGTCTGGGTCTTGTCTAACCGTCGTGCAAACAGTGAGATGGCGAACTGGCTGGAGCAAAAAGAGAAACAGTCTGAACTCCTGGGCGGGGCTGGCGATTTACTGGCCAACAGCCAGGCCGATCCTTATCTGAGCCAGGCGGTGCTTGATCTCCAGTTTGGTCACTCGCAGCGCGTCGGATATGACATTGCGGTGAAAGTCATCCAACAGTTGCGCGGTGTGACGTCGTTACACAAACGTTTACCGGAGCATGCCAGCCTTGGCGTGTTGCGTTCGCCGGATATTCCGTCGCTTCTGGTGGAAACCGGATTTATCAGTAATGCCTCGGAGGAGCGACTGCTCGGCAGTAGCGCACACCAGGATAAGATTGCACAGTCAATATATAAAGGACTGCGCGCTTATTTCCTGGCGCACCCGCTACAATCGGTCCCAAAGGAGGAAAACCGGCCGCTGGGCTCGTCGCCAGCGGTCAGCGTAGCCAGTAATCCGGCTACCGGTGAGACGCAGTATACGGGCGCTGTGCAGCGGCATACCGTGACACGTGGAGAGACGCTGTCCGGTATTGCAGCAAAATATGGCGTAAGTATGGCAACGTTACGGCAGATGAATACCCTGAAGCGCGATGTCGTCTGGGTGGGACAGCGACTGAAAGTGCCTGCCAGCGCGGTAGCCAGCAGGACAACGCCAGCTGCAACGACTCCCCGTCGCCCGATCCGACATAAGGTGGTTCGTGGTGATTCACTGAGCAGCATCGCCGCCCATTACGGTGTCAGCCCGAAATCGATCCTTCAGGCGAATAACCTGAAATCAACCAACGTGATGTTGGGTCAAAACCTGAAAATCCCTGCATCCTGATTGTGGGCCCGGCCAGCAGGCCGGGCAACCAGCTACAAGGATATCCCGCATGCCAATACAAATTTTACCGCCGCAACTCGCTAACCAGATTGCCGCCGGAGAAGTGGTTGAGCGCCCCGCATCGGTTGTGAAGGAACTGGTGGAAAACAGCCTTGATGCGGGGGCAACGCGAATAGATGTGGATATCGAAAAGGGCGGTGCAAAACTCATCCGCATCCGCGATAACGGCTGTGGTATCGCAAAAGATGAACTCGCGATGGCGCTGGCTCGCCATGCAACCAGCAAAATTGCATCACTGGACGATCTGGAAGCCATTATGAGCCTGGGGTTCCGTGGGGAAGCGCTGGCCAGTATCAGCTCGGTTTCCCGCCTGACGCTGACGTCGCGCACGGCCGAACAAAGCGAAGCCTGGCAGGCGTACGCGGAAGGTCGTGATATGCAGGTGACCCTCAAGCCTGCCGCGCATCCCTGTGGATCGACGCTGGAAGTCCTTGACCTTTTTTACAATACGCCAGCGCGCCGCAAGTTTATGCGTACTGAGAAAACCGAGTTTGGTCATATTGATGAAGTCATCCGTCGCATTGCGCTGGCGCGGTTTGACGTGGCGATTTCTCTGAACCATAACGGCAAGCTGATGCGTCAGTACCGGGCGGTTAACGATGAGCGCCAGCGTGAACGTCGCCTTGGCGCGATTTGTGGCACGACCTTCATGCAGCACGCACTGCGGATTGACTGGCAGCATGACGATTTAGCTCTGCGCGGCTGGGTTGCCGATCCCGCCGGCTCTCGTCAGATCAGCGACATCCAGTACTGTTATGTTAATGGCCGCATGATGCGTGACAAGCTCATCAACCATGCCATCCGGCAGGCGTTTCAGAGCCAGTTGCAGGACGATCAACAGCCCGCCTATGTGCTCTATCTGACGATCGATCCTCACCAGGTCGACGTCAACGTCCACCCGGCAAAACATGAGGTGCGTTTTCATCAGTCACGTCTGGTGCATGATTTTATCTACCAGGGCGTCATGAGCGTCTTGCAGGAAAGTGCGGCGCCCGTTCTGCCAGCCGTACAGGCGGAGGAGCCTGCACCACGCTGGCAACAGGAAAACCGCCAGGCCGCAGGCGGCAATCATTTCAGCCAGCCTGCGGCAACGCCGCGTAACAGTGGTGGCACAACCGGTGGGGCGGGTTGGCAAAGTAAAGAGCCGGGTTATCGCCCGCGTGAAGGCAAGGTTTATCAGCAGTTGCTGGATACCGCAGCCCGTCCTGCCACTGCGGCAAAAGCGCCGGTCTCGCCGCCACGTGAGGCGACGATCACGCCAGCGCCTGTGAAAGCGCATCTGCACAGTTTTGGTCGCGTACTGACGGTGCTGGCAGATCAGTATGCCGTGCTGGAGCAGGACCAGACTTTACTGTTATTAGCCCTGCCCGTGGCGGCGCGGTGGTTAAAACAGGCCCAGTTAGAGCCGCAGGAAGGTGGATTAAAAGCACAACCGCTTTTGATTCCTGTGCGGTTAAAAATCGCCTCGGCAGAGCGCAAGGCGGCACAGGACAATCTCAGTCTGCTTAACCAGATGGGCATTGATTTGCATCCGGAGGGCGACCACATTATCTTGCGCGCCGTGCCTTTACCGTTACGAACACAAAATTTACAAATCTTGATTCCTGAACTGTTAGGCTATCTCGCCCGACAGCAAGAGAACTCTGCTACGCAGTTGGCCCAGTGGCTGGCGCGACGAGAGGATGCAGAGCCTCAGAACTGGAATCACTCCCAGGCGATTACGCTGTTGACGGAGCTGGAAAGGCTTTGTCCACAGCTGCTGAAATCGCCACCTTCAGGCTTGTTGCAAGCCATCGAGATTGAGAGCGCGATAAACGCGTTGAAGCATGAGTGAATTAAACCAGGCTGGCCGGCCAAAGGCGATTTTTTTGATGGGGCCGACAGCGTCAGGCAAAACCGCATTAGCGATTGAGCTGCGTAAACAGTTGCCGGTGGAACTGATCAGCGTAGATTCTGCCCTGATTTATCGAGAGATGAACATCGGTACGGCAAAGCCTTCTGCGGAGGAGCTGGCGCTGGCACCCCATCGTTTGCTGGACATTCGCGATCCTGCTGAGGCCTATTCGGCAGCGGAGTTTCGGCGAGACGCGTTAGCAGAAATGGCGGATATCGTTCAGCATGGACGAATTCCGTTGCTTGTTGGTGGAACTATGCTCTACTTCAAGGCGTTACTTGAAGGATTGTCGCCGCTGCCCCCGGCCGATCCGGATGTCCGCCAAAAAATAGAGCAAATGGCGAGTGAAAAAGGCTGGGAAGCTTTACATCGTCAACTTTGCGAAATTGATCCGGTCGCAGGCAGTCGTATTCATCCGAATGATCCGCAGAGACTTTCGCGAGCACTGGAAGTTTTTTTTATTTCGGGTAAAACTTTAACGGAACTGACTAAAATTTCCGGCGAAGCGCTCCCTTACGATGTTCACCAGTTTGCTATCGCCCCCGCGAGCCGCGAGCTGTTGCATCAACGCATCGCGTTGCGTTTCGACCAGATGTTGGCGTCAGGATTTGAAGCGGAGTCTCGGGCCCTGTTTGCACGAGGTGATTTGCATACGGATATGCCTTCCATTCGTTGTGTCGGCTATCGCCAGATGTGGTCTTATTTAGCGGGCGAGATCGACTACGACGAAATGGTTTATCGGGGGGGTTGCGCAACCCGGCAACTCGCTAAACGGCAGATGACCTGGTTACGTGGCTGGGAGAATATTCACTGGTTAGACAGTGATGAACCTCACTTAGCGCGTGATACAGTACTTCAGGTTGTTAGTGCGAAGCATGGGTGATTGTGTACAATTGGCAAGTTACGTGCGCAAATTTTTACGCAGTTTTTTTCAGAACCACTGTGTTCTACAAGCAACAAACAACAAGCATATAAGGAAAAGATAGAATGGCTAAGGGGCAATCATTACAAGACCCGTTTCTGAACGCACTGCGTCGTGAACGTGTTCCGGTTTCGATCTATTTGGTCAACGGTATCAAGCTGCAAGGTCAGATTGAATCCTTTGATCAGTTCGTTATTTTGTTGAAAAACACGGTAAGTCAGATGGTGTATAAGCATGCCATCTCTACTGTTGTGCCTTCACGTCCGGTTTCTCACCATAGCAACAATACCGGCGGTGGCAGCAACAACAATTACCATCACGGCGGCAGCAATACGTCTGCTCAGTCGCAGCCACAACAAGACGGTGATAACGCAGAGTAAGGCGGCACCGTTTAACCAGGACTGGAAAGCCTCAGGTTTTCCGTCCTGGTCTTTTTATATAAGCGAGGTTATAGCTTGTTTGACCGTTATGATGCCGGTGAGCAGGCCGTACTGGTACACATCTGGTTCTCCCAAGACAAAGAGCTCGAAGATTTACAGGAATTCGAAACCCTGGTTTCTTCTGCTGGCGTTGAAGCACTGCAGGTTGTCACCGGCAGTCGTAAAGCGCCACATCCCAAGTATTTTGTCGGTGAAGGAAAAGCCGTTGAAATTGCCGATGCGGTAAAAACAAGTGGAGCATCGGTCGTCCTTTTCGATCATGCCTTAACGCCCGCTCAGGAACGTAATCTTGAGCGCCTGTGCGAGTGCCGTGTTATCGACCGCACTGGCCTGATTCTTGATATTTTTGCCCAACGTGCACGTACCCATGAGGGGAAATTGCAGGTTGAGCTGGCGCAGTTGCGTCACCTGGCAACACGCCTGGTACGAGGCTGGACGCACCTTGAACGCCAGAAAGGCGGTATTGGCCTGCGTGGCCCGGGTGAAACGCAGTTAGAAACCGACCGCCGTTTATTGCGTGGCCGTATCAGCCAGATTTTGTCACGTCTGGAACGCGTTGAAAAACAGCGCGAGCAGGGACGACAGGCGCGCGCTAAAGCCGATGTGCCGACTGTCTCGCTGGTGGGTTACACCAACGCCGGCAAGTCTACCCTTTTTAACGCCATCACCTCTGCCAACGTTTATGCCGCGGATCAGCTGTTTGCCACGCTGGATCCCACGCTGCGTCGCCTGAATGTTGCCGATGTCGGTGAAGTTGTGCTGGCCGATACCGTCGGCTTCATCCGCCATCTGCCGCATGATTTAGTGGCCGCATTTAAAGCTACCTTGCAGGAAACCCGCCAGGCCACGTTGCTGATGCATGTGATCGATGCAGCCGACGTACGGGTCAATGAAAACATAGATGCTGTCAATGAGGTGCTTGAAGAAATCGAAGCCGATGAAATTCCCGCGTTACTGATCATGAATAAGATCGATATGCTGGACGGTTTTGAACCGCGCATTGACCGTGACGAAAATAACCTGCCGGTGCGAGTATGGCTCTCTGCGCAGACGGGGGCGGGGATTCCGCTGTTATGGCAGGCGCTGTCCGAGCGTCTGTCGGGCGAGATTGCCCAGTACGATTTACGTTTGCCACCGGATGCGGGGCGCTTACGCAGCCGTTTCTATCAGTTGCAGGCGATTGAAAAAGAGTGGAACGAAGAGGACGGCAGTGTGGGGTTGCATGTGCGAATGCCGATTGTTGACTGGCACCGCTTATGCAAGCAGGAGCCGTCGCTGACCAGTTATATTGTTTGAGATTGCCAAACCGAACTTACCCTGACGATTTTATGTTGTTGCGCGGCGTTAGTTGACATATTTCCCGACGGCCACTCTCTTCACCTGGTCGGCGAGTCGGGAACACAGACGCAGCCAGTGCCGCCACAACGGAAAATCACAAGGGTAAGCCGCTAAAACTATAAATGGAGTAATGACATGGCGTGGAATCAGCCCGGAAATAACGGACAGGACCGCGACCCGTGGGGAAGCAGCAATAATCAAGGCGGCAACTCTGGGGGGAATAAGGGAGGTAAGGAATCTGGGCCTCCTGATCTGGATGATATCTTCCGCAAGCTGAGTAAAAAGCTTGGCGGATTCGGCGGCGGCAATAAAGGTGACAATGGTCAGCGCAGTTCCGGCGGTAGCGGCAAACTTTTTGGCATTGTCGCTGTTGCGGCAGTGGTGATCTGGGCAGCAAGCGGATTTTATACGATCAAAGAAGCGGAACGCGGTGTTGTCACGCGCTTTGGTAAGTTCAGCCACATCGTTGAGCCAGGCCTGAACTGGAAGCCCACCTTTATCGATCAGGTCCGCGCCGTGAATGTCGAAGCCGTGCGTGAACTGGCGGCATCGGGCGTCATGCTGACCTCTGATGAAAACGTCGTGCGCGTGGAGATGAACGTGCAGTACCGCGTAACCGATCCGGAACGCTATTTGTTCTCTGTTACCAGCCCGGACGACAGCCTGCGTCAGGCAACGGACAGTGCGCTGCGCGGCGTAATAGGTCGCTCTACCATGGATCGTATTCTGACAGAAGGTCGTACGGTCGTGCGTAGCGAAACGCAGCGCGAAATCGACGAAACCATTCGCCCGTACCATATGGGCATCACGGTGCTTGACGTTAACTTCCAGGCGGCGCGTCCTCCTGAAGAAGTGAAGTCAGCGTTTGATGATGCGATTGCCGCGCGTGAAAACCGTGAGCAGTATGTGCGTGAAGCGGAAGCCTATGCGAACGAAGTTCAGCCGCGGGCTAACGGTCGTGCGCAGCGTGTGCTGGAAGAAGCACGTGCTTACAAAGAGCGCACGGTGCTGGAAGCACAGGGTGAAGTGGCGCGTTTTGCCAAGCTTTTACCGGAATACAAAGCCGCGCCGGAAATTACCAAAGAGCGTCTGTACATTGAGACCATGGAGCGTGTTCTGAGTCATACACGTAAAGTGCTGGTGAACGATCGTGGTAACAACCTGATGGTTCTGCCTCTCGATCAACTGATGCGTGGTGTTCAGTCTTCCTCTGCGAAGAACGGGCAAAAGAGCAGCACAGCATTGCCGTCACTTTCCGATCGGAGTGCAAGCCGCACGGACACGTCGTCATACAGTCCAGACAGCATCATGGATCAGCGTCGAGCCAACGCTCTGCGCAACGATACCCAGCGCGAAGGGAGAGAGTAATCAATGCGTAAGCCAGTCATAGTTGTCATTATTATCGCGTTGGTCGCCATTTATGCGTCGCTCTTCGTGGTACAGGAAGGTGAGCGCGGTATTGTCCTGCGCTTTGGTAAAGTCCTGCGCGACAGCGAAAACAAGCCTCAGGTTTTTGCACCGGGTCTGCATTTCAAGATTCCGTTTATCGAAACGGTTAAAATGCTGGATGCGCGTATCCAGACCATGGATAACCAGGCCGATCGCTTCGTCACCAAAGAGAAGAAAGATCTGATTGTCGACTCTTACATTAAGTGGCGCATCAGCGATTTCAGTCGCTACTACCTGGCAACCGGTGGTGGGGATGTGTCTCAGGCCGAAGTGCTGCTGAAGCGTAAATTCAGTGACCGTTTACGTTCAGAAATGGGCCGTCTCGACGTGAAAGACATCGTGACCGATTCTCGTGGTCGTTTGACCACGGATGTCCGCGATGCGCTGAATACCGGTACGGCAGGCGGTGACGATGACGTGTCTACACCAGCCGCAGATGATGCTATCGCCAGCGCAGCGGCACGGGTTGAACGGGAAACCAACAGCAGTGAACCTGCGCCAAATCCAAACAGTATGGCGGCGTTAGGGATTCAGGTTGTTGACGTGCGGATCAAGCAGATCAATCTGCCGACGGAAGTCTCAGATGCGATCTTTAACCGTATGCGCGCCGAGCGTGAAGCGGTTGCGCGTAGCCAGCGTTCACAAGGTCAGGAAGAGGCGGAAAAATTGCGTGCTCAGGCTGACTATCAGGTTACCCGTACGCTGGCAGAAGCCCAGCGTGAAGCCCTGATTACCCGCGGTGATGGCGATGCAGAAGCGGCAAAACTGTTTGCGAATGCTTTCAGTCAGGATCCGGATTTCTACGCCTTTATCCGCAGCCTGCGTGCTTATGAAAACAGCTTCAACGAAAATCAGGACGTGATGGTGTTGAGCCCGGACAGTGACTTCTTCCGCTATATGAAGGCGCCGTCTAACGCCACGCGCTAAGAACTGATATAACTGACAGGCCGACAATGTTGTCGGCCTTTTTTTTGGATGCGGAATGAACGTAAATATCTGGATGGCACTGGCATTGGTTTTAGTGCTTGAGGGACTGGGGCCGATGTTTATGCCACGGCTGTGGCGGCGCGTAGTGTTGAGCATGACCCAGTTGCCCGATCGGCTTTTACACCGTTTTGGTGGGGGATTAGTGGTCGCCGGCGTGGTGATTTACTGCATGCTGCGGCTGCATGGCGAAGCCTGATAAGGTGGCGCTCGCCATCTGTGTGGTATCTGAAGTCGTGTTTACCCCCTGGATGTAGTAGTGATCAAAACGCAGGCAAAAAAGCGCGCAATCGTGTGCTAAAAGTGCTGAAAACCATAAAATCAGATGGTAGAATCCTTTTTTAAGCAATCGGTGATTTTGAGAAATGGGTAAGAACGTCGTCGTACTGGGCACCCAATGGGGTGACGAAGGTAAAGGTAAGATTGTAGACCTTCTGACTGAGCGCGCTAACTACGTGGTGCGTTATCAAGGCGGCCACAATGCGGGCCATACACTTGTCATCAACGGTGAAAAAACCGTTCTCCACTTAATCCCTTCTGGCATCCTGCGTGATAACGTTACCAGCATCATTGGTAATGGCGTGGTTCTCTCTCCTGAAGCATTGATGAAAGAGATGAAAGGCCTGGAAGAGCGTGGGATTCCCGTACGCGAACGTCTGCTGATTTCTGAAGCCTGTCCGCTGATCCTGCAATACCATGTCGCCATGGACATGGCGCGCGAAAAAGCGCGCGGTGCAAAAGCGATCGGGACGACGGGCCGTGGCATCGGACCGGCTTACGAAGACAAAGTTGCCCGTCGTGCACTGCGCGTCAGCGACCTGTTCAACAAAGAAACCTTTGCTGCCAAGCTGAAAGAAGTGATGGATCTCTATAACTTCCAGCTGGTGAATTATTACAAAGAAGAAGCCGTCGACTACGATAAAGTGCTGAACGATGTCATGGCGGTTGCCGACATCCTGACCGGCATGGTGGTCGATGTGTCTGAACTGCTGGATACGGCGCGTAAGCGTGGCGATCTGATTATGTTTGAAGGCGCGCAGGGAACACTACTGGATATCGATCACGGTACCTATCCCTATGTGACCTCGTCCAACACCACCGCCGGTGGCGTGGCGACAGGCTCAGGTATCGGCCCGCGTTTTGTCGATTACGTACTGGGTATTGTTAAAGCCTACTCAACGCGTGTGGGTGCGGGTCCGTTCCCTACCGAGCTGTTCGATGAAACCGGTGAGTTCCTTTGCAAGCAAGGTAACGAATTTGGTGCCACTACAGGCCGCCGCCGTCGTACGGGCTGGCTGGATGCCGTTGCGGTCCGCCGTGCGGTGCAGATCAACTCACTGTCTGGTTTCTGCATGACCAAGCTGGATGTACTGGATGGTCTGAAAGAAGTAAAAATTTGCGTGGCTTATCGCATGCCTGACGGCAATGAAGTCACCACTACGCCGCTGGCTGCTGAGAACTGGGAAGGCATTGAGCCGATCTATGAAACCCTGCCGGGCTGGAGCGAAACCACTTTTGGCGTTAAAACGCTGGAAGGCCTGCCTCAGGCGGCGCGCAACTACATCAAACGTGTAGAAGAAGTGACCGGTGTTCCGATTGATATTATTTCAACCGGCCCTGATCGTAGCGAGACAATGATTCTGCGTGACCCATTCAGCGCGTAATCATCAGCTGGCCGGACAATGTCCGGCCTTTGTTTTTTATGTGATTTAATGCCACTAAAGTTCCCTTCGCTTGTCCAACTCTACACTGGCTGAAAAAAATACACAGCCGCCAACACTCTGGTTTATCATCGTAGCGAAATACGTCAGAACCAGTTCAATATTGAAATAAACAGCAGGACGGGCGAGCATACAGGTGCCACCGAATGATTGACTGAGGTCACTGTGCAGCTAACAAGTTTTACCGACTACGGCCTGAGGGCGTTGATTTATATGGCCACACTGCCGGAAGGCAGACTAACCAGTATTACAGAGGTCACCGATACGTATGGCGTGTCGCGTAATCATATGGTCAAAATTATCAATCAACTTAGTCGTGCTGGGTTTGTTGCGGCCATACGTGGCAAAAATGGGGGCATTCGTCTGGGAATGCCTCCGGGAAATATCATCATTGGTGATGTGGTTCGCAAAATGGAACCTTTGCAGTTGGTTGACTGCGCCCGGTGCTCTATCACGCCTGCCTGTCGCCTTAAGCAGGCCTTACATGATGCCGTGCAGTTATTTTTAAAAGAACTGGACGGCTATACGCTGGCAGATTTAGTGGAAGGTAATACGCCTTTATATGAAATTGTATTGTCTGAACCGCCGGTGGCAATGAATACTCAATGACATCGGAGGAACCGTAATGTCAAAAGATCCTTTTCTGGACAGAGAAGCTGAAAAGTACGAAAACCCTATTCCAAGCCGTGAATTTATTCTGGCTTTATTAGAAAAACGCGAAAAACCCGCCAGCCGCGAAGAGCTGGCACAAGAAATGAATTTGCAGGAAGAAGAGCACCTTGAAGCCTTACGCCGTCGTTTACGTGCAATGGAACGTGATGGCCAGTTAGTTTTCACCCGCCGCCAGTGTTATGCCCTGCCTGAACGTCTTGATCTGCTGCGTGGAAAGGTCATTGGTCATCGTGATGGCTATGGCTTTTTACGCGTTGAAGGGCAAAAAGACGATCTGTATCTTTCTGCCGAACAGATGAAATTTTGTATGCATGGCGATGTCATCCTGGCGCAACCGCTGGGGGCCGATCGGAAAGGTCGCCGCGAAGCGCGTGTCGTTCGGGTTCAGGAACCGCGCAATAATCAAATCGTCGGCCGTTATTTCACCGATGCCGGCGTCGGCTTTGTTGTGCCCGACGACAGTCGTCTGAGCTTCGATATTCTGATCGGGCCTGAAGAAACCATGAATGCCCGCATGGGGTCCGTCGTGGTCGTTGAGCTTTTACAACGTCCAACCCGGCGTTCGAAGGCAATCGGTAAAATCGCCGAGATTCTTGGCGATGATATGGGCACCAGCCTGGCCGTGGATATGGCGCTGCGCACCCATGAAATTCCGCACAGCTGGCCGCCAGAGGTTGAAACTCAGGTGAGCAAGCTGAGTGAAGAGGTGCCCGAGTCGGCGAAAAAAGGCCGGGTCGATCTGCGCCAGTTGCCGTTAGTCACTATCGACGGTGAGGATGCCCGCGATTTTGATGACGCGGTTTACTGCGAGAAAAAGCGCGGAGGTGGCTGGCGTCTGTGGGTGGCCATTGCGGACGTCAGTTACTATGTTCGCCCCGGCACACCGCTGGATAACGAAGCACAGCAGCGCGGGACATCGGTATATTTCCCTTCGCAGGTAGTGCCGATGCTGCCGGAAGTGCTGTCGAACGGCTTGTGCTCGCTGAATCCTCAGGTCGATCGCCTGTGTATGGTGTGCGAAATGACCGTATCGGCAAAAGGTAAACTCACCGGCTTCAAACACTATGAAGCGGTGATGAACTCCCATGCGCGTCTGACCTACACCAAAGTGTGGAATATTCTGCAAGGCAACCCGGAACTGTGTGAGCAGTACGCGCCGCTGGTCAAAGACCTGCAGGAACTGCACAACATGTACCAGGTGCTGGAAACCGCCCGCGAAGAACGGGGTGGTATCTCCTTTGAGACAGAAGAAGCGAAGTTTATTTTCAACGCTGAACGCCGCATCGAACGCGTTGAACGCACCTCGCGCAATGACGCCCACAAGCTGATTGAAGAGTGCATGATTCTGGCAAACATTGCTTCTGCCCGCTTCGTGGAGAAGAATCAGGAGCCTGCGCTGTTCCGCGATCACGATCGCCCCAGCGACGACAGCATCAAAAGTTTCCGCACCGTATTAAATGAACTTGGCCTGAGTCTGCCTGGAGGCAATAAACCGCAGCCTGTCGACTACGCCGCGTTGCTGGAGCAGGTTGCCGATCGTCCGGATGCGGAAATGCTGCAAACCATGCTGCTGCGCTCCATGAAACAGGCGGTGTACGACCCGGAAAACCGTGGGCACTTTGGCCTGGCGCTGGCGTCATATGCTCACTTCACTTCACCCATCCGCCGTTATCCGGATTTACTCCTGCACCGCGCCATCAAGTATTTGCTGGCTAAAGAGCAGGGCGACGTGAAAGGCCTGACGACACCAACGGGCGGTTATCACTACGATATGCAGCAGATGCTGCAACTGGGCCAGCACTGTTCCATGACCGAGCGTCGTGCCGACGAAGCCACCCGCGACGTCGCCGACTGGCTGAAATGTGACTTTATGCAGGATCAGGTCGGTAATGTCTTCAATGGTGTCATCTCCAGCGTTACCGGCTTTGGCTTCTTTGTCCGTCTCAGCGATCTGTTTATCGACGGCCTGGTGCATGTATCGACACTGGACAATGATTACTACCGCTTTGATCCGGTGGGGCAGCGGTTGATCGGTGAATCCGGTGGACGCACGTATCGCTTAGGTGATGCGGTTGAAGTGCGTGTTGAAGCGGTCCATATGGACGAGCGCAAGATTGACTTTGCGTTGATCTCCAGCAAGCGTCAGGTGCGCGGCGAAGGGAAAACCGAACGTGACAAGGCGAAGCGGGACGGTAAAGCACCAATCAAACGCCGTCGCCAGGCCAGCCGTAAAACCAACTTTGAACCGGATTCCGCTTTCCGCAAGAGTGGCAGCAAGCCTGCTGCGGCAAAGACTGAGAAAAAAAGTAAAAAAGTTTCGGAGAAAACCCGTAAAATCGCCGCCGCCACTAAGGCGAAGCGCGCCGCGAAGAAGGCGAAGCCTGCCTGATGCGCCCAGGCCTCTGCGTTCGCGCAGGGGCTGTTATCCATTTATTTCCAACCACTGAGCAGATTGATGAGCGAAATTATTTTTGGTATCCATGCCGTGCAGGCGTTGCTGGAACGTGACCCACAACGTTTCCAGGAAGTCTTTATTCTCAAAGGCCGCGACGATCGTCGCCTGCAACCGCTGGTGACCGCGCTGGAAGCTCAAGGGATCGTCATTCAGCTGGCCGACCGCAAATGGCTGGACAGCCAGGTCGAAGGCGGCGTACATCAGGGCATCGTGGCACGTGTTAAGCCGGGTCGGCAGTATCAGGAGGGCGATCTGCCGGATCTGCTACAGAGCCTGGAGAAACCCTTCCTGCTGGTGCTGGACGGCGTCACCGATCCGCATAACCTGGGTGCCTGCCTGCGCAGTGCCGACGCGGCGGGCGTACATGCCGTTATCGTGCCGAAAGATCGCTCTGCGCCCCTGAACGCAACCGCTAAAAAAGTGGCCAGCGGTGCAGCGGAAAACATCCCGTTAATCAGGGTCACGAATCTGGCGCGTACCTTACGTCTGCTACAGGAATATCACATCTGGGTTGTGGGTACCGCGGGTGAAGCCGACCACACCGTTTATCAAAGTAAGATGACAGGCCCGATGGCGCTGGTCATGGGCGCGGAAGGCGAAGGCATGCGCCGCCTGACACGTGAGCACTGTGACGAACTGATCAGCATTCCAATGGCAGGAAGCGTTTCCTCGCTCAATGTTTCAGTCGCAACGGGCGTCTGTTTGTTTGAGGCGGTGCGTCAGCGCAACGCGTGATCGCCGCCGCAAATTAGGTTTTATGTCCGGTCATAATGGCCACTCACCTTACATACTGAGTGAGTGATATCCGCGAGGAGCCGTTATGACCTGGACAACTCACACCGTGTTTAATCAACCTTTTCCTCTCAGTAACAGCAACCTGTTTCTGTCTGACGTGCCGTTATGTGACGCGCTGTTGCGTGAAGGCGGCGGAGGGGACAGAGACTGGCTGGCATCGGTAGGCAGTCAACTGGGCAGTGCAGAGTCGCTGGAGCTGGGGCGGCTTGCGAATACCTGTCCTCCTGAACTTCACCGCTATGATGCGCGCGGCGTAAGAGTGGATGACGTGCGCTTTCATCCTGCCTGGCATCTGCTGATGCAGGGCGTGTGCAGCAGCCGTCTGCATAACCTCAGTTGGCAGCCTGATGTACAGCCAAACGCCAGCGTGGCGCGCGCGGCCCGGTTTATTTTGCATGCCCAGGTTGAGGCCGGCACGCTTTGCCCGGTGACGATGACGCACGCCGCGATTCCCTTGCTGCAACGCTATCTGCCCACCGCGTTTCGGGGCTGGCTTGAGCCATTACTCAGCGATCGTTACGACACACATGCGATGCCGGGCGATCAGAAGCGTGGACTGTTGATCGGCATGGGGATGACTGAAAAGCAGGGCGGCAGCGATGTGCTGACGAATACCACGCGCGCAGAGCCGCTGCAGGGACGGGGAAGTGGCGAAGCGTATCGCCTCATCGGCCATAAATGGTTTTTCTCTGTACCGCAAAGCGATGCCCACGTCATCCTGGCGCAAACGCAGCAGGGACTCAGCTGTTTCTTTCTGCCTCGCCTGCTGCCGGACGGGTCACATAACGCCATTTTCATTGAGCGCTTAAAAGACAAACTCGGTAACCGCGCCAATGCCAGTAGTGAAGTGGAGTTCAAAGACGCAACCGGCTGGCTGCTGGGTGAAGAGGGCGAAGGCGTGCGCCTGATCCTGAAAATGGCCGGCATGACGCGCTTTGACTGTGCGCTGGGCAGCCACGGACAAATGCGCCGGGCCTTCTCCGTCGCCCTTTACCATGCCCACCAGCGCCAGGTGATGGGGAAAAATCTGGTGGATCAGCCCCTGATGCGTCAGGTGTTAGCGCGTCAGGCGCTACAACTGGAGGGGCAAACGGCCTTACTGATGCGGCTGGCGCGTGCCTGGTCGCAGGCGGATGACGCGAATCAGGCGGCGTTTGCCCGGCTGTTAACCCCCGCGGTGAAGTTTGTGATTTGCAAAGCGGGCATGCCGTTTGTAGCGGAATCCATGGAAATGCTGGGAGGGAATGGCTACTGCGAGGAAAGCGAACTGCCCCGGCTTTACCGTGATATGCCCGTTAACAGCATCTGGGAAGGCTCAGGCAATGTGATGTGTCTGGATGTTCTGCGTGTGATAAGCAAAAAGAGCGGCATCGTGGAGGCGTTAATTCGGGAATGTGATGAGGTAAAGGGCGTTAACCGCCACTTCGACAGACGCTGGCGTCAACTGAAGCTGCGCCTGGGCAAACACGATGAAGCCCAGGCGCGGACGTTAACACAGGACATCCTGCAGTTGGCCACAGCGGTTCAGCTGTTACGCCACGCTGAACCGCGACTGGCGGATGCCTGGTGCGGCCAGTGGCTGGATACGCGGGGCGAACCCACTATCGATGCGGCACTGGCCGATCGCCTACTGGCGCGCGCCAGCGGCCGGTGAGGCACCGTAGAGGATCGCGGTGGTATACCAGATGCCAGGCGTTATCGTTTCGTCGACCATCAGAATCTGATAATAAACGGCGCCTGCCTGATTCGCGCGCGCAGCAATCGCCCGCTCCGCGTCATCCGGTGAGCCTCTCACGCTGGCGCTAATCGTACCGAGCTTCGGTAAACCATAGCTTTGCGCGCGGGTAATCGACTGCGCCTGAGCCGTTGGCGCGGGCGGGGCTTTCGGCGTCTCCTGAAACGCCGTGCAGCTACTCAACAACAGACTCAACGTCAGTAACACAACATAACGCATAGCTAATCCTTGAGAGTCACCTTAACAGGATAAGTGTAAGCCACCGCCCCACGATCATCACGACTTAATCGAGAAAACGCTGACAAGCTGCGTCAGGTGGTGGCCTTTATCACTCAGGCTCTGGGCTGTCTGTTCTGCCTGCGTAACCAGTTCACTGTTCTGATGCGTGGCCTGGCTAATCTGATTCATCGCCAGGTTAACCTGGCCAATGCCGGCCGTTTGCTGTTGTGCGGCGACGTTAATTTCACCCATTAACGCCTGAACCTGCTCAATATGCATCACAATTTCGCTCATCGCATCGCGGGTTTGTTCCGACAATGCATGGCCTTCAGCAACATGACGTATTGAGGTCGCAATCAACGTATCAATTTCTTTTGCTGCCTGGGCGGAACGCTGTGCCAGCGCCCGTACTTCGGCGGCAACGACGGCGAAGCCGCGCCCGTGCTCACCCGCCCGGGCGGCTTCAACCGCGGCGTTCAGCGCCAGAATATTGGTCTGGAAGGCAATGGACTCAATAACGTGCGTAATGTCAGCGATGCTCTGCGACGAAACGTTAATGGCGGACATGGTGTTGACCGAACGGGTGACCGTCTGGTTGCCGTTATCCACGATACTGCTGGCCTCGGCCACCAGCGACATGGCCTGACGCAGGCTGTCGGCGGTATGCTCAACGGTCGCACCAAACTGCTCCATGCTGGCCGATGTCTCTTCAACGCTGCTTGCCTGGCGCCCAATTTGCTCACTGATGTTGTGACTGCTGGCGGCAATGGTATCCGTGCCATCGCTGATTTCCTGCGCGGCACGGCGAACCTGCGCGACTATTTTCTCCAGCCCTTCGCCAATCCCGTTAATGGCATTAATCAGCTGACCCACTTCATCGTGGCGCGTCGTAGCCAGATGAACCAGTAAGTTGCCGGCCGCGTATTGCTCAGCCAAATGGATGACCTGCTGTAACGGACGCGTAATGGCACGACGGCTGTACCAGACAAAACACGGCGCAAACAGCAAGACCAGAATCAGGCCGGTTATGAGGAACATATTGCGGCTGTGAATCACCGGTGCCAGCAGGCTGTCGCGGTTGACCTCACCGACCACAATCCAGTTCCAGCCAGGCAACTGTTGCCAGGCCAGCATTTTGGTTTCCCCATCAATATCGGCTTGCTGTACGCCCTCAGGCTGCGTCAGCATCGCGTTCAGCACGCCCTCCTGCCAGTCGGGACGTTTACCTTCAGCCTGTTTATCAAACAGGTACTGCCCCTGCATAGCACCTGGCGTGCCGTTTAACACGTAGAAATGCCCACTGTCGCCCAGACGACGTGCCAGCACTTTTTCGCGCATCAGGCCGTACTGTTTATCGATCTGTACGCCAACAAAAATAATGGCAATCACGGTACCGCTGTCGTCTTTAACGGGCTGATACTGCGTGATATAACGGTGACCAAACAGGGTGGCCAGTCCACGGTAGATCTCGCCTTGCGTCACTTTTTTCCAGGCCCCACTGGTCCGATCAAGCTGGGTGCCAATGGCCCGGCTGCCATCTTCTTTTTTCAGCGAGGTGGAAACACGAATGAAATTATCACCATCACGCACAAAGATGGTGGCGACGGCCGACGTACGATCCGTAAAATCATCTACGGCAATTTGATCGAGGTTCAGCGTTTTGAGCCCGGCCCGCAGAGTCGGTGTTGAAAACTCGCCCACCTGAATACGTGAAGTTTCATCGCGGCTGAAACGCTTAGGCAAAAAGCTGACAAACAGTTGAGTATAATTGCCCACTTCCTGCGTCAGCGTCGCGTTAAACATGGACGCCATTTCAGTAATGCCCTGCACCTGATTGACCATGTCATCCATGGCGAGACTTTCCAACTGGCGTGAAGCATTTTGACTTTGAATCAGCGTCAAAACTAACAATAAAACGCCTACACTTACTGAAGTTATGGCGCACAGCTTCACTCCAAGGCTTGTTCTGCTGAGAGAGAAACGTTTCATAAAGTACCTTTATTTTTTGTCAAATATGCACTAACAACGGCAGCGCGGCGCAAATGTTTAGTTAAGAAATTATTGCCTTTATGATGTTGTGAAGCGCGGAATTACATTAAACCCCTAATATGTCGTCTCAATTTGTCGTCGGAGAGGAGAAAAAATGATTGAGCTCACCACGGAAAGGTTTGCAGGAATCGAGTGCCTGCATGCTGCGCCTGCGGGTCAGCGTCGCCAGCGTTTACCCACCCTCGTTTTCTATCACGGGTTTACCTCATCCAAAGAGGTGTACGCTTACTTTGCCGTTGCGCTGGCGCAGGCAGGCTTCCGTGCCGTTATGCCCGATGCCGACATGCATGGTGCGCGTTATAACGGTGATGCCGAGACGCGGTTGCGCCATTTCTGGGACATCCTCAAACAGAACATTGATGAATTTCCGGCTATCGAGGCCGCCTTACGTGCCGACGATCTGATTGCCGATGCGCGCTTTGCCGTTGCTGGCGCCTCAATGGGAGGCATGACGGCGCTGGGGATTATGGCGCGCTATTCACACATCCACAGCGTTGCCTGCATGATGGGGTCAGGCTACTTTATGCAGCTCAGTCATACGTTGTTTCCGCCTGTGGTGGTAACGAACGAAGAACAGAAAGCCCAGTTCACAGCACGTATGGCATCGCTGGCGGACTATGATCCTTCTGCCCGGCTGCAGAACCTGGCGAACCGGCCACTTTTGTTGTGGCACGGTGATGCCGATGAAGTGGTGCCTTTTGCTGAAACTCAGCGCCTGGATCGGGCATTACGCGAAAAGGGGCTTGATGCCCATCTGACCACGCTGTCCGAAACGCATATCGGACATAAAATTACGCCGTCAGGTCTGACCGCGCTGGTCAGCTTTTTTAAGCGTCAACTCTGATCCGTTAACGAAACCGCCCTCTTGCTTTGGCCCTTGCTTGCTTTTCACACATAAGCGCGGGAGCGGGGCGGTCTCCCGCCGATTTAAATGAAATCCCCGCTTGAGTTTGTCCGCCCACGCCAGTATGATTACGCGTCAATTTTTCAGCTGCATTCAGAGGTGTGTGTCATTTCGGTGATTCACAACCTATAACGTTCCTTGCTTCCGTGGGCCGCAGCTGACCCTGACAGGAGGCTGAATAATCCGTAAGGAGCAATTTCGATGCGTCATTACGAAATCGTATTTATGGTTCATCCTGACCAGAGCGAACAGGTTCCTGGCATGATCGAGCGTTACACTGGTGCTATCACTGGTGCAGAAGGCACGATCCACCGTCTGGAAGACTGGGGCCGCCGTCAGCTGGCTTACCCAATCAACAAACTGCACAAAGCACACTATGTTCTGATGAACGTAGAAGCGCCGCAGGAAGTGATTGACGAGCTGGAAACGAACTTCCGCTTCAACGACGCCGTTATCCGCAGCATGGTTATGCGCGTTAAAAACGCGGTAACTGAAGCATCACCGATGGTTAAAGCGAAAGACGAGCGTCGTGAGCGCCGCGAAGATTTTGCTAACGAATCCGCTGATGACTCAGATGCTGGGGATTCTGAAGAGTAATCCATCGTGACGGTTAATCGGCTGCGCCTGTCTGGCACCGTGTGTAAGACGCCAGTTCGAAAAATTAGCCCGTCAGGAATTCCGCACTGTCAGTTCGTGCTTGAGCACAACTCGGTGCAGATGGAAGCCGGATTTCACCGGCAAGCCTGGTGTCGAATGCCTGTTATTCTTAGCGGCAGCGCCCATCAGGTGATTACTCAACATATAACGGTCGGCACGCAACTCATTCTCGAAGGCTTTATTAGCTGCCATCAGGCGCGAAATGGTCAGAGTAAAATGGTGTTACATGCCGAGCAGATTGAATTGATAGATTCTGGAGACTAGCCAAATGGCACGTTATTTCCGTCGTCGCAAGTTCTGCCGTTTCACCGCGGAAGGCGTTCAAGAGATCGATTATAAAGATATCGCAACGCTGAAAAACTACATCACTGAAAGCGGCAAGATTGTACCAAGCCGTATCACTGGTACTCGCGCAAAATACCAGCGTCAGCTGGCTCGTGCTATCAAGCGCGCGCGTTACCTGTCTCTGCTGCCGTACACTGATCGTCATCAGTAATCGGCAACTGTCCATTAACGACTTTAAGAGGATAAGGTAATGCAAGTTATTCTGCTTGATAAAGTAGCAAACCTGGGCAGCCTGGGTGATCAGGTTAACGTTAAAGCGGGCTACGCTCGTAACTTCCTGGTTCCACAGGGTAAAGCTGTTCCTGCTACCAAGAAAAACGTTGAATTCTTCGAAGCACGCCGTGCAGAACTGGAAGCCAAACTGGCTGACGTTCTGGCAGCATCTAACGCGCGCGCAGAAAAAATCAACGCACTGGGCACTGTTACCATCACGTCTAAAGCAGGCGATGAAGGTAAACTGTTCGGTTCCATCGGTACCCGCGACATCGCTGACGCTGTTACTGCAGCTGGCGTTGACGTTGCTAAGAGCGAAGTTCGTTTACCGAACGGCGTTCTGCGCACCACCGGTGAGCACGAAGTGGACTTCCAGGTTCACAGCGAAGTATTCGCGAAACTGATCGTGAACGTGGTTGCAGGTTAATTTTTATTAGCCTGCCGCACCTGAACGCCGACACTTGTGTCGGCGTTTTTGTTTTCAGTCGTTAACACCCTTTCTTTTTCTGCCCGGCCCCATCCCTCTTCACCGGCACCCGCATCTTCGCCATCACATAAAGGCGTACCGGACAACCCGATCCTCATGCGATCAACGCGCTGTTTGCCGATTAAAAGGTGACGATGATATGTGCGGCTAAACCCTCAGCGCATCAGGTGACGACGCGACATCAGCGACCACGCTCCGTCATCTGTGCTGACGCGGCTATCCGCTTGCGTTGCGGTTGGTCTGCCCGGAAACCGGGCGGGCAAATAAAATGACGGCCATGAAGGGCGCAACCGGTGACGGACCGCCACCGGGGAGGACTTATTCTACACGTAAAAAGCTGCCGTCCGGCTGGCGGGTAAACAGGACAGGACCGTTAACGCCCTCCAGCGTTAAGCCTGTAACGACGCCATTCGCATCGCGACGGATCTTCACCTGCTGCCCCTGCTTCAGCGTACTGAGCGGCTGATCGTTGCCCTCAACGCGTGCCATGGCAAACACATCATTGACCGGCAGATTATTGTCGCGGAATAGCTGTGCCAGTGTTTGCCCGGCGGCAATCTGGTAGCTGTGCCAGTCACCCTGCGTGTCCGCCTTCGGTTCGGATTGGGCAGAGGAGCGAGACGGTTTGTTATCGTAGATATCCGCCTGCATCGGCACGTCTTTTTCGGCCGAAGGTGTCACAGGCCGTTCGACCGGATACTGCGGCGTACTGGAGGGCCAGAGAAAGGCCAGCAGCAGTATGATGACGGCAATGACGATCCCCCGACGGTGGAAAGCCGGGAGCGGGTCCATCCAGCGAATATCGTCTGTAAAATGCCAGAGGCGATACAGCCAGCTGGGCAGGCGAGACGGGACGTCTGAAGTCATATCGGGTTCCTCCGCTCCGGCACCTTGCGACCGCGTTCGTTGCGGCAGTAAGTTCTGTAACCGGGTTAAAATACGCAGTGCATGCGTCCTGCGGCGACGAGGGGCTATCTGGCCCATATTCTCTCTCTTTCTTATAGTGCCACTGACAAGGGGGAACTTGTCACTTATACAGTATGGGCAATGTGGACGCGAAGTGCCTGCCAGCATTGGTAAATTTGACCTGCGTATTGTTTCTCTTTCGCCGACAAAAGTCATCTGTAGCGCTGCGGATTTTACGCCAGCGGCCTGCGCTGTTATGCTGCCCGTCTTACTATATCCGAGAGTGAAAGGAACGAAGATGACTACCCCTTCTTTCGACAGCGTCGAAGCACAAGCAAGTTACGGTATTGGTTTACAGGTTGGCCAGCAGCTGCTGGAATCTGGTCTGCAGGGGCTGCAGCCAGAAGCACTGCTCGCGGGCCTGCGCGACGCGCTGGAAGGGAACTCACCTGCGGTGCCTGTCGATGTGGTACATCGCGCCCTGCGTGACGTACATGAGCGTGCGGAAAGCGTGCGTCGTGAGCGCGTGGAAGCCATGGCCGCAGAAGGCCAGGCTTTCCTGCAGGACCATGCTCAGCGTGAAGGCGTCAGCAGCACCGAGTCAGGTTTACAGTTCAGCGTGATTACGCAGGGCGAAGGCCCGATTCCTTCGCGCCAGGACCGCGTACGCGTGCATTACACCGGTAAACTGATCGACGGCACGGTGTTTGACAGCTCTGTTGCACGTGGCGAGCCGGCGGAATTCCCGGTAACCGGCGTGATTGCGGGCTGGATCGAAGCGCTGACGCTGATGCCGGTTGGCTCGAAGTGGGAACTGGTGATTCCCCACAACCTCGCCTACGGCGAGCGTGGAGCGGGCGCGTCCATCCCGCCATTCAGCACCCTGATTTTTGAAGTTGAGCTGCTGGAAATCCTGTAAGGATAAAGGGCGGTGCGATGCCGCCCTTACCCCTCTACTGCTGTAAGTTTACCTGCCAGAGAGCGAATCCCGTCTCGTCATTCCCTGTCGCCTTCATGGGATATTGCGCATGCTGCTGAATAAAGTGTGTGGCTTTATCGCCGGGTGCGGTTTCAAAGCGAATATCAAGAGGCTGCGCGGCAGATATTGCAGCCAGTCGCCAGTTATTATCCGCCTGTGGGCGCACTTCACCGTGCTTTTTGGTTTCGGCACTGATATACGCCGCCAGAATCGCGCGGTTTTCATCAGGCGAGGCAAAGGCAATGTATTTGTCGCCCGTTCCGGCAAACTTGCCCGCGTAGGCCCGGTAGTTATTGGTTGCCACCAGGAAGGTCGCCTTAAGATCGATGGGTTTTCCCTGCCAGCGAAGATCTTTAATGCGTGACGCGTCCGGATGGATCAGGTTGCACTCTTCGTCGTAACGGGCGGGTTGTGTGACATCAATCTGATAGCTCACGCCGTCAATCACATCGAAGTTATAGGTGCGGAAATTCCAGTTGATCAGCGGCTGTGTGCGGCGACTGGTCGGATCGATTTGGTTAAACTGACCCGCAGAGCACTCCAGCCAGTCTTTCACCTGCTCGCCGCTGACTTTCATCACCACCAGCGTATTCGGATACAGATAGAGATCGGCTGCGTTGCGGAAGGTCAGGTTGCCTTTCTCAACTTCCACATAGCTGGCAGGATCGTTTTTACGTCCCCCGGCTTTAAACGGCGCGGCGGCAGACAGTACCGGCAAGTGCGCCAGATCGGGATCGCCCTGGATAAAATGCTCGACGTAGGCGCGCTGGGCATTATTCACAATTTGCACAGTAGGATCGTCCTGCACCAGCGACAGATAGCTGTACATCACATCCGCAGATTTTCCGATAGGCTGGGCGACAAAGGTGCGGGTAGCATCATGATCGTCTTTCAGAACCTTAACCAGTGCAGGATCTTCAGCAGCCAGCGCAGTTTTATGCGCGATATCGTAGATCGGACGCGCCTGCGCGGTACCGCTTGTCACCTGCCAGTGATCGCCTTCCTTGCTCAGCACCAGATCCACCACACCAAGATGATCGCCCCACATGCCGGGCATGACCGCAGGCACACCGTTTAATGTTCCTTTCTCAATGTCTGCACCTTTGATCCCCGCAAACTCTTTCCCCGGGAATACGGCATGCGCATGACCAAACATAATGGCACTGATGCCCGGAACTTCGCTGAGGTAATAAACCGAGTTTTCTGCCATCGCCTGATACGGCTCGCTGCTTAACCCTGAATGGGCTAATACGACAACCACGTCCGCTCCTTTAGCGCGCATTTCGGGCACGTAGCGCCGGGCGGTTTCTGTAATATCGTCCACCCGCACTTTGCCCTGCAGGTTGCCTTTATCCCACACCATAATCTGCGGCGGGACAAAGCCGATATAACCGATGTTCACCGTCTGCGTGTTGCCGTCGCGATCGGTCACTGTGGTGGGTTTAATCAGATAAGGCGTAAACAGTGGCTTACCGCTCTTCAGATCGATGACGTTGGCATTGACGTAAGGAAAATGCGCGCCCGCCAGGGCTTTTTGCAGATAGGGCAGACCATAATTGAATTCATGATTGCCCAGCGTGCCCACGCTGTAATCCAGCGTATTCATCGCCTTATAGACGGGATGGACTTCACCCTGTTTGAGCCCTTTCGCAGCCATATAGTCGCCTAACGGGCTACCCTGGATCAGATCGCCATTGTCCACCAGCACGCTGTTCGTGACTTCCTGACGCGCGGCATGGATCAGGGACGCAGTGCGCACCAGACCATATTTTTCTGTGGGCGTATCTTTGTAATAGTCGAAGTCCATCATATTGCTGTGCAGATCGGTCGTTTCCAGCACGCGTAAATCCACGGTGGCTCCCTGTGCTGCAACTGAAACGCTCAGTGCCAGTAACATCATTCCCGCCTTAACCATGTTCACTCCCAACGTTAAAAGATCAAGGCTACAAAAGTAATGTAAAAGGCTGATGAAAGGGCAGATTAAAACGTGATGCAAATAACGTTTTGAGCCTGACTGGTGCTGCTTCAGTCACATCAGTGCAGAAGCCAGCGTGAAAAGAGGTCTTTGCCATTGTGGGCTATTGTGTTGATATAGCTGAAAAAGGCTTCAAAATGTTTACCTGAAACCAGGGGCGAGCATGAAGCTGCTAAAATGTACCCCAACAGGCATAACAGTTAACGCGTAGCATTCGCATACATGAGGTGACAAATGTTAGAGCAAATAAGCCAACTGGCGCGTGAGGCAGGCGACGCGATTATGCAGGTCTATAACGGTTCGGTTCCCGCTGATGTTTCGCATAAAGCAGACGATTCGCCCGTCACAGCAGCCGATCTGGCCGCGCATGATGTGATTGTGAAGGGCCTGAAACAGCTGACACCGGATATTCCGGTGTTGTCAGAGGAAGATCCGCCCGGTTGGGAAGTCCGTCAGCACTGGCAGCGCTACTGGCTGGTGGATCCGCTTGACGGCACCAAAGAGTTTATCAAACGCAATGGTGAGTTTACGGTCAATATTGCGCTGATCGAGCAGGGCAAACCGATCATGGGCGTGGTGTACGCGCCTGCGCTGGGCGTGATGTACTCGGCAGCAGAAGGTAAAGCCTGGAAGGAAGAGGGCGGAGAAAAGCAGCCGATTCACGTTCTGGATGCACGTCCACCGCTGGTGGTGGTGAGTCGTTCCCACAACGATGATGATGAGATGAAAGAGTACCTGAAGCAGCTAGGGGAACATCAGACGGTGGCAACCGGCTCATCGTTAAAGTTTTGCCTGGTCGCTGAAGGTAAGGCCCAGCTTTATCCCCGCTTTGGACCCACCAATATCTGGGATACCGGCGCGGGTCATGCCGTTGCTGTCGCGGCAGGTGCCCACGTGCACGACTGGCAGGGAAGAACGCTGGATTATGCGCCGCGTGAATCTTTCCTGAATCCGGGCTTCCGTGTATCGCTGTTCTGACGTCAGACGGGAGGCACTCGCCTCCCGACTTCAGCTGTCAGGGTGCTTTTAACAGCGTTTTTAACAACGTAATGACTTCTTTGACTTCCTGCTGCGTCAGTGCCCCGTCTTTGACATATTTCACCTGACCGTTTTTATCCAGCACCACAATGGCCGATCCGCCTTGCTGCAACTGCCAGGCGTGCTGCACATTGCCCTTGCTGTCGACGATAAACTGTGACCACGGATACTGCTTTTTATTACTCTGAATGCTGCTGCGAACAAACAGGCTGGTGCCGGGAATGGCATCATCGGTGTTCACGATAGTCGTGGTCTGATAGCGATCGTGCGGCAGTTTCGCTGACTTGATGGCCTCAACCAACGCTGCATTCATCTCTTTAGCCGATGAGCGGCCTGCAATGTGCTGTATGACACGTACTTTTCCGTTCAGTTGCGCGCTGTTCCAGTCTTGATAACTGAATTTTTCCTGCGCCAGGATCAACTCGCCTTTGTCATTGACGCCCACGGGCGGCACGCGTTTTCCCGTCTCAAGATTGTGGGCCAACGCACTTACAGGAAGCAGCAGTGACAAGGCCAGTGCGGCCAGAGTGATACGCCTCATTATTTTCTCCAGTGATCAGACCAGTTAGTCATCCAACTGTAATAGTAAGCAGGGATGATGCGGCTGTCTCAAAAAGCTGTCAGCTTTGTTATCAACCACACAATTCTGTAACGAACGAAGGTTTATACTGAATAGTGAAAAGTAAATAACAGAGTATTCTGTAATGTTCTGTCAGCACGGTAAAAAAAGTTATTTCTGGTCGTGCGAAGTAAGCAGAGTGTTCTATAGTTTATCTCGCATTCGCGCTTCATGGACCCGTACCGAATTTGGCAACGGTGAAGCGTGCTTAAAAATTAAGGAGTTAAGAAGTATGAAAATCTTCCAGCGCTATAATCCGCTACAGATAGCAAAATATGTTAAGACGCTGTTTAAAGGAAGGTTGTACATCAAGGATGTGGGCGCGTTTGAGTTTGATAAAGGTAAAGTCCTGATCCCCCGGGTCAAAGACAAACAGCACCTGAGCGTGATGTCAGAAATTAACCGCCAGGTCGTTCGTCTCAAGCTAGAGTTTAACTAAAAAACAGGGCGCCGATGGCGCCCTGAGTGTTTCTATTCTTCGCTTTTCGTCACGTTCAGCATCGGCGGTCGTTCATCAATCCGTGTCACCAGCAGCTGATCAATGCGGTAACTGTCGATATCGACCACTTCAAACTTGTAGCCCGCAAATTTCACAAAGTCGGTACGTTTCGGGATTTTACGCAGCATATACATCATAAAGCCGCCAATTGTTTCGTAGTTACCCGACTGCGGAAAATCATCGATATCCAGCACGCGCATAACATCATCAATCGGCGTCCCGCCTTCCACCAGCCAGGAGTTTTCATCGCGCGCAACAATCTGTTCTTCCATGCCCTGACCCACCAGGTCGCCCATCAGCGTCGTCATCACATCATTCAGCGTAATGATACCGACCACCAGCGCATATTCGTTCATGATGACCGCGAAGTCGTCGCCCGCCGTTTTAAAGCTTTCCAGCGCCTCAGACAACGTCAGCGTATCCGGAACAATCAGCGCAGAACGAATCTGCACGCCGCTGTTCAGCGCCATGCTCTGATTGCCCAGCACGCGCAGCAGCAGCTCTTTCGAATCGACATAGCCAACGATGTGGTCGATATCCCCATTACAGACCAGGAATTTCGAGTGAGGATGTTCAGCGATTTTTGTTTTCAGGCTGACTTCGTCTTCGTGCAGATCAAACCAGACGATATTTTCACGTGACGTCATGGAGGAGGGCACGGTGCGTGATTCCAGCTCAAACACGTTCTCAATCAGTTCGTGTTCCTGCTTACGCAGCACGCCAGCCAGCGCACCGGCTTCCACAACCGCGTAGATATCGTCGGACGTGATATCGTCTTTGCGTACCATCGGCAGCTTAAAGACGCGAAAAAAGACGTTGGCCAGGCCGTTAAACAGCCAGACCAGCGGCCGCATAACCAGTAAACAAAAGCGCATGGGATTGATAATCCGCAGGGCAATGGTTTCTGGCGCGATCATGCCTACCCGTTTTGGGGTTAAGTCGGCGAACAGAATAAACAGGCTGGTGACGATGGTGAATGAGCAGATAAAACTGAGCTGTTCGGCCAGTTCGTGAGACATAAAGCGATTGAAGAGGGCGGAAAATGCCGGGGAAAAGGCCGCATCACCGACGATACCACCCAAAATGGCGACGGCGTTCAGGCCAATTTGCACCACGGTGAAGAACATGCCGGGCGTTTCCTGCATCTTCAACACCCGCTGAGCGTTAACGTTGCCTTCATCAGCCAGCAGTTTCAGCTTAATCTTGCGGGCGGCAGCCAGCGAGATTTCGGAGAGAGAAAAAAAAGCACTGATTACGATCAGTAGCAGAATGACAAGTAAGCTATCAAGCATAAGTAATCCAAAGAGTTATCCACTTGTCATTTTTGGCCTGGGCAGCGTGCGGTTGAGGCGCTTATTCCCTGTACGTACGACGCAGAGGAGCTATCCGTGCCAAAAATGTCTGCGCCCGTTCGACAAGGTTGTAAGGGGAAAGGGGCAGAAATGAAGACAGGCGGGATGCCTGCGGTGGGTGATTATAGCAGCAGCGAGGAGGCCGCCGCCAGAGGGCAAACAGTGGCTTATAATGAGGTTTTCAGCTCAGGATGCATGTGTAATGCAGGAGAGCGGTCTACTGGCGTGCGGCCTGTCTGGACAACAAGGTCGTTGTATCGTGCGTCCGTTTTACCGACAATAATGCGCAATTTGACTTAGAACGCGTTACAGACTGCCCTTTGGCAAAAAGTGCGGCTATGATGAGTAAGTTGCCGTTGCGATTGTGACGGCAACAAGGATTAACACGCGCCCTGCGGAATGGGGCGGGCATGAGAGACAGGAGTACAGGTGCCACGATTTTATGTTTATTGCATGGCGGGCTTATTGCTCGTCGCGCCCGCCTTTGGGGCGGCACCGGTTCGACTACAGCTTGAAGGGCTGACCGGCGAACTGCAAAAAAACGTCAGGGCACGCCTGTCGACCATCAGCAGCGACGAAGTCACCAACGATGGCCGTTTCCGTGCGCGTGTATCGGCCGCTATCAAAGAAGGGCTTCGCGCGCTCGGCTACTATGAGCCTGATATCGACTTTGAATCACGCCCTGCCCCTGCGCAAGGTGGCCGTCCGGTGCTCATCGCGCGCGTGACGCCTGGCCAGCCGGTAAAGATTGCCGGTAGTACGATCATTGTCACCGGTCAGGCGAAAAACGATGCGGACTATAAAAACTGGATCGCCCAGGGCCGCCCTAAAGTTGGCACAATCCTTAATCATGGTCAGTACGATAAATTCAAAAGTGGCTTTACCAACCTGGCGCTGCGCAACGGCTATTTCGATGGCGAATTTGAAAAAAGTCAGTTAGGCGTTTCCGTGGCGCGCCACGAAGCCTTTTGGGATATCGACTACAATAGCGGACCGCGTTACCGCTTCGGCGATGTCACCTTCCAGGGCTCACAGATCCGTGACGCCTATTTGCAAAATCTGGTGCCGTTTAAAAAGGGCGACTATTACAGTTCCCGTGATTTGGCTGAACTGAATCGCCGCCTGTCGGCGACGGGGTGGTTCCAGTCGGTGGTCGTCGCGCCGGAATTTAAAGAGGGGCGCAAAACCAAAGTCCTGCCGTTAAATGCGGCCGTTTCCCCTCGGGCAAAAAATATTGTTGAAGCCGGTGTCGGGTATTCGACGGATGTCGGGCCGCGTCTGAAAGGCACCTGGAGAAAGCCCTGGGTTAACGACCGTGGCCACAGCATGATGGCCAGTGCCTATATTTCTGCGCCTGAGCAGCAGGTGGATCTCAGCTACAAAGTTCCGTTACTCAAAAGCCCGCTGGAGCAGTACTACACTTTTTCAGGCGGGCTCAAACGCACCGATCTGAACGACACCAAAGCGGATACCAGCACGCTGGCAGTATCGCGTAACTGGGACAGCAGCAGTGGCTGGCAAAGGGCCGTCAATCTGCGCTGGAGCCTTGACCACTTTACCCAGGGGAATGTCACCAATACCACGATGTTGCTTTATCCCGGCGTCAGTCTGAACCGCACGCGCTCACGCGGTGGCCTGATGCCGACCTGGGGCGACTCGCAGCGTTATTCTGTCGATGTGTCCGATACCACCTGGGGATCGGATGTCGATTTCCTGATCCTGCAGGCGCAAAACGTCTGGATTCGTACGCTGGGCGAAAAGAACCGCTTTATTGCACGCGGCACGGTGGGATGGATTGAAACCAACGACTTCGATAAGGTGCCGCCGGATCTGCGCTTTTTCGCCGGGGGTGACCGCAGTATTCGCGGCTATAAGTACAAAAACGTCTCGCCACGTGACAGTGATGGCAAACTGACCGGGGCCTCAAAAATGGCCACCGGTTCACTGGAATACCAGTACAACGTCAGCGGAAAATGGTGGGGCGCGGTGTTTGTTGACGCCGGAGAGGCCGTCAATGACATCAGCCAAAGCGATATTAAAACCGGTGCCGGTATCGGCGTGCGCTGGGCATCGCCTGTGGGGCCCATTAAGTTTGATATTGCGCGTCCCATTGGCGACAGGGAGGAGCACGGTTTGCAATTTTACGTAGGATTGGGGCCTGAACTATGAAGCGCTGGAAAAAGGTCCTGACTGGCTTTCTGATTTTTTTGGTCTTGTTATTGGCTGGCGTGGCATTTTTGATTGGTACGACGCCGGGCCTGCATTTAGTGTTAAACGGCGCGTCGCGCTGGGTACCGGGATTATCCATCAACAAAGTGGATGGCGGCTGGCGTAATCTTACGCTCAGCGGTCTGCGTTACGACATGCCGGGCGTCAGCGTTAACGCGGGCAATATCCATCTGGCGGTAAATCTCAATTGCCTGCTGCATTCGTCGGTCTGCGTCGATGACCTGACGCTAAAAGATATCAGTGTGGTCGTCGACAGTAAAAAGATGACGCCGTCGGCGGCGGCACCCGAAGACGATAACAGCGCGACCAATCTCAGTACGCCGTACCCCATCAGCCTGCGCCACGTTGGGCTGCATAACATCAGTGTGAAAGTCGATGATACCGCGATTTCGCTGGTGGATTTTTCCACCGGATTACACTGGCAGGCGCGGGCGTTAACGCTGAATCCTACCCACATTCAAAGCCTGTTAATTGCGCTGCCTAAAGCAGCAGCGGTCGCGAAGGAGCAGGTGGTCGATCCGAAAGTACAGCAGCCGCAGCCAAACGAGAAGCCGCTGGGCGAAACGCTGCAGGCGATGTTTGCCAAACCCCTGCTACCGACACTGCCGGACTTCCAGTTACCGCTGGATATCGATGTTCAGGACATCGTAGGCGAACAACTGCGCATTACCGGCGATACGGATATCGTTGTGAATCAGCTGCGTGTGAAGGCCAAAACGCTTGACCGCCATATACAACTGCAAACGCTGGACGTGGACTCAAACCTCGGCAGGCTCAACGGCAGCGGCCAGGCCACGCTCGCAGACAACTGGCCCGTTGATTTTGCCCTGAATGGCGATGTGAATGTTGATCCGGTTAAAGGGGAAAAGCTGAGTCTGACCTTACAGGGCGCGATGCGTGACGAGCTGAAGCTGGCGCTCAACCTCTCTGGCCCGGTCAGGGCGCAGCTGGATGCCCGCGCTCAGCCTGCTGTTGCCGGTCTTCCGCTGGCATTAACCCTGACCAGTCCGCAACTGCGCTGGCCGCTCACCGGAGCGGTTCAGTACCAGGCGGACAATCTCGACTATCAGTTCAAAGGCAAGGCGACCGACTACGTGATGTCGCTGCGCACGGCGGTGAAAGGCGAAGCGGTGCCGCCTGCCACGATTACGCTGGACGGTAAAGGGAATAGTGAACAGTTCAGCCTGGACAAGCTGCGTGTGGCAGCGTTACAGGGCACTATCGATCTGACGGCGCTGGTGGACTGGAGCAAAGCCATCAGCTGGCGCAGTGAACTGACGCTGGCGGGCATCAATACCGCCCGCCAGTATCCGGACTGGCCAGCCAGACTGGAGGGTAAAATCACTACGCGCGGCAGCCTGTATGGCGGCAGCTGGCAGCTGAGTGTGCCGCAACTGATGTTGAAGGGTAACGTCAAACAGAACGCGGTCAGTGCGGACGGAACATTACGGGGCAACAGCTACAACCAGTGGGATATTTCGGGTATTAAGATTGCGCTGGGCCGCAATCATCTGGATATCAAAGGCAGTCTGGGCGAAACGCTGAACCTGGATGCCAACGTGGATGCCCCCCATCTTGATAACGCATTGCCGGGGCTGGGCGGTGTGGTCAAAGGGGATATCAAAGCCCGCGGATCGCTGAAAGCCCCTCAACTGCTGGCGGATCTGACGGCCACTGGCTTACGTTGGCAGCAACTGCTGGTCCGGCGCGTAACGCTGAAAAGCGATGTACGCTCCAGCGACCAGATCGCCGGTAAGCTGCAGTTGCGCGTTGAACAACTGAAGCAGGATGCGCTTAACATTAATCTGTTGACGCTCAATGCTGATGGCGACGAAAAGCAGCATCAGCTTAAACTTAACGTGCAGGGCGAGCCGGTATCGGGTCAGCTCGCGCTGAACGGTAGCTTTGACCGCCAGACGGAGACATGGAAAGGCAGCCTGAACAATACGCGTTTTAATACGCCCGTCGGGGAATGGCGTCTGACGCGCGCTATGGCGATCGACTATGTTAATCAGAAGCAGACTGCGTCAATCGGCCCGCACTGCTGGCAAAACCCCAACGCGCAGCTTTGTGTGCCAGAACCGATTGAAGCCGGCCCCAGCGGTCACGCTCATGTGGTATTAAACCGCTTCGATCTGGCGATGCTAAAACCCTTCCTGACTGACCAGACCCAACTGAGCGGCGTGTTCAGCGGTGATGCCCGCGTTAACTGGACGGCGGATGGCAAACTGCCCGTCGGCACGCTGGCGCTGAAGAGTAATAATGTGAAAGTCGCGCAGGATGTGCAGGGCAATACGCTGCCCATCGCGTTTAACACAATTAATGTTAATGCGGCACTGCGGGACGGACGTGCACAGCTCGACTGGCTGATTCGCCTCGTCAATAACGGCCAACTGGATGGCAATGTGCAGATTACCGATCCGCAACAGCGCCGTGAGCTGGGTGGCAATGTGAATATCCGCAATATCTCGCTGGCGATGATCAATCCCGCCTTAATGCAGGGCGAGAGCATCAAAGGCCTGCTGAACAGCGATCTGCGCCTGGGCGGCACAGTGCAGCAGCCGCAGCTTTTTGGGCAACTGGGTCTGAAAGATGTGAATGTGAAAGGCAACTTCATGCCGGTGGATCTGACCAGTGCCAGTCTGAACATGGTGTTTAACGGCATGAGTTCGACGCTGAATGGCCTGCTACAGACCGCACAGGGCAATATCAACCTGAGCGGCGATGCGGACTGGAGCCAACTGGATAACTGGCGTGCGCGCGTAGCCGCCAAAGGCAGCCGGGTCCGTGTCACGGTGCCGCCAATGGTGCGCATGGATGTGTCGCCGGATGTGGTATTTGAAGCCACGCCAGCCGCCTTTAATCTTGACGGGCGCGTCGATATTCCCTGGGCACGTATCACGGTACAGGAGGTTCCTGAGAGCGCAGTCGGCGTATCGTCTGATGAAGTTATGCTGGATAAAAACCTTAAACCGATTGCGCCTAAAACGGCCTCAATACCGATTAACAGTAACCTGACCATTCATGTTGGAAACGACGTGCGTCTGTCGGCCTTTGGACTGAAAGCCCGTCTGAATGGCGATCTGAAAATGGTCCAGGATAAATCAGGACTGGGACTCAACGGACAGATCAATATTCCATCCGGCCGTTTCCATGCTTACGGTCAGGACTTGATCGTGCGTAAAGGCGAGCTGCAGTTTGCGGGCCCGCCAGACCAGCCTTATCTCAACTTGGAAGCGATTCGTAATCCGGATGCGACCGAGGATGGCGTAACGGCAGGATTGCGCGTTACGGGGCTGGCGGATGAGCCGAAAGTGGAAGTGTTCTCCGATCCGGCGATGTCACAGCAGGAGGCCCTTTCTTACCTGTTACGCGGTCAGGGACTGAATAGCGACGGCGACAGTAACGCGTTAACGTCAGCGTTAGTCGGCTTAGGGGTTGCACAAAGTGGGCAGGTTGTGGGTAAAATCGGCGAGACATTCGGTGTCAGTAATCTTGCCCTTGATACGACCGGCGTTGGCGACAGTCAGCAGGTACAGGTCAGCGGCTATGTGTTGCCGGGTCTACAAGTAAAATACGGGGTTGGCATCTTTGATTCACTGGCAACGTTAACCTTACGTTACCGACTGATGCCCAAACTCTATTTGGAAGCCGTGTCCGGTGTGGATCAGGCTCTTGATTTGCTCTATCAGTTTGAGTTTTAGTAATGCGAATAATTGTCTATGGCAGTTTACGGCGCAAACAGGGAAACAGTCACTGGATGACACATGCGCAATGGTTGGGTGATCACCAGATTGAGGGTTATGAACTCTATAGTCTGGGTCACTATCCTGGCGTGATCACGGGCGAAGGAACGGTATATTGCGAAGTCTACCGAATTGATGCCTCCATTCTCGCCGAGTTAGATGCGCTTCGGACCAAAGGTGGTGAGTACAAACGCCATCTGATTCAGACGCCGTTTGGTAGTGCTTGGCTTTATGTCTATCAGCGTTCGGTCGCGGGTCGCCAGCGTATCCAGAGTGGAGACTGGCTGAAGCGTGATGAGGAGCAGGAAAGCCACTAATACGTTGCGGTTGCGTGTATCAGGCTAAATGCTTCTCAGGTAAAAGGGTTCATGATTGTTATGTGCCCTTTTATCCATGCACTAAAGTGGCTTAAAGCCCTCTCTGTTTCTTCCTGCGCCAACCTGATAGCGGTAATTTTCCGATCATTCACTTTAACAGCGTAATCGTACATCCGCGGGGTTAGTTATAAAAAAGCGGTTTGCGAAAAAGAAATATACATTGATAATCGCGCCCACATGACGCTTGCGAGTCTGTACGCATGCGAGAAAATCGCATAATGGTGCCATTATCACGACGCCAGCAAAACTTTACCAAAGTGAAAAGCAATGAAAAAAACAATCAATATTTATCTTATCGCAGTTTTTTTATTTTCATTACCGTTGTTGCTTGCCAATACTTTTTACATTGATGACAACGGAAGAGCCATTACAGGAAACGCGCTTTGGGGCCGGGATGGGAGGCCTTTAGCTGACCTGCTAATGAAAATATTATTTCTTAGTTCTCACGTTTCAGACATTTTTCCTTTACCGCTGATCATCACAAGTGTGCTTATCGCAGTGGTATTAGCGCACTATCATCGCCGCCACTTTACGTCACTCAAAACCTGGGTCGGTGCTTTAGCCGCGCTGAGTTTTTTTGCTAACCCTTATCTTGCTGAAATCTTTTCCTATCGTTTTGACGTGCTCACTATAGGTTGCGCGCTGGTGTTGAGCATCGCATGGATTTTATTCCCTGTGCAGAAAACATGGATACAGTTCTTAGTGGCTGTACTTGCTATCGTTGCCATCTTTAGCCTCTATCAGATTGCGGCAAACATTGCTGTGATGATGGTGTTCGTGATCGTCTTTGGACAGATGGTCAACAATGCCCCTGCAACAGAGATCATTCGTGGGCTTATACTGCGAAGCGCAGAGTTTATCGTCGCCTCAGCTGTTTACCTCAAAATTGTTTTACCATTGACTTTTTCAGGTGAGTACGCAGCTAATCATCCGGCTATAGCCTTTGAGCAATTGTGGCTCACCGCTTGCAATAATGCGCTCGCATACTGGCACTTCGTTAATGCCACCTTTTATAAAGATGGTAAAGGAATGGCTGTGCTCATGGTTGTCCTGAGTGCGTCAGTGGTCTCCGCAGCGATAATCGCTTCGCGTTATATAAAGCAACAACGTAATCCAGCCAGGATTATTGTTGCAGTTATAGCGCTGTTTTTACCTTTCGCTGCATTCCTGATGATTCCCGGTAGCCTGCTCATTTTACAAAATCCATTACTTGCACCTCGGGTCATGCTGGCAGTGAGTGGGTTTATGTTGTTCAGTGCAACATTACTGGCGTGGGCGATGAAAGGAAAATGGTCATTCGTAAACATGGTTATCGCAATTCCTTTGCTCTATGCCTTTACAGGTATATATGTCTATGGGAATGCCATTCATCAGCAAGATGAGATTAATGCCGCAATCACACAACGGTTAAAACAGGACACCAATGCATTATCCGTTGGCTCCCTCTATATGCAGTTTTATGGGGCCTCGCCGCGTTCCCCAGTATATCTTAATTCCCTAAATAACTATCCGGTTCTCAGCGCGCTGATTCCTGAATATTTCGCCAACTGGTGGTTTCCATTTCCTTACATGGCGATAAGGGGCTTTCAGGCTAAAAATCCTATTCAGGACAATATTACTGTGAGCAATGAAGATTTGGTTATGGCGCTGTGTCACGGAGAGCGCATTGCACATAATCAGGATTATGATTTATATAAGTACCATGACCGACTGACCGTCGACTTTACGCTAAAGGGTTGCCAGCACTAATGTATAAGAGCTTGCTGTAATTTATTAGTTTTGAGACAAAAAAACAGGCCCATTGCTGGGCCTGTTTATATCAACAGATTTAGCGCGTATCCTGTGCTGCAACTTCAGTTTTATTTCACAGCACAAGTGGCATTACTTCTTCGCCGCACGCTCAAAAGACGAGACGATCTCGGCTTTGGCTGCTTCGGCGTTATCCCAGCCATCAACCTTAACCCATTTGCCTTTTTCCAGATCTTTGTAGTGCTCAAAGAAGTGGGTGATCTGCGCACGCAGCAGTTCTGGCAGGTCGTTCACATCTTTGATGTGATCGTACTCTTTGGTGAGTTTGGTGTGCGGGACAGCAACCAGTTTGGCATCTTCGCCAGACTCGTCGGTCATTTTTAACACGCCAACCGGACGGCAGCGGATCACTGAGCCGGGCTCCAGTGGGTACGGTGTTGGAACCAGTACGTCTACCGGGTCACCATCCAGCGACAGCGTATTGTTGATGTAACCATAGTTGCATGGATAGAACATTGCCGTAGACATAAAGCGATCCACAAACAGGGCTCCAGAATCTTTATCAACTTCATATTTGATCGGATCGGCATTCGCCGGGATCTCAATAATTACGTAGATATCTTCTGGCAGGTCTTTACCTGCTGGCACCTGGTTCAAACTCATCGGGTATTCCTTCAGTCGTCGTATGTTGAGTGTCGGCTATTATAGCCAACTGACTGTGAAAGTACGCCCCCTTTTTGGCGTTTCAGAATGCTCCTCAACGCTATTTGGCCGTGACAAACAGGGATACAATGCCCGCAGCAATCAGTGGCCCTACCGGAACGCCACGGAAAAACGCCACGCCGATTACTGTTCCTATCAGCAATCCGCCAATGACGGAAGGCTGTACACTCATAAAACTCACGCCGCGCCCGCCCAGCCAGGCCACGAAAATGCCTACCAAAATCGCGACAATCGACTGCCAGTTGGCAAAGGATTTCAGCAGGGATGACGCAGGCAGCGAACCACTGGCCAGCGGGGCCATTACGGCTACGGTAAGGATAATAATGCCCACTGTAATGCCCTGTTTTTCCACATAAGGAAAGAATTGCGACAGCGGTGTCATTTTGATGATCAGCAGGATCAGAATGGACAGGGTCACGGCAGTGTTGTGGACGAAGTAACTCAGTACAGCAAGGCAGATCAAGATCAGCGTGGAGGCGTAAGCAACCATAGTTTTTCCCTGAAAATGAATGAAGACAGTTATGACTGACTTTAAAGGGTTACATTAATCAACAATCGTCGGGGTTCGCGCAACTGCCAGTGGCTAAAGATTGCAACTGTAGAGTTTGATTGCGGACCAGCGCGGTGCTCTGGGTGGCCAGCGCAACGGGGCCGAGAGTGCCCTGCGTGTTGAGTTGGCTGCGGCTCACCGCTAACCAGGCTTCCCGGTAACGCAGCCAGGCGCGCTGGGCGATACGCAGTTTCTCTCTGGGTTCTCCGCTTAATTTTTTCATCAATGCACTGTACTGCGCGTTCATTTCCGCGTCCCATTGCTGGGTTGCCGTATCCTGACATTGCATCAAGGCCAGCGTGGTATCGGCTTGATTAAGGCATTGATTTAACGTGACATCAATCGTGGACTGCTCAGCCACTGCAAGCTTACAACTCAAGAGCGCTATCAACATTACCCTTTTTTTCATCGATTTCCCCTTTGTTTCCTTAACAAAATACCTTCAATTTCATTAACAGGTTAGCGGCAAGCACGGGATTAATCATTCACAGGCGTTAAAGTTTGCGAATCGCAATGCCGATACTTTCTCCGTTTAAGGGTTGTCGAAATTATTTCGCCTTTTACTACTCATACGGAAACGATCAAGATGAAACAGTTATCACTACGCACGGGGTTGCTGGCGTTGCTGGCATTCATGACACTGCTGTTGTTGGCGGTGAGTGTGATGGGCATTGTGGCAATCAACAAGGGCAACCGCTCGCTGGATGTGATTAACCGCATTCAGGGGATTGAGTTAAACAGTCTGTATCGCAGTAACGCCGATTTAATGCGCGCGCGTGCCAGTGCTGCGCTTGCAGTACGCAAGATTGAGATTGGTTTACTGGATGAGGGCGCGCAGGTCACCAAAACGGCGCAGGCCGATGTCGAGTCCTCTCAGCGCAATTTAAAACGTTTTGTGGATGCCGGAACCGTGACGGCGGAAGGCAAAATCATGGCCGATGCCATTGCATCAAGCTATAAGGATTACCTTGATCAGGGCATCCTGCCGATGATGAAGGCGCTCGACAAGCAGTATAACGATGAATATTACCAACTGCTGGAAGGTAAACTGGAGCCTTTATCGGCGAAGTACACCAAAGCGGTAGAGACCTTTGGCGCAAAAGCCGACGAAATTACCCAGGCACAGTTAGTTGAAGCTCAGCGCAATGAAATCATGATGAAAGTGCTGATCGCCGTGGCGGTGGGGCTCTCCGTGCTGCTGCTGGTACTGGCCTGGGTGCTGCTGCGCCGCATGTTACTGACGCCGTTGAACAATGCGATTATTCACCTTGAGCAGGTGGCGGCGGGCGATCTGTCTCAACCGTTGCCGCTGGCGGGCAACAACGAACTGGGTCGTCTTAACAATGCGCTGGCGGGTATGCAGCAGGCTCTGCGTGACTCGGTGAATAAGGTGCGTGAGGCCGGGCTGAAAATCGACAGCGGCAGCCGCGAGCTGGCGGCGGGCAACGTTCACCTTTCTCAACGTACCGAAGAATCCGCCGCGTCGCTGGAGCAAACGGCGGCCAGTATGGAACAGTTGACCGCAACGGTTCGTCTGAACGCCAGTAACGCGCAGCAGGCTCACCAGTTGGCAAATGCCGTTTCTGACAGTGCCGATCGCGGGGCGGAAGTGGTGAACTACGTGATGGAAAAAATGCGTGAGATCACCGAGAGCGCCAATCGCATCGGCGATATTCTGAGCGTGATCGACGGCATTGCCTTCCAGACCAACATTCTGGCGTTAAACGCCGCCGTGGAAGCGGCACGTGCCGGTGAACAGGGGCGCGGTTTTGCCGTCGTCGCGAATGAGGTGCGCACCCTGGCGCAGCGCAGTGCCAGCGCGGCGAAAGAGATTCGCACGCTGATCAGCGATTCACAAACGCGGGTGAAAGAGGGCAGTGAAATGGCCACGCGTGCAGGCGAAACCATGGATGATATCGCTGGTGAAGTCATGCGCGTGACGGCACTGATGAAAGAGATTTCGATGGCTTCAGAAGAGCAAAGTCGGGGCATCGATCAGGTCAACCATGCGGTGACGCAGATGGATGAAGCGGCGCAGCAGAACGCTGCGCTGGTGGAGCAGGCCACCGCCGCCACGCATTCACTGGAGGCGCAGTCAGAGCAGTTGCAGGCTGCTATGGCGCTGTTCCGGCTTCAGCAGGCATAAGACAAAATAAGGGCGCGACACCCGCGCCCTTTATGTTTAGCCCTGACGACACTCCGGGAACTCTGCCAGGAGGCGCTCTACGTCATCCACCATGGCGGTGTTGCCACAGTAGAACGGGCAGCGCTGATGCAGCGTTACGGGGGGAATATCCAGAATACGGTTTTGCCCGTCGCTGGCTTTACCGCCCGCCTGCTCGGCCAGGAAGGCCATGGGGTTGCACTCATACAGCAGGCGCAGTTTACCCTTCGGATGGCTGGCCGTGCTGGGGTAAAGGTAGATACCGCCTTTCAGCAGGTTACGATGGAAATCCGCCACCAGTGAACCGATGTAGCGTGAGGTGTAAGGACGGTGCGTTGCCACATCCTCTTCCTGACAGAATTTCAGGTATTTTTTCACGCCCTGCGGGAAACGAATGTAGTTACCTTCGTTAATGGAATAGGTGTAGCCCACTTCCGGATACGTCATCCGTTCGTGACTGAGGCAGAACACGCCCAGTGACGGATCGTAGGTAAACGCGTGCACACCACAACCGGTGGTGTAAACCATCATGGTAGACGAACCGTAAACCACATAACCGGCCGCGACCTGTTTGTTGCCCGGCTGCATGAAGTCCGCTTCGACGACCGGTGTACCGGGTTCACTGACGCGACGATAGATTGAGAAAATGGTGCCGACAGAGACGTTAACGTCGATGTTTGATGATCCATCCAGCGGATCCATCAAGACCACGTACTTGCCGTTTTCCTCGCCCTCAAAGATGACAAATTCGTCCTCTTCTTCAGAAGCGATACCGGCAACGATACCGCGCGCTTTCAGTGCGGCTTTGAGTTTTTCGTTGGCGAACAGATCCAGTTTCATCTGCTGTTCACCCTGAACATTCTCGACGCCGCTGGCCCCCAGGATATCCACTAAACCGGCTTTGTTAATATCGCGGTGGATAATTTTGGCACCCAGCTTAATCGCTGAGATAAGCGCCGTCAGTTCACCTGTAGCGTGCGGAAAGTCGTGTTGCTTCTCGACGATAAATTCGCCCAACGTTTTCATAACACATTCCCTGAATCATCGATGGAGTGGCAGCGGCATACTTCACTGCCGACGGATGCGTACGCAGTTTAGCCGATTGAACTTCAAAAACCATAGTCCTAATCCGTTTCTTCCGCTCGCAACCGAGGTTACACTGTGCGCCGAACTTTTGAGTTATGGACGTTGTTATGCGCATTCACATCCTCGGGATATGTGGCACGTTTATGGGCGGGCTGGCGATGCTGGCACGCTCCCTTGGCCATCAGGTGACAGGCTCAGATGCCAATGTTTATCCGCCGATGAGCACCCTGCTTGAGCAGCAAGGTATTGAATTAACAGAGGGTTATGACGCCAGTCAGCTTGATCCTCAACCAGACCTGGTCATCATCGGCAATGCCATGACGCGCGGTAATCCCTGTGTGGAAGCGGTTCTGGAACGCAACATTCCCTACCTTTCAGGTCCCCAATGGCTGCATGATTTCGTGCTGCGTGACCGGTGGGTGCTGGCCGTGGCCGGCACGCACGGTAAAACCACGACGGCAGGCATGGCAGCGTGGATTCTGGAGGCGTGTGGTCTGGAACCGGGCTTTATTATCGGCGGTGTACCCGGCAACTTCGATGTTTCAGCAAAATTAGGAAAAAGCCCATTCTTTGTGATTGAGGCTGACGAATATGACTGCGCGTTTTTCGATAAGCGCTCTAAATTCGTTCATTACTGCCCACGTACGCTGATTCTGAATAACCTGGAATTCGATCATGCGGATATTTTTGACGATCTGCGGGCGATCCAGAAACAGTTCCATCACCTGGTGCGCATCGTGCCGGGCCAGGGCAAGATCCTGCTGCCGGAGCACGATCATAACCTGAAGCAGGTAATGGCGATGGGCTGCTGGAGCGAGCAGGAACATGTCGGCGACGGCGGTCACTGGCAGGCGAAAAAACTGACGCCTGACGCCTCACACTGGGAAGTCTGGCTGGACGGCAACAAAGTGGGTGAAGTGAACTGGGCACTGGTCGGCGAACACAACATGCACAATGGTTTAATGGCCATTGCGGCAGCCCGTCATGTTGGCGTGAAACCCGAGGATGCCAGCCAGGCACTGGACAGCTTTATCAATGCCCGTCGTCGTCTGGAACTGCGCGGCGAGGTCAACGGCATCAAGATCTATGATGATTTTGCCCATCATCCGACCGCGATTCTTGCCACGCTGAGCGCGCTGCGCAGCAAAGTGGGCGGGACGGCGCGTATCCTGGCCGTGCTCGAACCGCGTTCAAACACCATGAAAATGGGCGTGAATAAAAATGAACTTGCCCCGTCACTGGCGCGTGCCGACGAAGTGTTTCTGTTCCAGCCGAGCCATATTCCCTGGCAGGTCGCGGATGTCGCAGAAGCCTGCATGCAGCCTGCGCACTGCAGCGCGGATATTGATGCGCTGGTAGAAACGATCGCCAAAACGGCGCAGCCGGGCGATTCCATCCTGGTAATGAGCAACGGGGGCTTTGGTGGGATTCATCAGAAGCTGCTGGATCGTCTGGCTCGTTAACCGGTAGCCGATCCTTTTCTCCCCGAACGAGGGGAGAGAAAACCCTGCGGCTGGGCACTGCTCAGCCGCACATCACCGCCAGGGTCAGACGGCTTCTGCTAATTCGCGCAGGTACTGAAAAATCTGACGGGCAGATTTTGGCGGTTTGTTACCCGCTTTTTCCTTCTGTGCATTACGAATCATGCTACGCAGTTGCTGACGATCGGCCTGAGGATAAAGGGCAAGCACGTCGGTCATCGCCTCATCGCCTTCTTCAATCAGGCGATCGCGCAGCATTTCCAGCTTGTGAAACAGCGCAACCTGCTGGTTATGGCGGTTTTTAAGCTTATCCAGTGCGGTACGAATCGGTTCAACGTCGATGCTGCGCAGCAGCTTACCAATTAACTGTAACTGACGGCGGCGGCCTTCTTTCTTAATACGCTGCGCCAGTTCAATCTCGGTACGCAAACGCTCATCCAGCGGAATTTTATCCAGCGAGTTTTTCCCCAGGTCGACCAGTTCGGCCCCCAGGCGTTTCAGCTCTTCAGCATCGCGTTTGATTTCGCTCTTACTAACCCAAATAATCTCTTCATCTTCTTCTTCGTGATTATCGGGCACATCATCGAGCCACTCTTCAGGCTGCTTAGTCATATCTGGCTCCAAAAAAAAGAGGCTAATCCTACCAGTTTATCGGGTGACTGCGAAATTGTTCTCTGACTCTGATAGACTCAAATTATTCAACCATAAGATTAGACGGCAGGTCGATGAACGTATCAACTCAAGTTGCAGAACAGCGAAAAGCACTGGAACAGGCAATTGCACAGGCGCTTGAACTGGCAAAAGCAAGTACGGATGGCGCGGAAGTCGCGGTGAGCAAGACCACCGGTATTGGTGTCAGTACCCGTTACGGCGAAGTGGAAAACGTCGAATTCAACAGTGATGGCGCGCTGGGCATCACTGTTTACCACCAAAACCGTAAAGGCAGTGCCTCATCGACCGATCTCAGCCCGGATGCCATTAAACGAACCGTGCAGGCAGCGATTGATATCGCACGCTATACCTCGCCGGATCCCTTTGCCGGCCCGGCGGATGCCGAACTGCTGGCTTATGACGCACCGGATCTGGATCTCTACCATCCGTGGGAGATCGATGCCGATTATGCTATCCAGCTGGCGGCACAGGCAGAGCAGGCGGCATTGCAGGCAGACAAACGCATCACCAATACTGAAGGCGGTAGTTTTAACAGCCATGTCGGTATCAAAGTCTTTGGTAACAGCCACGGCATGCTGCAAAGCTACTGTTCCAGCCGTCATTCGCTGTCCAGCTGCGTCATTGCTGAGCAGGACGGCAATATGGAGCGTGATTATGCGTACACCATTGGCCGCGCCATTGAGGACTTAAAGAGCGCGGACTGGGTTGGGGCTGAGTGCGCTCGCCGGACGCTGTCGCGCCTGGCACCGCGTAAGCTTGATACCATGAAAGCGCCGGTCATTTTTGCGCCGGAAGTCGCGACCGGCCTGTTCGGCCATCTGGTCGGCGCTATCAGCGGCAGCAGCGTCTATCGTAAATCCACATTCTTACTGGATGCGATGGGCAAACAGATTCTGCCTGAATGGCTGACCATTCAGGAGCAGCCGCATCTGTTAAAAGGCCTGGCCTCCACGCCGTTTGACAGCGAAGGCGTACGTACACAGGCCCGCGACATTATTAAAGATGGCGTGCTGCAAACCTGGCTGATGACCAGCTATTCTGCGCGCAAGCTGGGCCTGACCAGCACCGGTCACGCGGGCGGCATTCATAACTGGCGCATCGCCGGTCAGGGGCACAGCTTCAACGACATGCTGAAGCAGATGGGCACCGGGCTGGTCGTGACCGAACTGATGGGACAGGGCGTCAGCGCCATCACGGGCGATTATTCGCGTGGCGCAGCCGGTTTCTGGGTGGAGAATGGCGAGATTCAGTATCCGGTAAGTGAAATTACGATTGCAGGTAACTTAGGCGATATGTGGCGGAACATTGTTACCGTAGGCGATGACATTGAAACCCGCAGCAATATTCAGTGTGGTTCTGTTCTGTTACCCGAAATGTATATTGCCGGACAGTAAAATCTCTTTTAAGTTGTGTAGGCGATAGCAAGCGGAGGGCATCGACCCTCCGCTTTTTTATAAGCAGCGTTTTCACAATAAAAAGGAAGCTGAGCATGCGTAAAGCGTTTATGTCGTTGTTAGCTGTTGCCTTGTTATCTGTTAATGTCACCGCCGGTGCGGCTTCTCTTGAGCACGATATGAAAGAGATGGCGGGTATTTACAAGTCGCTGGATGGGGCGAAAAGCGCCGATCAGCTGCACAAAATGTTAGGTGATTTGCGCGCCAAAGCCGAAGATGCCAAAAAAGGCATCCCGGACAAACTGGAAGGCAAAGCACCGGACAGCCCGGAAATGAAAGACTTTCACAAAGGCATGGATGATTTGATTGCCCAGATTGATAAAGCCGATGCACTGGCTAAGCAGGGCAAGCTGGATGAAGCGAAAGCAGAAGCGCAAAAACTGGCTGCTATCCGTAACGAAAACCACAAGAAGTTCCGCTAAACCCACGCTAACCCCGGCACTGCCGGGGTTAATTATTCCGCCCCCTCATCGCCACCCGGCTTAGCCAGGATCACTTCAACCTGATGGGTTTTCAGCAGGTTTTGCAGCGCCGTACCCGGCAGTTTATCAGTGAACAGGGCTGTCGCCTGCGCCACGCTGCCCATCTCCACCGCGGCCGAGGCCTGGAATTTAGTATGATCGGCGGCGAGCAATATATGACGCGAATGCGCCATCATCGTTTGTGCAACGTTGGCCTCATTGACGTCAAATTCCAGCAGCGCACCGTCACTCTCAATGGCGCCCATGCTGGTGACGAGATAATCCGCCCGGAAACTGGCCACAAAGGCCGTGGTCACCGGACCAATAATGCCACCATTGTGTGGGCGCAACGTGCCGCCGGGCACCATGACTTCAAACTGGGGGCATTTATACAGAATATGTGCCACCCGCAGGCTGTTGGTGATAACCCGCAGATGCTTATGGTTCATCAGGGCGCGGGCCACATGCTCCACGGTGGTGCCAATCGTAATAAACACCGTGGAACCATCAGGAATGTAGTCAGCGATGGCGTCAGCGATAGATCGTTTTTCATCGGTTTGTGAGACTTCGCGCTGTTCAAAGGCGGTATTGACCACGCTGGATGCGCGGCCTGCGCCGCCATGATGACGGGTAATCAATCCCTGTTCGCTGAGTTTGCGAATGTCGCGGCGTACCGTTTGCGTCGACACATCCAGTAGCACCGCAAGTTCATCAATATTCATGTAGCCACGTTCGGCGATCAGGCTGAGTAAACGATCGTGGCGAGGATTACCGGTTACGTCCGTGAGGATCATGAGCTGCTCTCTGAAGACCACTTTGGCTGTCAGTTTAACCATTAACTGACATAAAAGAACAGGTTTGCTCATAATCGGGAATACCGGCCCGGCCACCCGGGCGCGTACATTTTAAGGCCGCGACAGCGCTGGCAAAGCGCACCGCTTCCGCCACGGCGGGCTTTTGGGCCAGCCTGAATGCCAGTGCGCCATGAAACACATCGCCGGCACCGGTCGTGTCGACCACCCTGACATGAAAAGCTGGCTGATGCTGTAATGTGCCCGCATCAAGCCAGAGGCAACCCTGAACGCCTTGTGTCACATAGACATGGCCTTTTGTGAGCATTTGTGCTTTTTTCAGCGCACTGGCGTCACTTTCCATACCGGTCAGACGCTGCAAACCGGGTGCGGAAAACGCCGCGTGGTCGCTCAGCGTTACCAGTTCAGCAATGTTTTGTGGCGTCACATCGCCATCCAGAATAGTGGGAACGCCGGACCTGCGTGCCAGCGTAAAGGCGCATTTTGCGCCCTGATGCCAGCGGACATCCGCCAGCACGGCATCCCACTGAGAAAAATCGATTTCCGCTAGCCAGTCGGCCTCGTCGGGTAAATCCGGGCTGGGATAGTTGGCGATGATACGTTCGCCTTTAGCATCCACAAGAATGGCAGATTGCGAGGAGCGGGCAGCGTTAAAAATCTTTGTATAACGTGTAGTTACGCCGTAACTGTTTAACTCGGACAGCAGCCTTTTCCCGGTGTCATCGTCCCCGACCCGGCCAATAAAATCCACCTGCGCACCCAACTTTGCAGCCGCGACGGCTGCCGTGGCCGCCGGGCCACCGCCGACTTCCCGATAGTTGCTGGCGACATATTTTCCGCCCTGATGCGGTAACGTTTCCAGGTACCAGATGCGATCCAGTACGGTGATCCCTACACAAGCTATGCGCGTCATCACTCTTCCTCAGACATTTTCTCGTGCTGTCATTTTAATTTCATCAAATGTTTTAAAAGTGACACCTGTCAATTTTTTGACCATAAATTACAAATATGATCCTAAAAAGACAGTAAAAATCATATATCGGACAAAATATGACATTCATCGGGTTTGGGAGAGCGGTATGGCGGAAGTAGCGTTTATTGGACTGGGGCAAATGGGGGCGCCGATGGCGAGCAATCTGCTTAAGCAGGGCCATCAGCTCAGGGTGTTTGACGTCAATCCCGAGGCGGTTGCCAGGTTAGTGGAAAAAGGCGCACAGGCTGCCCGTTCTCCAGCCGAGGCCGCCGAAGGGGCTGAATTCGTTATCACCATGCTGCCCAATGGCGATTTGGTGCGCGCTGTCCTGTCAGGTGATCAGGGCGTCTGTACCACGCTGTCGCCTTCGGCACTGGTGATCGATATGTCGACGATCCATCCGCTACAGACCGACCAGATGATTAACGAGATGCGGGCGAGCGGCTTCAGCATGATGGACGTGCCGGTTGGGCGTACATCCGATCATGCTATCGCCGGCACGCTGTTGCTGCTGGCAGGCGGAACACTGCAACAGATTGAGCGGGCAAAACCGCTGCTGTTGGCCATGGGAAATGAGGTGGTGGTGGCTGGCGGACCGGGCATGGGGATTCGCGTCAAGCTGATTAATAACTACATGAGTATCGCCCTGAATGCGCTCTCTGCAGAGGCGGCGGTGCTGTGTGAAGGGCTGGGGCTGCCGCTGGACGTTGCGCTACAGGTCATGAACGGCACGCCAGCAGGGAAGGGGCACTTCACCACGACCTGGCCAAATAAGGTGCTGAAAGGCGACCTGTCACCGGCCTTTATGATCGATCTGGCTCATAAAGACCTGGGCATCGCGCTGGATGTGGCTAACCAGCTGCATGTGCCCATGCCGCTCGGGGCCGCCTCACGTGAGGTTTACAGCCAGGCGCGCGCCGCCGGACGCGGACGTCAGGACTGGACCGCCCTTCTCGAACACGTGCGCGCCAGCGCAGGCCTCTCACCTTCGACAACCCCTTGTGACGCTTAATCAGAGGAAAGCACATGACTCATTACACCCTTAAAGACATCGCCCGGCCATCAGGTGGTTTCGCCATGCTGGCTGTGGATCAGCGTGAAGCGATGCGGCTGATGTTTGCCGCCGCGGGTGCGCCACAGCCGGTCAGCGATCGGGTTCTGACCGAATTCAAAGTGAATGCCGCCAGCGTGTTATCGCCTTATGCCTCCGCCATCCTGGTGGATCAGCAATTTTGCTTTCGGCAGATTGTGGAGCAGCGGGCTGTGTCGCCCGGTTGCGGCATCATTGTCGCGGCGGATGCGTTTATCCCTGGCAACGGCATGCCGGTTGACAGTGTGGAGATTGATCACCGCGTCGATCCTCAGGCCGTCAAACGTGACGGGGCAAAGGCGCTCAAGCTGCTGGTGCTGTGGCGCAGCGATGAAGACGCACAGCAGCGGCTCGATATGGTGAATAGCTTCACTGCGCGCTGTCACCGCCATGGTCTGCTCAGCATTATCGAACCCGTTGTCAGACCGCCGCGCCGGGGCGATCGCTTCGATCGCGAGCAGGCGATCCTCGCTGCAGCGAAGGAACTGGGTAACAGCGGAGCGGATCTTTATAAGGTGGAAATGCCGCTGTACGGCAAAGGTTCACAAGCCGACCTGCTGACGGCCGCGCAGAAACTTAACGATTTGATCATGATGCCGTGGGTCATCCTCTCCTCTGGCATTGACGAAAAATTATTCCCACGAGCCGTCAGAGTCGCCATGCAGGCGGGTGCCTCCGGATTCCTGGCGGGCCGCGCAGTCTGGTCTTCGGTTATTGGTTTGCCCGATACCGACCTGATGCTGCGGGATATCTCTGTTCCCAGACTGCAACGGCTGGGCGAGATCGTAGATGAAATGATGGCGAAACGTTAATAGGGAGAAGCAGATGAAATGGTTTAACACCTTAAGCCACAATCGCTGGCTCGAACAGGAAACCGATCGGATTTTCAGTTTTGGCAAGCATGCGGCGGTGCCAACCGGATTTGGCTGGCTGGGTAATAACGGTCAGGTCAAACCCGATAAGGGAACGCACCTGTGGATCACCGCCCGCATGTTGCACGTCTATGCGGTGGCGGCCTCAATGGGGCGGCCCGGGGCTTATCAACTGGTTGAACATGGTATCAATGCGTTAAACGGTGCGCTTCGCGATAAAAAATATGGCGGCTGGTACGCCTGCGTCAACGATGAAGGCGTTCTCGATGCCTCCAAGCAGGGCTACCAGCATTTTTTTGTATTGCTGGGCGCCGCCAGCGCCGTTACCACCGGCCATCCGGCGGCACGTCCATTGCTGGATGAGGCGATCAAGGTCATTGAACGTTACTTCTGGAGTGAAGACGAGCAGATGTGCCTGGAATCCTGGGACGAGGCATTCAGCAAGACCGAAGACTACCGGGGAGGGAACGCCAATATGCACGCCGTTGAAGCGTTCCTGATCGTGTATGACGTCACGCACGATAAGAAATGGCTGGATCGCGCGCTGCGCGTCACGTCCGTAATCATCCATGATGGCGCGCGTCAAAATAATTACCGCGTGAATGAACACTTTGACACGCACTGGACGCCACTGCGCGATTACAACAAAGACAACCCTGCCCACCGCTTCCGTGCTTATGGTGGCACGCCCGGCCACTGGATTGAGTGGGGGCGACTGATGCTGCATCTGCACGCCGCGCTTGAAGCGCGCTTTGAAACCCCACCGGCCTGGTTAGTGGAAGATGCCAAAGGGTTATTTCACGCCACCCTGCGTGATGCCTGGGCGCCCGATGGTGCAGACGGTTTCGTTTATACCGTGGACTGGGACGGCAAGCCCGTGGTGCGCGAGCGGGTACGCTGGCCTATCGTCGAAGCGATGGGAACCGCCTATGCGCTGTATACCGTCACCGGTGAGGCGCAATACGAAGCCTGGTATCAGAAGTGGTGGGACTACTGCATGACCTACCTGATGGACTTCGAAAACGGTTCCTGGTGGCAGGAACTGGATTGCGAAAACAAGGTGACGACCAAAGTCTGGGACGGCAAACAGGATATCTATCACCTGCTGCATTGCCTGGTCATCCCACGCCTTCCGCTGGCACCGGGCCTGGCACCCGCTGTCGCCGCCGGATTACTGGACTGTAACGCAAAATAATTCCAAAACAGACGGGAGTACCAGCTATGCACAGCAGCGGAAAAACCCTTGTACTGCGGGCCGGAGACTATCAGGCCACCCTTGTCACCGTGGGCGCGGGTCTGGCTGAACTGACATACGCAGGTCAGCATCTGGTGCTCCCCCATTCCCCTGAAACCCTGCCGCTGGCGCACATGGGGAAGGTCCTGATTCCCTGGCCCAATCGCGTCGCGAAGGGCACCTGGTACCATAACGGTAAATGGCTTCATTTACCGATCAACGATCACGAAGGGGGAACCGCCATTCACGGTTTGCTGGCGTGGCGTGACTGGCAGATTACGGAATATACCGACAGCACAGCGAGGCTGACAATCTTTTTACCGCCCAGCTACGGGTATCCGTTTGCCCTGGTTTCAACGGTGGCGTACCGGCTGGATGCCATGCAGGGCCTGCAGGTGACGCTCGACAGTCAAAATACAGGACGTGAACCTGCTCCTTATGGCGCAGGTGCGCACGCACCCGTATCTGACCTGCAACAGAATGCCGCTGGACGAGTGCCTGCTCACGTTGCCTGCCGCGATAGCGCAAGGCGATTTCCTTTCCCCACGTCAGCTCGGCGCAACGCAAATTGATGACAGCCTTCGCACAGGCACGGACGGCCAGCAGTGGGAAGTGCGCCTGACCAGCCGGGAGCCGTCCCTTTCTGTTTACTTACGTAGCGATCAGCCCTGGCTGCAAATTTACACCGGCGAAAAACTGGGCCGCACCGGGCTGGCAACCGAGCCCATGAGTTGCCCGCCTGATGCGTTTAACTCCGGCGTTGATCTGGTCTGGCTCGCACCGCAGGCGACGCATCGGCTGGCCTTCACCCTTGGCTGCGATCGCCCCGGATAAAGATCACCTTACCGCCTTACCCTACAACTAAGAGGCCAGTATGCACTTACAACATCTTGAAACGGCAGGGGTAAAACTCACTGCCACTGATAACGGCTTTTCACTGGTTTATCACGGCCGCGTTATTCTGAGCCACAGCCCGGAAGCGCCCTGTCTGTGGATGGGGCACGGTCGGGCCGACATTAAAATGTTTCGTGGCAACTTCAGTATCAAAGATCGGCTGAATGAAAAGCTGGCCCTGACTGAGGCCACCATGACGTCGCAGGCCGACTGTTGGCACATTCGTTTCTCGCGCGGCAACGTCATCAGCGCCACGCTGACGGTTGGGCTGGATGCCGGCGGGCGTTTACTGCTCACGCTAAATAATGACGCCGACAGTCATAACCGCATCTGGCTACGGCTGGCAGCGCAGCAGGCGGATCACATCTACGGCTGCGGCGAACAGTTTTCCTGTTTTGACCTGCGCGGGAAACCGTTCCCGCTCTGGACCAGTGAGCAGGGCGTCGGACGGAATAAAAACAGTTATGTTACCTGGCAGGCGGACTGCGCGGAGAATGCCGGCGGCGATTATTACTGGACGTTTTTCCCTCAGCCCACCTTCGTCAGCAGCCAGAAGTATTACTGCCATGTGGACAACAGCGGCTACATGAATTTTGACTTCAGCGCACCCGATTATCACGAACTGGCGTTCTGGGAAAACCGCGCGACGTTACGCTTTGAATGCGCCGACAGCTATATTGCGCTGCTGGAAAAACTGAGCGCCTTGCTGGGCCGCCAGCCTGAATTGCCTGACTGGGTTTACGATGGCGTGATTCTGGGCATTCAGGGCGGCACCGACGTGTGTCAGCAGAAGTTAGACAAGATGCGTCAGGCGGGTGTGAAGGTTAACGGTATCTGGGCTCAGGACTGGTCCGGTATTCGCATGACGTCGTTTGGCAAACGTGTCATGTGGAACTGGCAGTGGGACAGCGAACTCTATCCGCAACTGGATACACGCATTCAGCAATGGAAAGCCGAAGGCGTCCAGTTTCTCTCTTATATCAATCCTTATGTCGCCAGCGATCGCCCTCTGTGCGACGAGGCCGCCCGGCACGGCTATCTCACCAAAACGGCTTCCGGTCAGGACTACCATGTTGAATTTGGTGAGTTCTATGCGGGCGTTGTCGATCTGACTCATCCTGATGCTTATAACTGGTTCAAAGAGGTTATCAAACAAAATCTGATCGGCCTGGGCTGTGGCGGCTGGATGGCGGATTTTGGCGAATATCTCCCAACCGATACGGTTCTGCACAACGGTGTCCATGCCGAGATTATGCATAATGCCTGGCCTGCGCTGTGGGCAAAATGTAACTACGACGCGCTGGCAGAAACCGGCAAGCTCGGCGAAACGCTCTATTTTATGCGCGCGGGTTATACCGGCAGTCAGAAATACGCCGTGATGATGTGGGCCGGGGATCAAAACGTTGACTGGAGTCTGGACGATGGCCTCGCGTCGGTAGTGCCTGCCGCCTTGTCGCTGGCAATGAGTGGGCACGGTTTGCATCACAGTGACATTGGTGGCTATACCACGCTCTACGGCATGAAACGGAGCAAAGAACTGCTGCTGCGTTGGTGTGATTTCAACACCTTTACGCCCATGATGCGCACCCATGAAGGTAACCGTCCCGGCGATAACTGGCAGTTTGACAGCGATGACGAAACCATGGCGCATTTTGCCCGTATGTCGACGATCTTTACTTCCTTAAAGCCTTACATCAGGCAGGCGGTGGCGCAGAATGCCCGCAGTGGTCTGCCTGTTATGCGGCCGCTTTTCCTGCACTATGAAGCGGATGCCCGCACCTACTCGCTGAAATACCAGTACCTGTTTGGTCGTGATTTGCTGGTCGCGCCGGTGTATGAAGAGGGCCGCCACGACTGGACGCTCTATCTGCCGGAGGATCGCTGGATAAACCTCTGGACCGGTGAAGCGGCCAACGGTGGCGAGATCACGGTGGACGCACCGCTTGGTCAGCCGCCCGTCTTTTACCGGGCTGAAAGTGAATGGCAGGCGTTATTTGCCTCATTACGGCTGATCGACAGTGCCGGTTCGACGCGATAAAGGAGAAAGGGTATGGATTTCTTCACGCTTTTTACTCCCGACGGGCTTGAGCTGAGTATTGAGGTTGTCTGCATCATCATCGCCATCATGTTCCTGTATACCTTCATCGGTATCTGCGCAGGCTTTGGTGGCGCACTGGTGACGATGCCGCTGATCACCTTGTTGCTGCCGGTCAAAATGGCGGCACCTATGTCGGTCATTGTCGGGACAGCCACCGCGTTATATGCGACCTGGTTGTCACGTAACGAAACCCACTGGCGATCTGCGCTGGTGCTTATCCTGTTCTCCTTTGCCGGCATTCCCCTGGGGATTTATGCGCTCGCCAGTTTCCCGGACAACATCATGAAAACCGGGCTGGGCACTTTCCTGATCCTGTACGCGTTTTACAGCCTGTTTGTTCCTCGTCTGCCCGTCTGTGACAAAAACTGGCTAGTGGTGCCGACGGGCATCATCGCCGGCGCTCTGGGGTCGGCTTTTGCGACCAACGGCCCGCCGGTAGTGATTTATGGCATGTTGAGAAATCTGGCTCCGGCGGCGTTTCGTGGCACGCTCAATGCGTTTTTTACCGCCAGTAACATCGCCATTATTGGCGGCCTGACGACCAGCGGCATCTTAACGCTGTCAACCGTCAAGCTGGTGCTGTTCTGCGTGCCCACCATGATCCTGGGCTCGCTGGTGGGCCAGTATGTTCACCAACGCATCTCTGTCAGCACTTTCCGGCTGATGGTGCTCCTGCTGCTGATCGCATCCGGCGCCATGCTGATCAAGGGGGCGTTGGCGATTCCGGCATGGTCGGTACTGGTGCCGGTGTTTGGCCTGCTGGCGATTATGCAGTGGGTATTGGGCAAAAAAGTTGCGGCGATACGCGCGGAAACACAGCAGCAAAACGTTTCCCCTTCATCCTGAGCAAGGTTACCCGCCAGGCGGGCGGGTAAACCGGAGAACCATCATGAATCAGCAAACTGTATCTTCTGCCGGCGAGCCTGCGACGCTGCGGTTGCCGTTCCGGGAAAAAGTGGCCTATGGCATGGGCGATCTGGGTTCTAACATCCTGTTAGATATCGGGACGCTTTACTTACTGAAGTTCTATACCGATGTGCTGGAGCTGCCGGGAACGTACGGCGGAATTATCTTTCTGGTCGCCAAATTCTTCACGGCGTTTACCGATATGGGCACGGGCATCATGCTGGATTCGCGGCGCAGGATTGGCCCGAAAGGGAAGTTCCGACCGTTTGTCTTGTACGCCGCGTTTCCGGTCACGCTTTTGGCTGTCGCCAACTTTATCGGCACGCCGTTTGAAATCACCGGTAAAGCGGTCGTCGCCACGGTGTTGTTTATGTTGTATGGCCTGTTCTTCAGCATGATGAACTGTTCGTACGGGGCGATGGTGCCCGCCATCACCAAAAATCCTGATGAGCGCGCCTCCCTGGCCGCCTGGCGGCAGGGCGGTGCAACGCTGGGGTTACTGATTTGTACTGTGGGTTTTGTGCCGGTGATGAACCTGGCAGAAGGCAGCGCGCAGTTCCGCTATATCGCTGCAGCCACACTTTTCTCGGCATTTGGTTTGTTCTTTATGTGGTGGTGCTATGCCGGTGTAAAGGAGCGCTATGTCGAACAGCCGTCTGCCCACCCCACGCAAAACCCGGGCCTGTTAGCCTCCTTCCGCGCTATCGCGGGTAACCGTCCGCTGTTTATTCTCTGTATTGCCAACCTGTGCACACTGGGGGCGTTCAACGTCAAGCTGGCGATTCAGGTCTATTACACCCAGTACGTTCTGAACGATCCCATCCTGCTGTCATGGATGGGCTTCTTTAGCATGGGCTGCATTTTTATCGGTGTCTTTATGATGCCCGGCGCCGTCAGGCGCTTTGGTAAGAAAAAAGTGTATATCGGCGGTTTGCTGATTTGGGTCGTGGGCGATCTGCTCAACTATTGCTATGGGGGCGGTTCCGTCAGTTTCATCGTGTTTTCCTGTCTGGCTTTTTTTGGATCTGCCTTTGTGAACAGTCTTAACTGGGCTTTGGTCTCTGATACGGTCGAATACGGGGAATGGCGGACGGGCGTGCGTTCTGAAGGCACGGTTTATACCGGTTTCACCTTTTTCCGTAAGGTCTCACAGGCACTGGCGGGCTTTTTCCCCGGCTGGATGCTGACCCAGATTGGCTACGTGCCTAACGTTGTCCAGCGCGCCGGTACGGTCGAGGGCCTGAAGCAACTGATGTTTATTTATCCCGGTGCGTTAGCCGTGGTCACGATTGTGGCCATGGGGTGTTTCTACAACCTCAATGAAAAGATGTATGTCCGCATCATTGACGAGATTGACGCCCGTAAGCGTCAGCACTGATTTGGCTCTGTGATAAGGATCCGTTATGAACACAGGTTCTGATCCCTTAACGCTGAAACTGCCTCTGCGTGAGAAGTTTGCTTACGGCATCGGTGATTTCGGCTCCAACCTGATGCTGGCTATCGGGACGCTTTACTTACTTAAGTTTTACACCGATGAACTGGGGATGCCGGCCTGGTATGGCGGCGTGATTTTCCTCGTCGCCAAATTCTTTACGGCCCTTACCGATATGTTTACGGGCATCGTGCTGGATTCACGGCGGACAATTGGCACAAAAGGAAAATTCAGGCCGTTTATCCTGTATTTTTCGCTGCCGGTCGCGCTGGTGGCGGCGGCGCAGTTTGTGGCGCATGACCTCAGCCTGACATGTAAAACGGCTGTCGCCACCGCGCTGTTTATGCTGTTTGGCCTGTTTTACAGTCTGATGAACTGTTCCTACGGGGCAATGGTGCCTGCCATCACCAGGAATCCCACCGAGCGCGCTCATCTTGCCGCCTGGCGGCAGGGCGGGGCCACGTTAGGATTGCTGGTTTGTACCGTAGGCTTTATGCCCATCCAGTCGCTGTTTGTGGGCAAAAGTGCGCTGGGTTATCAGGTGGCGGCTGCCGTCTTTGTCACTGGCGGATTGCTGTGCATGGGGCTTTGCTACAGCGGCGTGAAAGAACGCTATGTCGAGGTCACGCCCGCCCATCACAAACCTGGCGTTGCAACCGCCTTTCGCGCCATCTTTCACAATCCGCCCTTGCGGACGCTGTGCCTGGCGAACCTGTGTACCCTGGCGGCATTCAACATCAAGCTGGCGATTCAGGTTTATTACACCCAGTACGTGCTGAACGATGTCAGTCTGCTCTCCTGGATGGGTTTCTTCAGCATGGGCTGTATTCTGGCCGGTGTGCTGCTGGTGCCCGCTGCGGTGAAACGTTGGGGTAAAAAGCAGGTGTATCTCGGTGGTTTAGTATTCTGGGCTATCGGCGATCTGTGCAATTTTCTCTGGGGCAGCACATCTCTAATGTTCGTCCTGTTCTCCTGTATGGCGTTCTTCGGCACAGCGTTTGTGAACAGCCTTAACTGGGCGCTGGTGCCGGATACCGTCGAGTACGGTGAATGGAAAACCGGTATCCGCGCAGAGGGCGCCTGCTATACCGGCTACACCTTCTTCCGTAAAATCTCTGCCGCCATGGCGGGGTTTTTGCCGGGCCTGATGCTGACACAAATCGGCTATGTGCCGAATGCCCTTCAATCGGATGCCACGCTGGCGGGGCTGCGGCAGTTGATCTTTATCTGGCCCTGTACGCTGGCCATCGCGGCGGCACTGATTATGGGATGGGGTTACAGGCTCAATGAAGCGCGTTTCGCGCGCATTGTCGCGGCCATTAACCAGCGTAAACGGCACGCTCTTGCCCCTACGCGCAACGAGGCCTGCGTTCAGGTGACGGGGGCGGAAAAGCCATAAGTTTCTCTGTTAAGACGTGATGGCAGGTAACTGTTTGCCAGTTTTGTGACAGCGGTACAGTACCGGCCATCGCGCATTATGTGTTCACAGGCGCATCACTGCGTACAGGTAAGACAGCCTAACCTGTTGTTTTACATAACCCGACTCTCCATTCTCCCCCTGTTCACTCCCCACTTTGCGGCACCGATCACGCTCAGGTGCAGGATTTCCACTTCGAAACGGAAAAAGTCGTTCTCCACAGCCGCGCGGACTCTGTTTAGTTTGTGATCACGCTGAATGCGTAACGGGATGCAGACGATGAGCACGTGTAATGGAGCGGTAGCGATGAACGCGTCACAAGACGAGCAGCAAACGATTCAGGCCCTGGCGGATCGCGTAATGACCCAGATCGGCGCGCTGTTTGCCGAGCGGTCCATTAAGCCGAATGCGGTACAGCTGCAAATGCTGGCTTCGCATGTCCGCGCAATGGCATTGCGATCGGTAACCGGTGAAGGGCTGCCGGAGGTGGAGGCGGATCTGTTCGATGAGATCTCGCCAGCGTCAATGGCACTGGCGCAGCAGGTCGTGGATCTGTTTGGCAATTTACCGCCGGAAGAAGCCTGGCTGCTCTCCGTCCACTTTGAAGTGGCTAAGAACGACTGATTTTCACCACCATGAGAGGTACAGACATATGGTAACCGTAGTAATAGGCGATCGATTAGGTAAAGGACAGAAAGTGGCGGCCGGCGTTGAGAAAGCGGGCGGGCGTGCTGTTGTCGTGCCCGGCGTGGCAGCTGACATGAAGTTGGGCGATGTGATGAAGGCTGAGAATGCCGACTTTGGCATTTCTTTTTGTGGCAGCGGCGGTGCGGGGGCGATTACGGCACAAAACAAGTATGGCTACAAAGCCAAACACGGCATGCGCTCAGTGGATGAAGGTGTGACAGCCATCAACGAAGGCGCCACCGTGCTGGGCTTCGGGTTTATGGATAAAGAAGAGCTGGGTGAACGTCTGGTTCAGGCCTGGCACAAAAAACACGGTGGATAAGGAATGAAAGAGACCTTTACAACCTCGGTAGCCGTAAGCGGCAAAGGCGATACCAAAGCGAAAGCGTTCTCTGATGCGCTCAGCCGGGTGCAGCACGAAGTCCTGCGCAACGCCAACAAGATTTTGCTGCGCATCGAACCCCAGGACGTAAAGGTGGTGCGCGCGCAGGAGCGCGTCAGAACCGAAAAATTTCTTTTCTTTTTCCTGGCACGCGAGCGCAGGCACTTCAGTGTCGATCTGGAGGTCACCATCAACGTGACCTGTCTGGACGGCGATAAAGTTGCGTTCACCCGCGTGTAAGTCAGCCTCAAACAACATAAATAAGGAAAGAGGATGTTTCTCATCATTTTGCTCAAGTCGTTAATCATCGGCGGCCTTGTGGGCGTCGGTGTGGGTGCTGGCGCTGCCCGCATGTTCCACGCGCCGACGACACAAGGTATGGGCGCGTTTCGCACACTGGGTGAACTCAACTCCTGTGAAGGCGATCCCGCTTCTCACTTCTCTTTTGGGTTGGGTTTCTTTTTCAATGCCTGGGCTTCCTCCGTTGCGGCGGGTGCATTCACCCAGGATGTGGATCACCGCATCATCCCCAACTGGGGCGCGGCGGCCATCATGGTCAAAAACCGCAACGTCGCGCAAACGCTGCACGATCCAAAAAAGATGGCTATCGCCTGCGGCATCATCGGCATGGTGGTGGTCGCGTTTTTGAATTCAACGGCCTCTGCCGTTCCGGCGGCCCTGCAGGTTACGGCGGTCAAAGTACTGGTCCCTGCGGCGAATCTGCTGGTGAACACGGTCATGCCCGTGATCTTCTGGCTGGCCGCAATCGATGCCGGTAAGAAATCGGGCTTCTGGGCCACCATTTTTGGCGGTCTGGCGCAGCTGATTATGGGCAATGCAGTACCGGGCCTGGTGCTGGGTATTTTGATTGGTAAAGGGGTTGAAGAGAGCGGCTGGCACAAAGTGACCAAAGTCATGATGACCGCCATCGTTGCCCTGTTTGTCCTCAGCGCCTTCTTCCGCGGTTTCGATATGAAGATGCTGCAATCCTTCCAGCTCGGCATTCCTGGCTGGCTCGACAGTATTCATAACAGCCTGAGCGGCAAATAACGGAGCGTCTGCAATGGAAGAATCAAACAAAGGTTTCTGGTATGCCGACTGGTCATTCCCGATTTTTGTCGGTTTGCTCTCCTCCGGCGTGTTTGCCGGGACCCATATGTACTACCTGTACGGCATTGGGGCGTTTAACGAAGTCGCTTTCGTGTCCATGCTCCGGGCCGGAATCGATACCGGCGTCTATGGGGCGGTGGCTGCCTTCGGAGCCAGCTTCCTGTTCGCCCGCATCATTGAAGGATCGCTGGTCGGGATTCTGGACATCGGTGGTGCGATCCAGACCGGTGTCGGTCTGGGCGTGCCGGCGCTGCTGCTCGGGGCGGGTTTTGTTTTCCCCGTCGCCAACTTTGCGGCTTCGCTGGTCACCGGCCTGATTCTCGGTGTGGCAATCGGTTACGTCATTATCCTGGCGCGTAAGTTCACCATCAATCAGAGCAACAGCACGTACGGTGCGGACGTCATGATGGGGGCGGGCAATGCATCAGGCCGTTTCCTGGGACCCTTGATCATTCTGGCCGCGATGGGTGCCTCAATTCCTATCGGCCTCGGATCCTTGCTGGGCGCGCTGGTGTTCTATCTGTGGAATAAACCGATCACGGGCGGTGCGATCCTGGGTGCCATGATCCTGGGCGCGATCTTTCCTGTGGCGATCTGACCCTGTTATCCCCCGATCGGTTCAGGCCGATCGGGGCAGTTAAGGAGGTTCCTGTGTACGATCTGATTCTGCGGCGTGCGCGTTTGCTGGATGAAACCCTGATCGATATTGCGATAAGTGACGGCAAGATTGCCGCCACAGGTGAAATCAGCGGCCACGCAACCGTCGAGAAAACGCTGGCAGAAGGCTGTTATCTCAGTGCGGGCTGGATTGATTCGCATGTGCACTGCTATGAAAAATCCCCCGTCTACCACGATCATCCCGATCGGGTTGGCGTGGAAAGCGGCGTCACCTGCGTGGTGGATGCAGGCAGTACTGGCGCGAATGACATTGACGATTTCTGGCAGCGCACCCGAGCGGTGAGCACGCAGGTTTACGCGCTGCTGAATATCGCGCGCACTGGCATCATTACCCAAAATGAACTGGCGGACATGACGCAGATTGATCGCCAGGCCATTGCCGACGCGGTAAAACGTCACCCCGATTTTATTGTGGGGCTTAAAGCCCGTATGAGCAGCAGTGTAGTGGGCGAAAACGGCATTAAGCCGCTGGTCCTCGCGAAAGCTATTCAGCAGGAAAACGGCCATCTGCCGCTGATGGTGCATATCGGTAACAACCCACCCAGCCTTGATGAGATCGCGGAACTGCTGACCTCGGGTGACATCATCACTCACTGCTATAACGGCAAACCCAATCGCATCCTGACACCCGACGGCGAACTGCGTGCCGCCGTCAAACATGCGCTGGCACGCGACGTACGGCTTGATGTCGGCCACGGCAGCGCCAGCTTTAGTTTCGAGGTCGCGCGTGCGGCCATCGCACGGGGCATTTTGCCTGACACCATCAGTTCGGATATTTACTGCCGTAACCGCCTCAATGGACCGGTTTATACCCTGGTCCATGTGATGTCGAAGTTTTTCAATGTCGGCATGACCCTGCCACAGATTATCGCCTGTGTGACTCACCAGGCAGCCAGCGGCCTGCGTTTACGCCACAAAGGCCGTATTGAGCCCGGCTACGATGCCGACTTTACGCTGTTCACCGTCGCGCAAGAGCCGGTGTCCTTTGTAGATGCGGAAGGGCTGGCGGAACAGGGCGATCGTCACCTGATTCCCCTTGCCGCCATTGTCGCCGGCGAGTGCTGGATTACTGAACAAGGAAAAAAATACCATGTCTTCTCTGTATGAAAAATATGGCCTGAAGCAGGTCATCAACGCCTCCGGTCGTATGACCATACTGGGCGTTTCAACGCCATCGGATGAGGTGATCGATACGGTTAAGTACGGTCTGGCGCACTACTTTGAAGTAAAGGATCTGGTCGATAAAACCGGCGCGTATATTGCTAACCTGCTGAAAGTGGAAAATGCGCTGGTGGTCTCCTGCGCCTCGGCAGGGATAGCCCAGAGCGTGGCCGCCGTCATTGTGAAAGATGATGACTGGCTGCTGGATAATTTACACAGTGCACCGCTGACCGTGCCGCGCGACATCGTGGTGCCAAAAGGGCATAACGTGAACTACGGTGCGCCGGTGGGCAGCATGATCGCGCTGGGTGGGGGCCGGACGGTTGAAGCGGGTTACAGTAATGAATGCTCGGCTCAGCAGCTTTCCGCCGCGGTGACCGATCAGACGGCCGCCATTCTCTACGTGAAGTCACATCACTGCGTACAAAAGAGCCACCTGAGCGTTGCACAGGCCGCAGAAGTCGCACGTAAGCATGGTGTGCCACTGATTGTGGATGCCGCCGCCGAAGAGGACTTGCAGTGTTACTACCAGGCCGGTGCCGATCTGGTGATCTACAGCGGCGCCAAAGCGATTGAAGGCCCAACCAGCGGCCTGGTTATCGGTAAGCACCAGCTTGTTGAGTGGGTAAAGCGCCAGAGCAACGGCATTGGCCGCACCATGAAAGTGGGCAAAGAGGGGATTCTGGGGCTGACGCAGGCCATTGAGTCCTATCTGACTCAGCCGAAAGTGACCGGCGCACAGATGGTAGAAAAAATGACGCCCTTTATTAACAACCTCAATGGGCTGGACGGCGTAACTGCGCGCGTCGTCTGGGATGCGGCCGGACGCGATATTGCACGCGCTGAAATACACTTTGATGAAGCCAAAATTGCGCGTCAAACCGGCGATCTGGTTCAGGCATTGAAAAACGGTGATATCGCCATTTACTTCCGTGGCTACAAAGCGAATGAAGGCATTATCGAAGCCGACGTGCGTAGCGTCAGCGCTGAGCAGCTGCATATCATTTTTACCCGTATTCAGGCGCTGATAACCGGAGAACACTAATGACGCTTACCCCTGATTTTTATCAAGACCGGCTGTGCCTCAACGTGCTGGCCGGCTCAAAAGAAAATGCGCGCGCTATCTGGCAGGCGGCAGAAGGGCACGTTCTGGTCGGTGTGCTATCGAAGAATTACGCCAGTCATGACGCCGCAATCGCGGATATGCGCGACTATGCTGCGCTGATCAATAATGCGCTCTCGATTGGCCTGGGCGCGGGCGATCCCCGGCAGTCAAGCATGGTCAGCGAGCTGGCCGCTGAGCTACAGCCTCAGCATGTTAACCAGGTCTTTACCGGCGTTGGCACCAGCCGGGCGCTGCTTGGCCAGTCGCAAACGGTGGTGAACGGCTTGATCTCGCCGACGGGGACGCCAGGAAAAGTAAAAATTTCGACCGGTCCGCTCAGCTCACAGCGCAACGACGGCATTGTGCCCATTGACACCGCCATCGCCATGCTGATCGATATGGGCGGCAGCTCGGTAAAATATTTCCCCATGGGCGGTCTGGACAGGGTGGAAGAATACCGCGCCGTGGCGGAGGCCTGTGCACAGCAGGATTTTTGGCTGGAGCCGACAGGCGGGATCGATCTGGCAAATTTTAGCGAGATCGTAAAAATTGCGCTGGATGCGGGCGTCAGCAAGGTGATCCCGCATATTTACAGTTCGATCATTGATCAGGCCAGCGGTGAAACCCGCGTGGATGACGTCAAACAGCTTCTGGCAATGAGCAAGTCCTTGCTGGCCTGACGTAGGTTGTGCGCTGGCGCAGAAAACTGTGGTCGGCGCGCCCTTTCCTGGACGTACAGCCGCGTTTCCTGCACTCTGTGAGTGTTGCTCTTTTCTCCATTCAGTCAGGTAAACCGACGTGAGATTTCCTAATCAGCGCCTTGCGCAACTGTTTGACGCTTTGAAAAACGAAACCTTGCCTCAGGACGAGCTGGCCCGGCGCTTTGCCGTGTCAACGCGTACCGTACGCACGGATATCACCGCCCTGAATGCCTTACTGGAAAAGCACGGCGCGCAGTTTGTGTTGAATCGCGGGGCCGGTTATCAGCTTAAAATTGCCGACGCGCAGCGTTTTACTATTCTCCAGCAGCAAACGCGTGCCCCTCTCCGGGTGCCGCGTACCTCTCAGGAGCGGATCCGTTATCTGCTGGTGCGCTTCCTGACCGCCGCCTATTCGCTGAAACTGGAAGCGCTGGCAGAAGAATGGTTTGTCAGCCGCGCGACCTTGCAGAATGACATGGCCGACGTACGTGAATGGCTCGGACGCTACCAACTCAGCATTGAAAGCAAACCGCACCACGGCATGAAACTGTTTGGCAGCGAGGTGGCGATCCGCACCTGCTTAACCGATCTGTTGATCGAGATCGATCAGTCGCAGCCAGACAGCCCGCTGATCACGCCGGAATCCCTGGAAGGTGGCCTGCTGGAAAGTCTGGAACCGTGCCTGCAACGCTGTTTTGCCCAGCACCATATCCGTCTCAGTGACGAAGGTGAACGCTATTTACAGTTTTACTGTGCGGTGGCGGTCCGGCGCATCAGCGAAGGTTATCCGGTTAACGATCCCGCGGACACGGAACAGATGGACGATGCGATACGCGACGCGGCACAAACCCTGATTCATTCGCTACTGCCGCTTATCGGCAAGCCCGTTTCGCCGGCGGAGGAAAGCTGGCTACAGGTTAATATCGCTGCCCGGCGCATTCAGGACAGCGCACCCAGCACGATCAATGCGGATGACGCGGATGCGCTGGTCGACTATCTGCTCAGCTTTATTAACACACACTACTATTACGATCTGCAGAACGATCCTCAGTTGCGTGCCGATCTGCTCACCCATATTAAAACCATGATCACACGGGTGCGTTATCAGATCCATATTCCCAATCCCCTGTTAAGTAATATCAAGCAGCACTATCCGATGGCCTATGACGTAACGCTGGCGGCGGTTTCCAGTTGGGGCAAATATTCGCCTTACGTCATCAGTGAGAATGAAATTGGCTTCCTGGTGCTGCATATTGGCGTCGGGCTGGAGCGCCATTACAACGTGGGCTATCAACGTCGCCCTCAGGTGCTGCTGGTGTGCGACAGCGGGAATTCCACGCTGCGCATGATTGAAGCGATGCTGCTGCGAAACTATCCCCAGTTGCAGGTAACCCAGTGCCTGTCTCAGCGCGAATACGAAGCACGTCAGCGCATCGAAGAAGACTTTGTCATCTCTACCGCGCGGGTCAGCGAAAAAGAAAAACCGGTGGTGGTGGTGGCGCCGTTCCCGACCGAATTCCAGCTGGAGCAGATTGGTAAGCTGGTGCTGGTGGATCGTACCCGTCCCTATATGTTGGAGAAATTTTTTGATGCCCGGCATTTTCGGATTGTTGATGCGCCCATGAGCCAGTCGGATCTGTTCCGGTTATTGTGCGATCAGCTTGAGGATGAAGGTGTGGTGGATGAGGCTTTCTTTGCATCCGTGGAGGAACGCGAAGCCATTGTCAGTACTATGCTGGGCGAGGGCATTGCGCTACCGCACTCGCTGGGGCTCATGGCCCGGGAAACGGTCGTCTACACCGTGCTGGCTCCACAGGGTATTCCGTGGGGCGACGATACGGCTTACGTGATTTTTCTGCTGGCAATCAGTAAAAGCGAGTATGAAGAAGCCATGGCAATTTATGACCTTTTCGTCACGTTTATGCGTGAGCGGGCGATGACGCGCCTGCGCGACAGCACTGACTTCAGCAGTTTTAAAACCGTGGCGCTGGACTGCCTGAGTCGGCTGTAAGTGGGGGCAAGGTGGGCTGGATAGCGTCCAGCCCGTTATCAGTGTTTCTTTGCTAACAGGCGGGGGATTTCGCGCAGGCACCAGGCTTTCGCTTCGCCCATACTGTCACGACGCCAGGCCATGATGATGTCCACCTCGCGAGAATATTCCGGGCTGACGACCCGTAACCGCCCCTCCGCGATATCCTGCTCTACCATGTTATAGGGCATGGTCGCCACGCCTAAACCGGCCAGAAGCGCACGCCGCTTATCGTCCATCGTACTGACGGTCAGACGTTGCTGTTTATCCAGCAGCTGTACGGTCAACACCGGCCTTTCGCGTGCGGTATCGGCCACGGCAATCCCCCGATATTTTACCCGGGTGACCTCTGAAAGCGGCTCGGGTTCGTTATGAATAGGATGGTCAGGGCTGGCGACATAAACGCTGACGATGCTGTAGAGTTTGCGGGTATTGATCTCAGTTGAGGCGCGAAAGTGCATATCCGGTGCGATAACGATATCTGCCCGCCCCTGTTCCAGCCTTTCCCAGGCACCTGCCAGCACTTCTGTCATAATGGATATCTGGGTGTTAGCCTTGTCAGCCAGCTTTGTAACCAGCGGGAACAGCGCATCGGTAGGGACAAGGGCTTCGGTCACGATGGTCAACTGCGTTTCCCAACCGCGCGCCAGCGCTTCGGCATCGGTCGTGAGTTTGTCAGCGGCTTCCAGCAACACCCGACCGCGCTCAAGCAGCATGCGTCCGACATTCGTAAACTTTGTGCGATGGCCAGAGCGGTCAAACAGCACCACATCCAGCTCCTCTTCCAGTTTCTGCATGGTGTAACTGAGTGCCGAGGGCACGCGCCCTAACTCATCGGCGGCGGCGGCAAAACTGCCCCGGCGATCGATAGCATCCATCACACGTAAAGCTTCAAGGGTTAACGCACGGTCTTTTGCCATCCTGGTTCTCTGTCAGGAAATTTGAATATGCCCGGCAGATTAACTGGCTAACAATCCGGCGTCCAGACTTTTACCATAAGGGAATCATACCCGTCGTCGATTCTTGCCGACGGATGCAGGAGGTAAACAATGATAACCACACGCAGTGCATCCGATTGTGGTCAGGCTGATTATGGCTGGCTACAGGCACGCTATAGTTTCTCTTTTGGCCACTATTTCGATCCCAAATTAATGGGTTATGCCGCTTTACGTGTTTTGAACCAGGAAGTGCTGGCACCCGGCGCGGCGTTTCAGCCGCGCACCTATCCTCAGGTGGACGTGTTGAATATTGTCCTGCAGGGTGAAGCGGAGTACCGCGACAGCGAAGGCAATCACATTACCGTCGGTGAAGGTGAGGCACTGCTGCTCTCTGCCCAGCCGGGCGTGAGCTACAGTGAACTGAATCCCAGTAAAGAGCGCTCACTGACCCGCATGCAGCTCTGGCTGGCGGCCTGCCCGGAACGGGAAAACCCGCGTATGCAGAAAATCAGCCTGACCGCAGGAACGTGCTCGCAACTGGTGGCTTCGCCGGATGGCCGCGACAACAGCTTGCAACTGCGTCAGCAGGTCTGGATCCACCAGCTTGAGCTGGCGGCTGGCGAGCAGCATCTGGTGCCGCTGCATGGCGCGCGCGCCTATCTGCAGTCGATCCATGGTTCGCTTGAAGCCTCTGCAGGTGCATCGCATCAGGAAACGCTCGGCTGTGGTGATGGCGCGTTTTTGCAGGAAGAGCAGCAACTGTGGCTGGCTGCCCTCACACCGACGCGGGCGCTGGTAATCGATATCCCTGTCTGACGCGCTTCTGTTGGCGTGGCGTTGTGACGGTATCACAATAGTGGATATCCGCGCAGAGACGGATAGCCGACAGCAAAGGGCGAAGTGGTGTGCGTCAGCCTGGTCATGGGATCAGACGCCATAAACGAGAAAAGCCGTCCCTGAAAGGGGACGGCTTTTTTATTCACGCGATTCAGGCAGGCAAGACCACCCCGATCTCCGCGTTATTTCACCATGGTAAAGGCCGTGGTGACGTGTTTCACCCCGCTTACCCGGCTGGCAATATCCGCAGCGGCTTTCGCTTCTTCCGGCGTGACCAGACCCAACAGGAACACCTCACCGTTTTCAGTGGTCACCTTCACGCTTGATGATTTCACCTGATCGCTGCCCAGCAGCTGCGAGCGGATCTTCGTGGTGATCCAGGTGTCAGCGGAGGACGTACCCAGACTGACTTTCGGCCCAATCCGAATCTCGTTATAGACTTCGGTGGCACCGTCAACGCCCATGGCGATCTGTTTCGCGCGGTTAGCGACTTCCTGATTCGGTGCCTGGCCGGTCAACAGAACCTTGCCCTGGTAGGCGGTGGCAATGACGCGGGCATCGGTTTTGATTTGCTGATCTTTAGCCAGCGCATTGCTGACGCGTAACTCCAGCGTGCCATCATCAACCTGCGTGCCCACAGAGCGGGGATCGGTGGCGGTTTTGGTCGCGACAGCGGCACTACCGGCCACCACCGCGACGCAGCCTTGCAGCAGCATGGCGGTTAAAACAATGGCTACAGCGTTCAATGCTTTCATGGGAGCTCCTTCCGTCATTCCTGGTGGGGAAACAAGGTGTTATCAATCAGATCGCACAAACAGTTGAGTGTTAACATATGCATCTCCTGAATGCGAGCACTGCGATGTGAAGGAATACGAATTTCCACATCCTGCGGTCCCAGCAATCCGGCTAATTCTCCCCCATCATAACCGGTAAGCGCAACGATCGTCATATCGCGCGTGACGGCGGCCTCGACAGCCTTGACGATGTCACGCGTATTGCCGCGGGTCGAGATGGCGAGCAGCACATCACCGTTTTGCCCGAGGGCGCGCACCTGCTTGGCATAAATCTCATCATGCAGGCGGTCATTACTGATCGCAGTCAGCATGACGTTATCCGCACTTAAAGCCAGCGCAGGCAGGCTGGGGCGTTCGGTTTCAAAACGATTGATCATGCTGGCGGCAAAATGCTGTGCGTTGGCGGATGATGCGCCGTTACCGCAACTCAGTATCTTGTTACCGTTGAGAAGGGACTGCACCATGGTCATTGCTGCACGTGAGATGGCATCAGGTAATGCCTCAGCCGCAGCGATTTGAGTTTGGATACTTTCAGTAAAACACGCTTTAATTCTTTCCTGCACACGACCACCTGGTTCTAAACGTCTGCATTAAAGGCATTGGGCAACCATTCGAGCGCCGGGCCTGTAATGGCGATGATGTCGAAACGGCAATTCACTGTTTCAAAACTGCCGCCGCGTTGCGCCAGCCAGAGAGAGGCAGCACGCAGCAGCTTGTGTTGTTTCTGTCGGGTAATGCTGGCCAGACTGCCGCCAAATCGTGCGTTACGGCGGTAACGCACTTCGACAAACACCCAGCATTGGTTGTCTCGCATTATCAGGTCAAGTTCACCTGCGCGATAGTACACATTGCTGGCGACCCATGTTAACCCCGCCCGCTCAAGATAGCGGCGGGCGCGTTGTTCATATTCGGCACCTGTACGGCGGCGGTTTAGCTGGCCGGTACGATATTGCCCTGACGATACTGGTTCCATGTCAACTTCCTGTTGATCACGCAATCAGGCGTCGCGCTGAGCTTGCCGGTATTGCCATCAAGAGAGAAGCCAGGCACCTGACGCATCTGATTGAAGTGGTTAGCCAGCGTCCAGGCATCCATCCCCATGGCATACAGGCGCACCAGTGAATAATCGTTGTTAAACGACCGGGCGGCCTGCTGCATCAGGCCTGGATTGGCGCCGGACAGCAGAGGGATATCGCTGTACTGCAGGCCTTCCATTTCCAGACGGAAATCCGGGCCTGCGCCAGCCTGAGCACTACGGGAACTGGCGTAGAGCGCGACATTACTGCGGCTGCCGGTGCGCATGCTGATCATCGGTTTAATCAGCTGCAGTTCATCCTGCGTCGACACGATATAGGCCGCATCTACCGCACCCGATTCGCTGGCTGCCGGTGCGCTGGTTTGGGGGGCCGGTATAGTCAGCCCTGCAACGGACACGTTCTGCGGTTGGGACGCAGAAGGGATAACCACCGGCGTCCCGCTCATGCTAATTCCTGCACCGCTGTTGATGCCCTGCTTAAGCTCTGAAACCGAACCGAAACGCTGCTGGAGCACGGTGCCACCGCCCAGTGACTGCCACTCTTTCGCAAAGGCCGTTGCGACGCGATCGCCCAGGCCATTACGCGGGAGCAACAGCAGCGGCTGGCGCTTACCCTGATCCCAGATATGGTGAGCCGCATCGCGCGCTTCATCTTCTGGCGACAGCGCAAAGTAGCAGATATTGGGATGGTTCTGGATGTGTTCCGGCTCATTCAGGGCCAGAACGTTCAACGGTGTCTGGCTGTTGGCGACGGTTTCGACGTTGTTTTTCAACAGCGGGCCGACGACCAGTGTCGCGCCATCCTGTTGCGCCTGCTGCATCACCTGGGCGATGGGCTGGCTGCTGGTGTCATAGACTTTAACCTGCGCATTACTGGCCGGTTGCGCCGACGGCTGTTGCTGCTGTTGAGGCTGCTGGGCGGTCGTGGCAGGTTGCTGCGCCGTGCCCGTCTGCGTTGTTGCCGTAGGCGCGGCTGAGGGGCTGACAACCGTGTTGGCATCAGCAGGCTGCTGCTGATTCATCGCGATGGGATCCTGTGCGCTGCCCGGCGTTGCCTGAGGTGCCGCCGGGATAACACCGTTCTTCGCGTCGTTGAAGCCTTTCTGGATGGCGCTGGCAAACATCTGAGCCTGACCGTTGAGTGGCAGCAGCAGCGCGATGGTGCTGGTGGACGCTTTGGTGAAGTTCTGCACCTGGCTCAGCTGCGTCGGCAAGGTTTTGGACGCGGGATTGTCGGGATAGCGCGTCTGCCAGTCTTTAATGGCCGACTTAAGCATGTTGGCATCCTGCGCATTGGCGTGCCAGGCGGTCAGCAGATCCAGCCAGCCCTGCAGGATGTTTTCATCGGCATTGATGACCAGCGCGTTCATGTCTTGCTGTGACAGTTGCGTCAGTGCCTGCCAGGTTGCATCAATGTTCTTCTGACGTGCGTCACCCTTCAGCAACGGTTCCTGGGCAATGTAGGCACGGAGCAGGGCCAGAGAGGTTTTCCCCTGTGCGCTGGCGATCTGCAAATCGTAGTAGCGCGCCAGTTGATCCTGAGACAGTTCACTGGTTTTCACCTGGCTCAACAGTTGCTGCGCGTCAGCCACTTTTTGCTGTCCAATCAGCGACTGGGCTTTCAGCAAGCGTAATTCCTGTTGCTGTGTTGAGGACAGTTGATTAGGCAGTTCGCCAATCGCCTGGTCGGCCTGAGGATATTTTCCCTCTTTTAACAAGGCGCGGATTGCGAGTAATTGCCAGTCGGTCTTGCTATCATCGCTGCTTTGCTGCACCTGTTGCAGATAGTAAGCAGAATTATTGGTGGCTGGCCCCTGAATGTCTACGGACTGGCTTTTGGGACCCTGGCCACTACACGCGGCTAAAATCAGACCAGCAAGAAGGACAGGCACAAAGCGTCCTGCTTTATGACGAACGATTTTTGAAGGAAGCATACTGTATCCAGTGATGTTTTTTTCAAGATGCTCAATATTAAATCGGCAATTCGGATGAAACAATGAAACAACTCGATCGGGCAGACATTTCCGCCAGCACGCTTTACATCGTGCCAACCCCAATAGGTAATTTGGCTGACATTACCCAGCGGGCGCTAGCGGTACTTTCCAGCGTCGATCTGGTCGCAGCGGAAGATACACGTCATACCGGACTGTTGCTACAACATTTCGCCATCAATGCGCGACTCTTCGCACTTCATGACCACAACGAACAGCAGAAAGCAGACATCCTGCTCGCCAGGCTGCAACAGGGAGAAAGCATAGCTCTGGTTTCTGATGCTGGCACGCCGTTGATCAACGATCCCGGTTACCACCTGGTTCGCCGCTGCCGGGAGGCCGGTATTCGCATCGTTCCTTTACCGGGTGCCTGTGCAGCGATTACAGCATTAAGCGCAGCGGGATTGCCGTCTGATCGTTTCTGTTACGAAGGGTTTCTGCCAGCCAAAACCAAGGCACGCTGTGATGCGCTGCGGGCCCTTGCCGACGAGCCACGCACCTTAATTTTTTATGAGTCGACTCACCGTCTGTTAGACAGCCTGCAGGACATGGTGACCGAGTTGGGTGCCGATCGTTATGTCGTGCTGGCGCGTGAGCTGACTAAAACCTGGGAAAATCTCAATGGTGCGCCCGTGGCGGAACTGCTAGCCTGGGTCAAAGAGGATGAAAATCGCCGCAAAGGTGAGATGGTGCTGATTGTGGAAGGCCACCAGCCTGATGAAGAGGCTTTGCCAGCGGAGGCCTTGCGCACACTGGCCCTGTTACAGCAGGAATTGCCTCTAAAGAAAGCGGCCGCCCTGACAGCGGAGATTCATGGGGTGAAAAAGAACGCCCTCTATAAATATGCGCTGGATCAGCAGGCGTAAGCATCCTGTTTTGCCTGCGTGACAGCGCCGGCTAAACGCTCTATAATGCGCGCCGAAGCTGACCAGACAGTCGCCGCTTTGTCGTCGTCCCTCTCTGAGGGAGACGGGCAAAGGGGAGGAAAGTCCGGGCTCCATAGGGCAGGGTGCCAGGTAACGCCTGGGGGGGAAACCCACGACCAGTGCAACAGAGAGCAAACCGCCGATGGCCCAGCAATGGGATCAGGTAAGGGTGAAAGGGTGCGGTAAGAGCGCACCGCGCGGCTGGTAACAGTCCGTGGCACGGTAAACTCCACCCGGAGCAAGGCCAAATAGGGGTTCACATGGTACGGCCCGTACTGAACCCGGGTAGGCTGCTTGAGCCAGTAAGCGATTACTGGCCTAGATGAATGACTGTCCACGACAGAACCCGGCTTATCGGTCAGTTTCGACTTATTCATGCAAACCCCGCGCAAGCGGGGTTTTTGCTTTATGGCGCAGCTATGCAGGCTTTGCTGTCTCCATCAGGCACAGGGGAAAGACGCGCACGACGTTGCCACGGGAGCCACTGTTAGGCGCGAGTCATACAGGATGGTTTCACGATGCCGTGGTAAAAAAATGCGGCAGGGCGGTTCTGTGCGGGCGTCCGGGCGAAAGAAGGCCATTATACCCTTTGATCGGGGAAGATAAGCGGCCGGTTGCCAGAGGGCGTGTTTCTCAGGCAAATCCCATGCAATTTCTCGCCAATGCCCTATACGCTCATCCGATGTGTTACATGATGGCTTGCCATCTGTTTGGGAGGCAACGGTTTCTCTCGTCTATAGTTGAAGGCAGCTCGCCAGACGTCACTGATTTTACGTTTTGCCCCATTGGGCACGCATTCATTGAATGAAGATTAAAAAAACAGGTGGATCATGGTTACAAGAAGGGATTTATTAACGTATTCCGGGGCGTTTGCTGCCTTATCTGCTTTAGGCATTTCTCCCGGCGCGATGGCAGCAGGTGTGCTCAAACTGGGTAACAGCGAAACATTTAATTTTCAGACATTGATTGCCCGGGCTAAAGCGCTGGCAGCCAAACCTTACGAAAAACCCACCGAATTCGATCCGTCATTGTTGTCCAACATCACCTATGACGCCTACATGAAGACCGTGTACAAACCGGAATATGCCCTGTTCAAAAATGCCGGGCGGTTTCCTGTCACCTTTTTCATGGTTAACGGCCTGCACCGCATGCCGGTGAAAATGCACGTAGTGGAAAATAACGCCGCGCGCGAAATCATTCAAAATATTGATTACTTCACCACGACGGATAAAAGCGTCAGGTTGCCGGCGCTGGAAGGAAACGTATTTTCAGGTTTCAGAGTGCTGGCAAGCCAGGACGCGTTAAAAACCAATCCCCAAAATGACTGGATTTCCTTCATGGGGGCGTCCTATTTCCGCGCTATTGGTGAATTAGGGCAGTTTGGTTTGTCCGCTCGCGGTATTGCTCTGAATACCGTCCAGCCCGGTGTGGATGAAGAGTTTCCTGATTTCACGGATTTCTGGTTCGAAGCGCCGAAAGATGACAGCAAAAACCTCACGGTCTATGCCCTGCTCAACGGGCCGAGCATAACGGGTGCCTACAAGTTTATCCTGCATCGTGGCAAAGGCGTGGTGCAGGACGTGGAATGCACGCTTTTCCTGCGTAAGGATATTCAGCGTTTCGGCATCGCGCCTCTGACGTCCATGTACTGGTTCTCAAAAACGGTCAAGGGGGCTGCGACAGACTGGCGTCCCGAAGTGCATGACTCCGATGGTCTGGCAATGTGGACCGGCAGCGGTGAACATCTCTGGCGACCGCTGAACAATCCGTTGCGTGTGGTCACCTCAAGCTTCCACGACGAGAATCCGCGAGGCTTTGGATTACTGCAGAAAGACAGGAATTTCGACAGCTACCTGGATGCTGCGCACTACGAGCGTCGCCCGGACCTGTGGGTCGAACCGCTAGGGAAATGGGGCAAAGGATCGGTACAACTGGTGGAAATACCGACCGATGACGAAATCTACGACAATATCGTCGCCATGTGGGTGCCGGATGCGCCAGCCAAAGCGGGTGATGAACATCATTTCCATTACCGGCTGCACTGGCTGTCCGATGAACCTTATCCCTCAACGTTGGCGCGCTGTGGTGCAACCCGACTGGGACGCGGCGGCGTGCCGGGATCTGACCGTCCGCATGACAGTCGTAAATTCACCGTTGAATTCCACGGTGGCAACCTGAATCACCTGCCGTCAGGCGTTGCGCCGGAAGCCGTGCTGTCCGCCTCGCGCGGGACGTTTGAGAACGTGCTGGTCTCTAAGCTGCCTGATGACTCCGGCAACTGGCTGGCGCAGTTTGATTTGGTGGCGGGGGACGGTGACCCGGTGGAGCTGAAGCTTTATCTGAAAGCGCAGGAAAACGTGGTATCTGAAACCTGGTGTTATCAGTACCATCCGTTTAACTCCCCCGCGAAGCCCTGGCCGGTCGCCTGCGACAAGAAGTAATGTCCTCATCACGCCCACTCACCCGGTGGGCGTTTTTTTCGCGCACTCATCCCCTGTTTTTATCCCTGCTGGCAAGAAAATGCCCAGTATTGCCGGGTAGGGCGCCATCGGTCTGGCGATGCCTGACGAACTTTTCGGTGTCGGTTTCGCCATGGGCGGAGGGCCGGTAGGGTGGCTGCCCTGAGATCAAGGAATCCAGCGTTTACCGTCAACGGTGCGCAATCTGTTGATCCTGACGGTATGGCAGCCTCCATTTTTGCTGGTACCATGACGCCCCATTGTTGTACTCGGGTACCCTTGCGGATGGCCGCGATGTCGCCTGTTCGGGTGAACTCACCTTCGCGGTTATGAACGAACAGGTCGATCAGAAGGGGTGACTAAGTGAAGGCGACATTCGTAAGTGTTTGATTGAAAAGACTCAGCGAAACCAGATGGTTACGGAAAGCGTCAGTGCGTTAGCCTGCGCTGCGTCGCTCAGCGGCAACGTGGACCATGACATTCAGGGGCGGTAAACCGTTTACACGCTCTCTGGCGGCAATATTGATTTGTCCCGGGTTTCGGGTCTCGCTGACGCATAAAGGATAAGTTATGAGTAATTCTGAAAATATTCTCAACCGGGAAAAAGCGTCGATCTGGCGTCAGTCCGATACCACATGGACACTGGGACTTTTTGGTACCGCCATTGGGGCAGGGGTCCTTTTCTTTCCTATCAGAGCGGGCTATGGCGGCCTGATCCCCATTCTGATTATGTTAGTGCTGGCGTATCCGATTGCCTTTTTCTGCCACAGGGCACTGGCTCGCCTGTGCCTGTCCGGCAGTAACGTATCGGGCAATATTACCGACACCGTAGAAGAACACTTCGGTAAAACCGGCGGCGTGGTCATCACCTTCCTCTACTTTTTTGCCATTTGCCCGCTGTTATGGATTTATGGCGTCACCATCACCAACACGTTTATGGCGTTCTGGCAATATCAGCTACTGTTGCCCGCACTTAATCGTGGCGTCGTCGCGCTGTGTCTGCTGCTGCTGATGGCGTTTGTGATTGGGTTTGGTAAAGATTTGATGGTCAAAGTGATGAGCTGGCTGGTGTTTCCGTTTATTGCCAGTCTGGTGCTGATTTCACTGTCGCTCATCCCGTACTGGAATCGCGCCGTTATCGATCAGGTTCACCTGAACGATCTGGCCTTTACCGGGCATGATGGCATTCTCGTCACGGTATGGCTTGGCATTTCTATCATGGTGTTCTCGTTTAACTTCTCGCCCATTGTGTCTTCTTTCGTGGTGTCGAAACGGGAGGAGTACGAGCCGGAAATGGGCCGGACCTACACAGAAAACAAGTGCAGTCAGATTATCTCCCGCGCCAGCATCCTGATGGTGGCAGTGGTCATGTTCTTTGCCTTTAGCTGTCTGTTTACCTTGTCGCCGCAGGACATGGCGGATGCCCGGGCACAAAATATTCCTGTGCTGTCTTATCTGGCGAATCACTTCTCCAGTATGGCGGGTGAAAAGTCTACCTTTTCCACGGTGCTGGAATACAGCGCGTCGGTCATCGCCCTGGTCGCGATTTTTAAATCCTTCTTTGGCCACTATCTGGGCACGCTGGAAGGGCTGAATGGGTTAATCATCAAGTTCCGCTACCACGGTGATAAAGACGCCGTGTCCCATCGTAAGCTGAACACCGTAAGTATGGTCTTTATTATGGGGTCCACCTGGCTGGTGGCGTATCTCAATCCCAATATTCTTGACCTGATCGAGGCGATGGGTGCGCCCATTATCGCCTCGCTGCTGTGCCTGTTACCGATGTTTGCTATCCGCAGGGTTCCGGCGCTGGCGAAATATAAAGGCCGCGCTGACAACGTTTTCGTGAGCGCGATTGGCGTGCTGACGATTTTGAATATTGCGTATAAGTTTTTCTGACGGGCCGCGCAGCCGTTTTGACCTGACATGTCCCCCATGTCAGGTCTGCGTCATCCTGTTAACCGCGACCGTGAGGTTCATCCCAGTTAAACGCCGGGCCGACAGAGATTACGCCGTGCGGGTTGATGGTTTTATGGCTGCAGTAGTAGTGATGGCGAATATGGGCCAGATTCACGGTCTCAGCAATGCCAGGCATCTGGTAAATATCCCGCAGGAAACCGCTCAGATTCAGGTAGTCACTGATACGGTGACGGTCACATTTAAAGTGGGTGACGTAGACCGGATCGAAGCGCACCAGCGTAGTCCATAAACGTAAATCCGCCTCGGTCAACGTGTCGCCGGTCAGATAACGGTGCTGGCCCAGGATCTGTTCCAGACGGGACAGCGACTGAAAGAGTGCCGTAACCGCTTCATCATAAGCCGCCTGTGACGTGGCAAACCCCGCCTTATACACGCCATTATTGACCGTGTCGTAAATCCAGCCGTTGAGGTCATCAATCTTGTCGCGCAGTGCCGGCGGATAATAGTCGCCCGCACGTGCGCCCACGCCGTCGAAGGCGGTATTAAACATGCGAATGATATCGGCAGATTCATTACTGACGATAGTATTCTGCTGCTTATCCCATAACACGGGCACGGTCACCCGACCGGTGTAGTCCTTATCCGCGTGCAGATAGAGCTGATAAAGAAATTCATTTTGATGCAGCTTGTCACCGGTTGCCGCCGGGAAGCTGTCATCGAAGGTCCAGCCATTTTCCAGCATCAGCGGATGCACGACTGACACATCGATCATGTTCTCCAGCCCTTTTAACTGACGCATCAGCAAGGTACGGTGTGCCCAGGGACAGGCAAGCGACACATAAAGATGATAGCGATCGCGCTCTGCCGCAAACCCGGCGTTGCCACTCGGGCCGGCGCTGCCATCCGGCGTGACCCAACTGCGCCATGCGGATTCCGAGCGCTTAAAACGCCCGCCGGTTGATTTTGTGTCATACCAGGTGTCATGCCAGACACCATCAATTAACTGGCCCATCTTGTCTCCACTCTCTGTCGTGCAATGAAATGTTCTCGTCTGATTAACCATAGGTGGTGATGCGCGACTGCGACAGCGTTGTGCGCGCATGGCGTCAGACATTTTGTGCCATCGTCTCAACGGCCTCTCACTGAGAGAAGGGTTGATGACGTAAACCGGTAACGATTCCTTTATGATGTCGGACATTCTGCCTGCCCCAGGCATCTCATTCCACCAGCCTGTCCGTGCGGAGAGGCGGAGAAAAAGGAAAGTGCAATGAAAGCCGTCGTCTTTGGATACCATGAAATGGCCTGTACCGGATTACAGGCGCTGCTGGATGCCGGATTCAGTATCAGTGCGTTGTTTACCCATGCCGATCCCGGCAACGCCACACCATTTTATGGTTCCGTTGCTGAGCTGGCGCGTCGTCACGCTATTCCGGTATTCATCACCGAGGAGGTGAATACCGCCGAGTGGCAGGCCCGTATTGCCAGTTTCGACGCGGACTACCTGTTCTGCTTCTCCTACCGTCAGGTCCTGAGCGAGGCCATCCTGTCTTCGGTAACAAAAGGCGCCTATAACGTTCATGCCGCGCTGCTGCCAGCCTACCGTGGCCGCGCCCATCTCAACTGGGTCATTATCAAGGGCGAAACCCGTACAGGCGTTACGCTGCACCGCATGATTAAACGGCCAGATGCCGGTCCCATACTGGCGCAGCAGGCGGTGGATATTCTGCCGGAAGATAATGCTCTGGCCTTGCATACGCGCTTAGTGGCAACGACGGGCAAGATGTTGCCGGGCTGGCTTAAGGCGCTGGTGGCGGGCGAGCTGACAGAAACACCGCAGGATGAACGGGCCGCCAGCTGCTGGGGCAGCCGCAAACCCGAGGACGGCGAGATACACTGGCAGGACAGTGCCGTCAATATCCACAATCTGGTTCGGGCGCTGGACTTTCCCTGGCCGGGGGCGTTCAGCTTTACCCGCACGCAAAGGTTTACCGTCTGGCAAACCCGGGTGATGAACGGCGATAACAGCGGGCGTGCGGGTGAGGTTGTATCACTATCGCCCCTGATCATTCGCTGTGGACAAGGGCAACTCGAAATCCTGCAAGGGCAGGGCCCGGACGGTGAATCTGTTTCAGGCCGGGTTCTGGCCAGTCAGCTTGGGCTGGTGGTGGGCCAGTCCGTGAAGGCCTGATGGGGCTCGTGGACGGCCTTATGCGGCTAGCCCAGTACCTGACCCGTAAGGTAGCCGACGGTCGCCGAAAAGCTCATTGCCAGCAGGCTCCAGAAGCAGATGCGCATGATACTTTTGCGTACGGGCGCATCCCCCGCTTTAGCTGCCAGGGCACCCAGTAGTGCCAGCGCCAGCAGGGCCGACAATGCAATCGCGGGCAGGGCGAAGGGCCCGGTAATGAGCAGGGCGACAGCAAACGGCAGCACGCTGCCGGAGGCAAAGCTGATAGCGGAAAACAGCGCGGCCTGAAGAGGTTTCGCGCTGCTGAAGTCGGTAATGCCCAGCTCGTCCCGGGCATGTGCGGCCAGGGCATCATGGGCCATCAGTTGTTCTGCTACCTGATGAGCCAGGTCAGCAGACAGCCCGCGCGCCTGGTAAATCGCCGTCAGTTCAACGGTTTCCGCCGCAAAGTCAGCCTCCAGCTCGGCTTTTTCTTGCTGCAGAGAGGCCTGTTCGCTATCTGACTGTGAAGACACGGAGACATATTCTCCCGTGGCCATCGACATCGCGCCGCCGACGATTCCCGCCAGCCCGGCGAGCAATACCGTGTGGGGGGCACTACTGGCTGACACCACGCCTGCCAGCAGGCTCGCGGTTGAGACAATCCCGTCATTAGCCCCCAGAACGGCCGCGCGCAGCCAGCCTGCGTGTTCTATTTTATGCGTTTCACTGTGTTGCATTCGTTATCCCTGTGATCAGCGACCCGACGGGTACGCTTATTTTCATCGTGCGAAAGCAGAATATGCAGCACGCCCATTGCACCGTGGCTGTAAAAATAGATTTCGACAAACGTGGTCAGGAACCTGTGCCAGTGCAGCACTGCATGCGTCAGACCCGGCGACGCGAACGATGTGCTGTTAAGTAAAAACCATAGCGCGCCTGAGCAGGCCACCACAAGCAACGCGCTAACGCCCAGCCCCTGTACGGTGGCAGCGATGCCGCCACTGTGCGCGTCGGGTAATTTCATGCGCGCCAGACAGGCGAGATCGTCCCGAATACCGCGGAAATCCAGCGTCAGCCACGAAAAGTACCAGTGTAAGCCGCGCTGCATGCGCATCCAGATCAGCATAGCGAATCCGGCGACAATCAGTAACAGGCCAGACAGGATATGAAACCAGGTGATCACCGTTTCCAGACTGTGCCCGCCCAGCGCTTCACGTTCGGTGAAACCGGAATTGATGATCTGGGAAAGGATGAGGACGGCAACGAAGAGATGGAGACGTCGAAAAAAAGGCGCATCGTGATGAGGGAGCCACTGCCTGTAAGACATGTTCATAGCAATCCTGAAATGAAAAGAACAGGACACTATATTTTCATGCGTAGATTAGGCTTACCTTAAGCGTTTCTCCGCGGTACCGGAGAAGCGGCGAGACGGCAGGCAGCAAAAAAGCAAAACGCACCGGAAAAAGCAGCCGGTGCGTTCAGCTAAAGCGGGATTGCTGGCGGTGAATTAGCGCGCCAGAACACCCTGTGGCTTTTTACTGATCAGGCGATCGATGCTGTACGCGCCCGGTCCAACCAGACCTAACACCAGGAAACCGCCAGCGATAGACAGGTTTTTCATAAACATCAGCTGGTTCACGCCTTCGGCAAAGTTACTGTGAAACAGGAAGGCGGTCAGAATCGTGAAGCCCGCGGTGAACAGCGCGGTGAAACGGGTCAGGAAGCCAAACATGATCGCCAGACCGCCGCCAAACTCCAGCAGGATAACCAGTGGCAACATGAAGCCGGGGACGCCCATCGCTTCCATGTAGTGCTGTGTACCTGCATAACCGGTAATTTTGCCCCAGCCTGCGGTGATAAACAGAATGGTCATCAGGATACGGGCGGCCAACAAACCACTGTCTTCGAATTTTTTCATCATCTACTCCAACGCTATAAGTTTGCAAGGCAGGAATGCCCGCAGTGAATATTCCCGTTGGCCGCCTGATAGCAAACCGCTGGGCTGATAGCTGGAGATGATAGTCGCGAGGCGTGACAGTTGTAAGCGATATAAACTGTCGATGTTATTCAGTAAATCTGACAAAAGAAAAAGCCAGTCACAATGGACTGGCCTGGTGATGTCAGCGCGGGGGGAAGGTTGACTTAACCATGCGCCAGGTGCTCCACAGGCCAAAGCCGCGCTTGGCCCAGCGTAACAGGCGGTTGGGACTGCGGATGGAGTAAATCGCTAACGCGCTGCTGCCAATGGCCAGATAGCGTTTAAGGCTCAAAAAGGTAAACCAGCCACGGTCGTAAGGTGCCGTGATTTCGAGCCAGCCACGCCGCGCCGCGCTGAGATCAAGGCGCTGTTGCTGAACCTGTTTAAGCAACTCTTCTATACGCGCTTCACGTTCGCGGCGGCTCATTAGCGGTTATCCTCAAGCAAATCACGATCGTTGGCCAGCTCTTTACGCGTATGACGCAGCAGCGTCGACTGGCGTGATTTACGCAGTGTCCAGAGCCCAAAAATCAACGCCAGCAGGAACAGTACGCCGGTGGTGATGGCTATCGCCATAAGACGGTACTGCGCATCGACTGCCCAGATAATCAGCACCATCAGGCTCATCAGGCCAAAAGCAGTAAAAAGCATCGTCAGGCCAAGCATCAACAACATCTGTATCAGATTGGCCTTTTCTTCTTCCAGCTCTGCCACTGCCAGACGAACGCGTGTTTCGACCATACTGACCAGCGTCGTAACGATACGCTGACCAATCGTGATCACCCCTTTAGCTGGTCCGTGGTTCTGCTGTGAATCGGTCATGGTTAACGACGCGAGATCAGCATACCGATAGCGACACCGATCGCCGCGCCAATACCGACACCATGCCACGGGTTATCACGTACATAACCGTCTGCTTTTTGTGCCGCTTCGCGCGTAGTGGCTGCCAGGCGCTCGCCGGATTCACCTAAACGCTCGCGGGAGCTGTCCAGCGCCACGCGCGCTTTATGACGCAGTTTATCCAGTTCACTTTTCGATTTTTCTGTGCCGCTGCTCAGCACTTCTTCCAGCGTATCCGCCAGGTTTTTCAGCTCAGCACGCAAATGTTCCGATGATGTGTCTTTAGACATAAAATACTCCTTTAACATCAGTAGAGTGAATCCGATTAATAGGGCTCCGCCTGTAACTTCTTAAGCTCCTGGCGTGCTTCTTCCAGCTTATGTTCGCGTTTTGCTATCTTGTCCTTATCATGACCTTCATCGCGCTCTTCCTTGAGTTCGCGTTCACGCTCAGCCACTTTCTGTTTCTGCGCGTTGATTTTTTCCAGATGTGAAGCTTTCAGCTTTTTGTCCGTGCAGCCCGCGCGCACCTCAGTAAGGGCGCGCTCAAGGCCGTTTACCCGGCGCTGATTGTTATGCTTCTTCGCCATCTCAATTTCGTGCTGTATGTCCTGTTCTTTTTGCTGGCACAGCGATTCCGCCGCCATCAATGAACCTGAAAGCGAAAACAACACGATGCCCAGCAGTAATTTATTTTTCATTAGGCGTAGTACCTTCCATTGTTGCCTGATTTACATCAACGCGGCGCAACCGCTTCACGGTGTGCGTTGAAACCCGCCTCAGTTTAAGCATAGACATCAGGTGGAAAAAGTCCAAAGATCACCGATATACGGGGAAACGTTCAGCGCGCAGTCGATAAACGCTGAACGTATAAAGAAACGCGCATCAGGCGAGAGAGAGGTGAGGCGATTGATCGTGTTGCGCGACGATAAAGCCCTCAGGCAGCAAGCGACGCAACACTTTTTGCGCGGCCAGGCTCTGCTCTTCATTGTCGAAATGAATAACCAGCGCATCACCTGCCGGTGTGATGCTTTTGATGCGAATACCTTGCGCGCTCAACTGTTGGTATAAATAAAAGCCGTCCGGCATCGGGGCACCCGCATGCGAAACGCGAATCTGTACCACATTTTCATGGCGCATCAGACCGGGTACCAGGCTTATCGCAATCAGCGCGAATGCACCGCCAATCAACCAGGGCCGCCAGTGTTTAGGTATGGCCTGTAATGTTTTCATAAGCCGGTCCCCCGCTGATTTGCACGGCGCTTGCGCCAGAGAACAACCAGCGAACCGATTAATCCCACCACCAGTAACACCAGCGGCAGCATCATCAGAAAGAACATCAGCTCATCTTCATAACGCCGAAAAATAGGGGTTTTACCCAGCGCGAAGCCCAGAACGGTCAGAATCACTACCCACAGGAAGCCACTCATCCAGTTAAAAAACTGGAAACGGGCATTACTTAAACCGGACAGCCCGGCAATCGTGGGCAGTAAGGTGCGGACAAAGGCGATAAAACGGCCAACCAGTAAGGCGGATAATCCGTGGCGATGAAACAGATTATGGGCCCGCTGATGATAGCGGGCGGGAAGGTGCGATAACCAGTTTTGTACGGTGGGCGTATTGCCGAGCCATCGGCCCTGAATATAGCTGACCCAGCAGCCAAGGCTGGCACCTGTTGTTAAGACCAGGATCGTCAGCGGGAAGCTCATTGTCCCCTTGGCAATCAGCACGCCAACCAGAATCAGCAGACTGTCCCCGGGAAGGAAAGCGGCAGGCAGTAAACCGTTTTCCAGAAAAAGAATCATGAATAAAACGCCGTAAATCGCCCACACCAGTGTTGGATCAGAAAGCGTTTCATAATCCTGTTGCCATAAGGCATGCAGCAGCGCTTGCAAAATTTCCATCAATCATTCCCGAACATCATCGTTGAACATGTCCCACAGGGACTAAAGCGCAGACTGACAGTTAGTTATAAATTCTGGGGTGACCGTCTGAGCATGCATGTCTGGATCCTTCCAGAACTGATTGTTAAATCAGCGATTTGATAAGCCCTTAACGCAAAAGGTAAGAAAAGGGTGATAACTGTAACAAAAATCCAGCTTCGGAGACAGAACTACTCCTAAACGAACAGGAGTTTTACCCTCTCCATTACGATGTAAAAAGGAGTTTTACATGTTCTGACACTATTGCAGATTAACTGACTGTTTTTAGGTCAGATTAGCGCTGAATCGTATCGGCATCAGGTAAGACAACCGGATTTTCGCTGAACATGTAGCGGTCGACATTAAATTCAAAATCGTCGGCGGTGGCGTTAAATAACATCTGCTTAGTATTTTCGAGATGTTGCCACATTGCCAGCTTACTGGCGGCAGGATCTTTGCGGATGAGTGCTTTAAGAATCTGATCGTGATCGTCACACCAGCTGAGAATACTGCGCTGATCGATATGCTCGTGCAGTTTGAGCCAGTAGGGATTGTGTAACCGGTGCAGCCACATTTTTTCGACAATGGCCGCGAGGGCACTGTTCTGCGTGGACTGCGCAATACGAACATGGAAGTGCATATCCCATTCTGAGTCCCTGAAATGGTCCTCCTGACGGGCTTTCTCCTGAATCGCCATCAGGTCGACAATATCCTGACGCGTTACCTGCGTGGCGGCGAATTCGGCGACATTACTTTCAATCAGCTGACGCGCCTGAAGGAGTTCAAAGGGACCAAAGGTGGCGAACTCCAACTGACTGCTGGACTCAGCCACACGGGTTTGCTGCTGGCTGGCTATCACATGAATACCCGAGCCTTTGCGTACCTCAACATAGCCTTCTACTTCCAGCATGATGATGGCTTCGCGGACCACTGTGCGACTGACCTGCATTTCTTCGGCAATCAGACGCTCTGCGGGCAGCTTGTCTCCCACCTGATAAACGCCATTTTCAATGCGCCGTTTTAATTCGCTGGCCAGTTGTTGATAAAGTCGACGCGATTCGGTGAGGTCCATAGCACGATCCAAAGTAACAAGCAGATAAGTTGTTATACCACTTTGCTGTAACTGAAGAAAAGGGCTGGCGCAGGCCAGCCCGGGAGATTAGCTGCGAACGGGCGCAGCCTGAGAAGGCGAATGTGGCGTCTGCAGTTCCGACACCGGTTGATTTTTCAGGACGGTCCAGATGACGATGGCGCCCAGCAAATCAAACACGGCCAGCGCAGCGAACAGGGGACTGAAACCTAACGTATCTGCCAGCGCGCCAACCACCAGCGCAAACAGCGTGCTGGCTGTCCAGGCCGCCATACCGGTTAAACCATTGGCGGTGGCCACTTCATTACGGCCAAAAACGTCAGAAGAGAGCGTAATCAACGCGCCAGAGAGTGCCTGATGGGCAAAGCCGCCAACACATAACAACGCGATGGCAACGTACGGGCTGGTGAACAAACCAATGGTGCCCGGGCCTATCATCAATATTGCGCCCATTGTGACCACCATTTTGCGCGACACGATCAGGTTTACGCCAAACCAGCGTTGAAACAGCGGGGGCAGGTAGCCACCCAGAATACAGCCAAAGTCAGCAAACAGCATGGGCATCCAGGCAAATAGCGCGATCTCTTTCAGGTTGAAACCGTAAACCTTAAACATAAACAGCGGGATCCAGGCGTTAAAGGTGCCCCACGCAGGTTCGGCCAGGAAACGCGGCAGCGCAATGCCCCAGAACTGGCGGTTACGCAGGATCTGCAGTGCCGACATTTTGGTCGTGTTACCTGTCTGATGCTGCAATTCCTGACCTGAAATGATGTAGTTACGTTCTTCGTCGCTCAGCTTGTTTTGCTGCTTAGGATGCTTGTAGAACACCAGCCAGCACAGCGCCCAAATCATGCTCAGTACGCCTGCGATGATAAACGCCATTTGCCAGCTGTGCGCCACAATAGCCCACACGACCAGCGGCGGCGCGACCATGGCACCAATGGATGAGCCCACATTGAAGTAGCCCACTGCGACGGAGCGCTCTTTTGCCGGGAACCATTCGCTACTGGCTTTGAGCCCGGCGGGGATCATGGCTGCCTCGGCGGCACCGACAGCGCCACGCGCCAGGGCCAGTCCGCCCCAGCTGCCTGCCAGCGCGGTCGCGGCGCAGAATGTGGCCCACAGTACGGCAAAGACCGCATAACCGACTTTGGTGCCTAGCAGGTCGAGCACATAACCCGCAACGGGCTGCATCACGGTATAGCAGGCGGAGTACGCCGCCACAATGTACGAGTATTGCTGGGTGGTGATGTGCAGCTCGGTCTGTAAGGTTGGCGCTGCTACGGCAATAGTGTTACGCGTCAGATAACCCAGTACCGTCCCCAGCGTCACCAGGCCAATCATATACCAGCGTAATCCTTTGATCTTACGCATTCTGTACCTCTTCCAGTTGTGTATGCGGTCAAACCGCTGTTGTTATCTGGAGCGGGACATCTCGTGATACAGCTCTGCTCACGCCCGCCGGCCCTGCCTGAGCGACCGTTATCTGCCTTGCCTTATGTCAGAAGTTTGTTACCTTGCGGTAAAGCGAGAGCCTAACTTGTTATACAACTTTAAAAGTTGAAAGCCATCACAAAAACCCGTAATCGCATGTGGGATACTGCAAACAGATGAGAACACAGCCAGTTAGCGCGCTGCCGGCGGCAAAAAGGTCGCTTTTCGGGGGAAAAATCTCGCTTAAATGTGACCTGAGTCGTAAAAAAAACGGCAGTCAGTGAAAATTGGTATGATAACTTTGAGCCATTCAGGGTGTATCCCATAAGGAAGCTTTTTATGTCGCGTTTCATGACCGAGGATTTTTTGCTGGACACAGAGTTCGCCCGTCGTCTTTACCACGACTACGCCAAAGACCAGCCTGTCTACGACTATCACTGCCATTTACCGCCGCAACAGATCGCTGAAAACTACCGTTTTGCCAATCTCTACGATATCTGGCTGAAAGGGGATCACTATAAATGGCGCGCGATGCGGGCAAACGGCGTGGCTGAGGCGCTGTGCACCGGTGATGCCAGCGATCGCGAGAAATTTAATGCCTGGGCACGGACCGTACCGCACACCATCGGCAACCCGCTTTACCATTGGACGCACCTGGAGCTGCGTCGCCCGTTCGGGATTACCGGCGTCCTGTTGTCAGAAAAAACGGCGGATGAGATCTGGCAGCGCTGTAACGATCTGCTGGCTCAGGACGCTTTCACCGCGCGCGGTATCATGCAGCAGATGAATGTGAAAATGGTCGGCACCACCGACGATCCGCTGGACGATCTGGTGCACCATCGTGCGATCGCCGAAGACGGCAGTTTCAACGTTAAGGTGCTGCCAAGCTGGCGTCCGGATAAAGCGTTCAACATCGAAGCGGACACCTTCCTGCCGTGGATTGAAAAGCTGGAAAGCCTTACCGATGTCAGCGTGCAACGCTTCGATGATTTGCGTCAGGCGCTCAGCAAACGGCTGGACCACTTTGCCGCACACGGCTGTAAGATTTCCGATCATGCGCTGGATGTCGTGTGTTATGCCGAGGCCGATGAAACGACGCTGGACAGGATTCTGGCGCACCGTCGCAGTGGTGCCAAACCCGATGCGCAGGCGATTGCCCAGTTCAAAACGGCGGTGCTGGTCTGGCTGGGCGGCGAGTACGCCCGTCGCGGATGGGTGCAGCAATACCACATTGGTGCGTTACGCAATACCAATCAGCGCCAGTTCCAGCTGTTAGGCGCGGACGTCGGTTTTGACTCCATTAACGATCAGCCTGTGGCAGAACCGCTGGCTCGTTTGCTGGGTGCGCAAAACCTCAATAATGCGCTGCCTAAAACGGTCCTTTATTGCCTGAATCCGCGTGACAACGAAGTGCTGGCAACTATGGCCGGCAACTTCCAGGGAGAAGGCCAGGCCGGGAAAATGCAGTTTGGCTCCGCCTGGTGGTTTAACGATCAACTGGATGGCATGCAACGTCAGATGACGCAGCTGGCCCAAATCGGTCTGCTGAGCCGTTTCGTGGGCATGTTAACCGACAGCCGAAGCTTCCTCTCGTATACCCGCCACGAGTATTTCCGTCGTCTGCTGTGTCAGATGATTGGTCGTTGGGTGGATCACGGCGAAGCCCCTGCCGATGAAGCCTTGTTAGGACAGATGGTGCAAAACATCTGCTTTAACAATGCGCGCGACTATTTTGGCATTGAGCTGGGAGCCTGATGATGACGCGGCTGAACCGCCACGACTTTCCCGGCGCGGTCTACCACGATCGCGTGATTCAGTTTGGTGAAGGCAATTTTCTGCGTGCTTTTATCGACTGGCAACTGGACTGGCTCAATGAGCATCAGGGAACGGATGCCGGTGTGGTGGTGGTCAGGCCGCGCAATCGCGAAGTCAGCGACACGTTGAATCAGCAGGACGGCCTTTATACGACCCTGGTTCGTGGCCTGAACGCGCAGGGTGAGTCGGTGAGCGAAAGCCGCCTGATCCGCAGTGTGAACCGTGAAATCCAGCCTTACACGCAGTTCGATGCGTTTATGGCGCTGGCGCGCCAGCCCGACATGCGCTTTGTTTTCTCGAATACCACCGAAGCGGGCATCGCGTTTAGCGAAACGGATCGGCTGACCGATTCGCCCGCCGCCAGCTTTCCCGGCAAACTGACGCAGCTGCTTTGGGCGCGTTATCAGCACGTTGCCGGTGACGAAAGCAAAGGCTGGCTTATCGTGCCGTGCGAGTTGGTCGATCATAATGGCGATATGCTGCGCGCGCTAGTGCTGCGCTATGCCGAACACTGGCAGTTACCGGACGCCTTTACACGCTGGGTAATGACAAGCTGTGCGTTCTATAATACGCTGGTGGATCGCATCGTCACCGGGTTTCCGGCCGACAGCGCTGCGCTTGAGGCACAACTGGGTTATCAGGATCACTTCCTGGTAGCGGGCGAGGTCTATTATCAGTTCGTTCTGCAAGGCCCCGCCGCGCTGTTTGACGAACTCAGGCTGACGGCGCTGGCACCCAACGTGCGCCGGGTTGAGGATATCGCCCCGTATAAAGCCCAAAAAGTGGCCATTCTGAATGGCGCGCACACCGCAATGGTGCCGGTGGCGTTTCTGGCGGGCCTGGAGAGCGTGGGCGATGCGATGGAGGATACACAGGTCGCTGGGTATATTGACGATCTCCTGCGCAAAGAGATCATCCCTACGCTCGATTTGCCCGCTGATGAGCTTAACGCCTTCGCCGACGCGGTACTGCGCCGCTTTCGTAACCCCTTTATCCACCATGCGCTGCTGTCTATCGCTCTTAATGGCATGACCAAATTTCGCACACGTTTGCTGCAGCCATTACTGACTGCCCATCAGCAAACCGGTCAGTGGCCAACAAACCTGACGTTTGCGCTTGCCGCCCTGATCGCGTTTTACCGGGGCGAACAGGCAGACAAGCGCTGGACTTTGCAGGACGAGCCGTACTGGTTGCAGCGTTATGCAGAGAGCTGGGCTGCCGTCAGCGCACAACGTCTTTCTCCCGCGGCGTTGGTTCAGCAGGTTTTAGGTGAGGCATCGCACTGGGGACAGGATTTAACTCAGCTACCCGGCCTGACCGAAACGGTCAGCCACCATCTGCAACGCATTCTCGCGCATGGAATACGCGACGCGCTGAGCCACCGGAGATCATGATGCAAGACGCCATAAAAATTCATCCGCAGGACAATGTCGCCGTGGCGTTGCAGGATATCGACATCGGGACGTCAATTGCGCTGGCGGATCACCCCGTGACGTTACGACAGGCCGTGGAGCGGGGGCATAAGTTTGCCTTACGCTCGCTGGAGAAAGGCGAAACGGTCGTGAAATACGGGTTGCCCATCGCGCACGCCACGCAGGCTATCGGGGCCGGAGAACGGGTGCATTCGCACAATGCACGTACCAATCTTAGCGATCTCGACCAGTACGACTACCAGCCAGAGCCGCCAGCCTTAACGCCTCAACCTGGCGATCGCGACGTGCAGCTCTACCGCCGCGCCAACGGTGAGGCAGGCATTCGCAACGAGCTGTGGATCTTACCGACCGTCGGCTGTGTTAACGGAATTGCCCGGCAAATTCTGCAGCGTTTCCTGAAAGAAACCCAGGACGCGGCCGGAACCGACGGGGCGTTTCTTTTCAGCCACACATTTGGCTGTTCACAGTTGGGCCAGGACCATGAGAACACCCGCACCATGTTGCAAAACATGGTGCGTCATCCAAACGCGGGCGCGGTGCTGGTGATTGGCCTGGGCTGTGAAAATAATCAGGTCGATGCCTTTCGTGAGACATTAGGGGCGTTTGAAAGCGACCGCGTTGCGTTCATGGTCTGCCAGCAGCATGACGATGAAATAGAAGCCGGGCTGGAACGCCTACACGCACTGTACGAAAAAATGCGTCACGATCGCCGTACACCGGGCAAACTCAGCGAGCTGAAATTTGGTCTGGAATGTGGCGGCTCTGATGGCTTCTCAGGCATTACCGCCAATCCGCTGCTGGGGCGTTTTTCTGATCAGATGATCGCCAACGGCGGCACCACGGTGCTGACCGAAGTCCCCGAAATGTTTGGTGCCGAGCGCATTCTGATGGGGCGCTGTCGCGACCGCGCGACCTTCGATAAAACCGTGGCAATGATCAACGATTTCAAACAGTACTTTATCGATCACCATCAACCTATTTATGAAAATCCGTCTCCGGGCAATAAAGCCGGCGGCATCACTACGCTGGAAGAGAAGTCGCTCGGTTGCACACAAAAAGCGGGGCAAAGTCAGGTGGTGGACGTACTGAAGTACGGTGAACGCCTGACGGTACCCGGCCTTAATCTGTTAAGCGCACCGGGCAATGATGCAGTGGCGACCAGTGCCCTGGCGGGCGCAGGCTGTCATATGGTGCTGTTCAGCACCGGACGCGGAACCCCTTACGGCGGATTCGTACCGACCGTTAAGCTGGCCACCAATACGCCGCTGGCTGAAAAGAAACCGCACTGGATTGATTTTAATGCCGGAAGGCTGGTTGAGGGCATGAGCATGGAGGCGCTGCTGGCCGATTTCGTGGACACGATTGTGGCCATTGCCAACGGGCAACGCACCCGTAACGAACAAAATGATTTTCGTGAGCTCGCGATTTTCAAGAGCGGTGTGACGCTGTAAATCATAAGGGCGGCACCCATGCCGCCCTTGTTCCGTGTTTTTCCTTGCCGTGCCGTTACGGCTTATTCAGCTTCTTTTTGTCATTCTGACGGTTAACCCAGGCGTTGATCAGCAGCGTCGACGCCAGAATCGTTCCGACGATGCCCAGCGATATCGCTACCGGAATGTGGTAGATATCGACAATCAACATTTTTATACCGATAAAGACCAGCACGACAGCCAGACCATATTTCAGCATTGAGAAACGTTCCGCCACGTTAGACAGCAGGAAGTACATGGCGCGCAGACCCAGAATCGCAAACAGGTTTGAGGTCAGAACGATAAAGGGATCGGTGGTGACGGCAAAGATGGCCGGAATGCTGTCGACGGCAAAAATGACATCGCTCAGTTCGACCATGATCAGTACCAAAAGCAGCGGCGTCGCAAACAGCACGCCGTTTTTCCGCGTAAAGAATTTTTCCCCGTCCAGCGTATCGGTCATGCGCAGATGTTTACGCAGCCAGCGCACAACCGGTTTGTCACCTACGGCTGCATCGTCCTCTTTCGCCATCGCCATTTTGATACCGGTAAACAGCAGGAAGGCACCGAATACATAGAGGATCCAGCTAAACTGCGTTACCAGCCAGCTACCCGCAAAAATCATGATGGTGCGCAAAACGATAGCGCCCAGTACACCGTAGATCAGGACGCGGCGTTGCAGGTTGGCCGGAACAGAGAAGTAGCTGAACAGCATCAGCCAGACAAAGACGTTGTCTACCGCCAGCGATTTTTCCAGCACGTAACCGGTCAGGAAAGCCAGCGTCTGACTGGTCGCCACGTCACGCCCGACGGTACCGTCCAGATACCACCAGAACGCCGCACTGAACAGGAGCGAGACGGAGACCCAAATCAGCGACCAGACGGCAGCCTGTTTGAAGGACATGGTTTGCGAACCGCGACGGCCCTGCAGGAACAGGTCAATCGCCAGCATGATAAGTACTACAACCGCAAAACTGCCCCAGAGGAGTGGCGTACCTACAGTTTGCATAATCGTATCCTGTCTGAAATAAAAAAACGGCTGAGGTCAGAAGACGTCAGCCGCTTATTCTGTGTAAGCAAACCTCGCCTTCCGGCAAGGTCTCACTTACAACTCAGGAATGGATTCTGGGTTGCCTGATGACCGGATGCGTACGCAACGTAGTGACGATCAATCAGCTTACAAGTTACTCCCCTTTGCAAGCCGATAAATTACGTGGCTGGCCGTCAGGAATCAATCGTCTGCCCGTCATATTTTGAAATATTTACACTCAGGCACTGTCGGCCGGAAAGACCACGCCGGTCTGACGTCGGATCTCGGTCAGTAATTTTGCAACGCTACGGGAAATGTCCAGCGCCGGATGGCTGACATGGCGCTGTTCTACCAGTCGTACAAAGGTTTCTGCTTCATACAGCAGGGTATTGATGTGTTGAGGCTGGCTCCAATCCTGTTTCTCCCCGACACGCGGAATAAAGGTCACAGATGGACACTCAGAAATACGTGTCACCACCAGCGATCCCGCTTCCCCCTGGATTTCACTGGCCAGTACCGAGTCGCTGACTTTTGAGTGCACTATCGTGACATCAAACTCACCATAATTCAGATTCACAGTGCCGTGGCCGTCCACGCCACTTTCCAGCAGGGTGGCCGAGGCAAGCACCTGCCGGGGCTCGCCCCACAGCGTGACGGCGACCGCCAGGCAATAGTAGCCGATATCCATGATGGATCCGTTGGACCAGCGAGGATCGAAGGTGTTGGGATGTTCGCCGTTCAGGTAACGCCGATAACGGGACGAGTACTGACAATAGTTCAGCAGCGCTTTGCGCACTGTGCCAAGCGCAGGCAGTCCTTGTTGGAGTTGAATAAAGTTAGGTAAGCTGGCGGTCTTGAAGGCTTCGAACAGCACCACCTGATACTGGCGGGCGCAGGCGATCATGGCTTCGACCTCGTGCAGATTCGAGGCCAGCGGTTTCTCACAAATGACGTGCTTGCCCTGCGACATAAACAGCATGGCCTGCTGACAATGCAGGGCGTTGGGACTGGCGATATAGACGGCATCGATGTCAGGACAGGCGGCCATGGCCGCCAGCGACGTAAAGCGCTGGTCGCAGGGATAGTCATGACAGAATGCCGCCGCCTGCTCCCGGGTACGTGAATAGACGGCACACAGCCTCATCTTGCCGGTTTCGTGTGCCGCCTCGATGAACTGACGCGTTATCCAGTTCGTTCCCACAATGGCAAAGCGAATCACAGTGATCTCCTGCGCAGGTAAAAGTGCAGAGTAGCATCCGGCATCCGGCAGGCAACATCAGACGTTGATCCTGAGATCGCCATTCCAATACTATGTCCGAATACCGCACGTTAAGCACAAGACGGGGAGCGCAGGTGAAAGGAAGCAAACACGCATTAAACTGGACCACATTACTGATTGCCGTGCCGGTGGGCTGTGCCGCCTCGTTAGTTACTTTGCTGTTCCGTGAAACGATTGAGTTCATCAATTATCTGCTGTTTGGCCGCAGCAACGACATCACCGAATCCATCCATCTCTGGCCCATGCTGTTCTGGCCCGTTCTGGTCGGCGTGGGCGGTCTGCTGGCCGGTTTCTTCCTGCGCTACGCGGTCGCGATAGAGCGGCAGCAAACCGTCAAGACCGACTATCTCGAAGTCATTAATGCCCGCCTTGACGCCGTGCCGACGAAAACCTCCCTTTTCCGGGCGCTGTCTTCGGTTGCCAGTATTGGCAGCGGCGCGTCAATCGGTAAAGAAGGCCCAATGGTTCAACTGGCCGCGCTCTGTGGCAGCATGATCGGCCGCCTGTTGCCGCCTGGCGTGCAGTTAAAAAACAGCGACGTCGTCGCCATGGCCGCCGCAGCCGGGCTTTCCTCGGTCTACCATGCGCCGCTGGCATCGGCCATTTTCGTGGCAGAGATCGCGTTTGGTATCTCCGCCCTGCAACGCCTGATTCCGCTGGTGGTCTCCTCCGCTGTTGCGGTCATGACCATGTGGGCGCTGGGCTTTCGTAATGCGCTTTATCCGCTGGCCGAGGTGAGTTTCACGATGGATGTCAGCAGCCTGCTGATTACCGTCCTGATTGGCTTACTGTCCGGGCTGGCCGGTTTGCTCCTGATTCGCCTGATCGCCCGTGCTAAAACGCTGTTCAGTCGGGTCCGGTCCTTACCGCTACGTCTTGGGGCGGGTGGCTTTGCCGTGGGCCTGCTGGCGCTGGTCTCGACCGATATCCTGGGGAACGGCTATGAAGTCATTGTAAAGGTGATGGCAGGGCATTATGTGTTATCAGGTTTACTGCTGCTGCTGGTCTTAAAAACGCTCGCGACCAGCCTCTCGGTAGGCTCCAATGCGGTGGGCGGGTTGTTTACACCGTCCTTGCTGATCGGGGCGCTGCTGGGTATGGTCATCGCGTTGTGTGGGGTTGCCCTGCATCTTCCCCTGAATAATGTCCTGCTGTTCGCCGCTGTTGGCATGGCGGCCGTCCTGGCGGCCGTCAGTCAGGCGCCGTTAATGGCCATGTTAATGGTGCTGGAAATGACGCTCAACAGCAGCCTGCTGTTTCCGGTGATGATAGCGGCCGTTCTGGCGACAATGGTGGTCTACCGCCTGCAAATGGCCAGTACTTATCCCGTCGTGACGCACCATTTCAACCGTTCTGAAGCCAAATATGACTTCGATAATATGCGCATCAGCGAACTGATCATTCCGGGGGCGGCCCTGCAACCTGAGGCCTCGGTTGGGGAAGCACTGGCGGTGAGTTCGCTTAAGCGTGAGCGCTATGTGTACGTCATCAATGCGCAGGGCGCGTTTCTGGGCGTGGTTTCCATTCACGAAATATCCCGCCGGGTGCTGGCGCAGGAGATTAATCTGGACTCGCCGGTGCAGTGCGTGATGGATGAGGATTTCCCGGTGGCCTATCAAAACCAAAGCCTGCGGGAAGGATGGGAAGCTTTTGCAGCCGTCACGCTGGAACGTCTGCCTGTCCTGAATAATCCCCAGGAGCGCCGTTTTTTAGGCGCGCTGACCAAAACCAGCCTGATTCAGAAAGCGCAGGAGTTTCTCTAAGCCGCATTGCCCTGCAAAGCCTGTTCTGTCATCCACAGGCGGGCGTCGAATTCGAGCTGGTGATAGTCCGGTTCCATATGGCAGCACAGCTGATAAAACGCCTTGTCGTGATTTTTCTCTTTCAGGTGCGCCAGCTCATGTACCACGATCATGCGTAAAAAAGGCTCAGGCGCCTGGCGGAAAAACGTGGAAATACGAATCTCCGCTTTGGCCTTCAGGTTGCCGCCCTGCACACGGGAAATGGCCGTGTGCAGGCCCAGCGCGTGCTTCATCACCTTGATTTTGTTATCCCAAATCACCTTATTGATGGGCGGCGCGTTGCGCATGAAGCGGTTTTTCAGTGCCAGCGTAAAGTCATACAGCGCCTTATCACTCATCACATCGTGTCTGTCGGGATAGCGCTGTTGCAGCACCGGGCCCAGACGCTGGCGATCGATGAGCGTTTGCACCTGTTCAAGGATGGACTCAGGATAACCCTGAAGATAGATCAGTGAGGACATTAGAGATTCCCGGCGAAAGACAGTATACTGCGCCCCCTTTTTGGGGCGAAAATCAACCAAAGTGTACCACGCCGGAGAATTCATGAGCCAACTTGAACTGAACGATCGCACACTGATCCTGCACCGTTTCCCGCAGATGCGTGACGAAAGTCCGTTACAAGCCTGGGATGCCGCTGATGAATATCTCCTGCAGCAAAGCCTGCCGCCTGGTCCAGCGTTAATCTTTAACGACAGCTTTGGGGCGTTAACCTGCGCACTGAATACTCGTCCGCTGTGGCATATCAGTGACTCCTGGCTGAGTCAGCAGGCCACGCGTCAGAACCTGCGCCTGAATGCGCTGGACGACAGCGATGTCCAGTTCCTTGACAGCCTGGCACCGTTGCCGGCCGCACCGGCACTGGTCTTGATCAAAATTCCTAAAACCCTGGCGTTGCTGGAGCAGCAACTGCGCGCAGTGCGTCAGGTTATCACGCCAGAGACCGTGATAATGGCGGCGGGGCGTGCGAAAGAGATTCATACCTCCACTCTGCAATTGTTTGAGCAAATCATTGGTGAGACCAAAACCTCACTGGCCGTCAAAAAAGCGCGCGTGATTTACAGCCAGTTCACCCAGCCCGCGCTGCGCGAAAAATCGCCTACCCAGGTCTGGTCGCTGGACGGTACGCCTTATCAGATCCATAACCACGCCAACGTCTTTTCCCGCTCTTCACTGGATATTGGCGCGCGCTTGTTCATGCAGCACCTGCCGGAAAATATTGAAGGCGAGATTGTCGATCTGGGCTGTGGCAACGGCGTGATTGGCTTGATGGCGCTGGCACAAAATCCCGAGGCGGAGGTGCATTTTCTTGATGAGTCATACATGGCGGTGGCGTCCAGCCGGTTAAACGTAGAGATCAACCGCCCGGACGATCTGTCACGCTGTCAGTTCCGGGTCAATAATGTCCTGAGCGGTTATCCTTCCGATACGCTGCATGCGGTCTTGTGTAATCCGCCGTTCCACCAGCAGCACGCGGTGACCGATCACCTGGCCTGGCAGATGTTCCGTGACGCAAAGCGCTGCCTGCAATACGGCGGGGAGCTGCGCATTGTCGGCAACCGTCACCTGGATTATCACCACAAGCTGAAGAAGCTCTTTGGCAACTGCACCCTGGTTGCCTCCAACAAAAAATTTGTGGTGCTGCGTGCAGTGAAAATGCGTTAACTACAGCGTTAACGCCAGCGCGGTGGCCTGGGCTATCGCCCGACGGGCATCCAGCTCCTGCGCGACGTCGGCCCCGCCAATCACCTGCACGGGTTTACCGTTTGCCCGCATCGCCGCTTCCAGCTCGCGTTGCGGCTCCTGACCGGCACAAATAATCACGTTGTCGACCGGCAGGAGCAGGCGCTCGCCGTCGCGCCGGATATGCAGCCCTTCATCATCAATCGCCAGATACTCAATCCCGCCCCACATTTCAACTCCCCGTGACTGGAGACTGCTGCGATGGATCCAGCCGGTCGTTTTCGCCAGCGTGGCACCGGGCTTGCCGGGCTTGCGCTGAAGCAGCCAGATTTGACGCGGTGAAGGCTGTGGCGCGGGCGCAATCACGCCGCCGCGCTGCGTCAGGCTCTGATCGATGCCCCATTCGCGATAAAAATCCCCGGTGGTTTCGTTTGCGGGCGGTTCAGACAGATATTCAGCCGTATCAAACCCGATCCCGCCCGCGCCAATAATCGCCACGCGTGCACCAACCGGACGCTTATCCGCCAGCACGGCCAGATAGCTCAGGACTTTGGGGTGATCAATGCCGGGGATATCTGGCGTACGCGGTTTAATGCCGGTCGCCAGGATGACTTCATCGGCGTCTGCCAGCAGGGGAGCGGTGACCCGACAGCCTGTTTTGATTACCACGCCCGCCGCCGGCAAACGATGGCGAAAATAGCGCAGGGTTTCGCGGAATTCCTCTTTCCCTGGGATCTGTCGGGCGATATTGAACTGTCCGCCGATCTCATCGGCCGCCTCATAAAGGGTGACCTGGTGGCCGCGTTCAGCCGCCTGTAAGGCAAACGCCATACCTGCCGGACCGGCCCCTACAACCGCCAGCCGTTTGGGCATGTGCGCCGGTGTCACCGGCATGAGGGATTCGTGGCAGGCGCGCGGGTTGACCAGACAGGCGGTGACGTGACCGGCAAAGATCTGATCCAGACAGGCCTGATTACAGGCGATACAGGTGTTGATACTGTCGTCATCCCCCCGTTGCGCCTTGCTGACAAACGCGGCATCGGCCAGGAACGGTCGGGCCATGGAAACCATGTCCGCACAGCCATCCTGCAAAAGCTGTTCTGCCACCTGTGGTTGGTTGATTCGATTCGTTGCCACCACGGGCACGGCAACGTGTTGGCGCAAGCGGCGCGTGACCCACGCGAAGGCGGCGCGGGGCACGCAGGTCGCAATGGTCGGAATGCGAGCTTCGTGCCAGCCAATGCCGGTGTTAAACAGCGTCACGCCGCAGCGTTCCAGCGCTGTTGCCAGTCGTAGCGTTTCGTCCAGCGTACTGCCTTGCTCAATTAGGTCCAGCATCGACAAGCGGAAGATAATGATAAAACGGTCGCCGGTGGCCTGACGGACCGCGCGGGTGACCGCTAAAGCAAACTGCATGCGCCCGGTAAAATCGCCGCCCCAGCGGTCCTGACGCTGGTTGGTGTGCGGTACCAGAAACTGATTAATCAGGTACCCTTCGGAGCCCATGATTTCTACGCCGTCGTAGCCCGCTTTTTGCGCCAGACGGGCACAGTGCGCGAAGTCGGCAATGGTCTGCTCAACCTCGGCGTCGCTCAGTTCCCGCGGCGTAAAACGGTTAATGGGGGCCTGTATTGCAGAGGGCGCAACCAGATCGCGCTGAAAACTGTAACGGCCAGTATGCAAAATCTGCAGCGCGATTTTTCCCCCGTGCTGATGCACGGCGGCGGTGATTTGCCGGTGCCAGTCACACTGTGAATCCTGGTTCAGCACCGCACCGTGTGCGGCGGTCACGCCCTGAGGATTGGGCGACACGCCGCCCGTCACGATCAGCGCCACGCCTTCCCGTGCCCGTTCGCCATAGAATGCCGCCAGCCTGGCCGCGCCATCTTCACGCTCTTCCAGACCGGTGTGCATAGATCCCATCAAAAAGCGGTTTCTGAGCTGAGTAAACCCCAGATCAAGGGGCGTAAACAACGCCGGGTAGGATGAGGGCAGCACAGTCATAATCACTCACAGATAAAGTGGTCGGATGAGTTAGCTTTAACCATTTTTCTGTTAAAAAAAAGTGAAATGGCATCAGGCTGTGAGAAACATCATAAAAGCGGCCTTAGCCGCCACATAAAACGGCCAGGCCGGGGAAATGCAGGGGAAGGCCAGCGGATGTGCACGCAACCTCAGCGGCGGCGAATCCAGGAATAGCGGGAACGATAGCCACTGCCGTGATGCGTGTTGAAACGGTAGCTGGCGCCCGCCTCGGTAGTGCAATAGGTGCACTGGTGGACAGGGTCAATGTTTTCTGCCGGAATGCCTGCTTTTATCAGCATTTGCGTCGCCAGATACGGTAGATCAAACCAGACACCGCCACGGGTAGCAACGGCCTGGGGGCGCTGAGCGCCGGGATTGTGGGGCTGAACCGCATAATAGCGCAGGGGCAATGGCATGTCGGGCATCTGTTCAATCTCTGCCAGACGTTGACGATCCAGCTCAAAACAGCAGGGAGCCAGCGCCGGGCCAATCGCCACCGTCAGGCTCGCTGGCGTGGCACCGCGTTCGCAAAGATGCGCTACCGCCCGATACAGCACGCCAGCCAGGGCCCCCTGCAGACCAGCATGAACAGCGGCAACCTGTTTCTGCTGGCTGTCGGCAAACAGCACCGGTAAACAGTCGGCCGTGTAAACCGCGACGGGGCGGTGGCCGGTGGCGATCACGCCATCTGCATCACCGCTTTTGGGTGGAATAGTGTGAGTGTCGGTTAACACGACGGCGCTGTGACGCTGATGGGCATAGGCGGCATCATCAGGAGGCGGTTCGCCTGCGGGCTGAAACGCATAATCGACCCAGTCAAGTGCATCAAGCAACGGCGAACGCGGTGTAGCGGGCATCCTCATCTCCTGTTGAAACAGCGTGTAATGTTGCTGCCCTCAGCTTACGTTAACTGCTACATTTTTGAAGCGTTACCCACTTAAATCTTTCACACCTTAGGATAAAACGATGAAACATTCAGTGAATTTCGCGCTGTCGGCGGTGGTTGCGCTGGCACTGGCAGGTTGCGCGCAACCTGCCCGACAGCAGGCACAGCAGCAACTGGGGCAACAAACGGTCCTGGCCCTGAACTGGTTCCAGCAGTCCGGCGAATATCAGGCGCTCTGCTGGCAGGCATTCAACAGCGCCCGTCTGGCCTTTGATCAATCGGCTTCGCTGGCGGGCAAGCCTAAAGCGGTCATTGTCGATTTAGATGAAACTATGCTGGACAACAGTGCCTATAGCGCGTGGCAGGTGAAGAATGGCCAGCCTTTCAGCGACAAAACCTGGTCAGCCTGGACACAGGCGCGGCAGGCAAAAGCGGTTCCCGGCGCGGTGGAATTCGCCCGCTACGTCAACAGCCATGGCGGCACCGTTTTTTACGTTTCCAATCGCGATCAAAAAGACTATGCCGCCACGGTGGCCAACCTGCAGCAGCTTGGCTTCAGCGGAGTCAGTGAGAAAACGGTCAGCCTGAAAACCGACTCCTCAAACAAGCAGGCGCGTTTCGATGCCATTAAAAATGCGGGCTACAATGTCGTTTTATATATCGGTGACAACCTGAATGATTTTGGCGGCGCAACCTGGCATCAGGGTAACGCGCAGCGTCGGGCATTTGTCGACAATAATCACGCGCTTTTCGGTACGCAATTTATTGTTTTACCCAATCCATTGTATGGCGACTGGGAAAGCGGCATGGCGGAAAATTACAATAAGCTGACACCACAACAACAGCTTTCCGTTCGTGAGGCGCGCCTCAACGCCTGGAACGGTAAATAAAATGTCAATATGAAGCGCCTGCACTGGGCGGGCGCCTTCACGTTGGCTCAAATATTTACTTACATCCGTCACTATTTTCACGCAAATTAAATTAACTATCTCTCGCTTTAATTTACCCCTTCATTAAGACGGATTCACTGCCTGCATTAAATAAAGGCGGTTAATCGTGCTATTCATAAATTCTGCATTTAAGACTAATCCTGGTCTGCGGCGTCGCTGTTATTTTAATTACTTAGTTCGCTATGAAATTTTTGTATTTATTTGTCAATTTATAAATCATGGCGTGAATTTTATGTGTTTGATTTTAAATGAATAAAATTAAAATAGCTGCAAAATTTGGTGGTATGACCTCTTAATCTTATTTACGTTTTGATGACGTTAGTTGAATAAAGTCTTACACAGGCAGGCAGTGTTTTGGCGCGTGTAATATTCCAGGTGCATTGAAAATGATAAGCGGCTATAACCTTTTAATGTGATGGAGTTCAGGTTTCATTAGCCCCTCGGCCAAATAAGGTGAGCGGGTTCACTCCGTGGTTCGCCTGGAAATGATATTCCCGGTAGTTAAGAGAAGATGATTGTGACGACACTTAAACCCTTATTAGCGAAAAATCGCAGTTGGGCCTTACAGCGCCGCCAACGTAACCCCGCCTATTTTGAAAAATCGCTCTATCAGCAAAAACCGCATTCATTATGGATTGGCTGCTCAGACAGTCGGGTACCGGCGGAGGTGTTAACGGGTTCCCATCCTGGCGAGCTGTTTGTTCATCGTAATATCGCCAATATGGTCGTGGCGGAAGACGACAATCTGCTGAGTGTTCTGCAATATGCCGTCTTCTTTCTTGGCGTGAAGCGCATTGTATTAAGCGGTCACTATGGTTGCGGCGGCGTTCAGGCGGCTCTGAATCTGCCTGGCAGTCCGTTAGCGACGGAGGATTCTGCACTGGCGCGTCGTATTACCTGTTTGCGCGACGGCCTGGCAAGCCATCTTGGCGACCCGACGGCGCAGGAAACCGAGGGTGAGAAACTGAACCGTCTGGTGGAGGCAAACGTGCGGGTGCAGTTTGCCAGGCTGGTGGCTTCCGACCCTGTCCGTCAGGCCTGGCAATCTGGTCAGGAACTGGATGTGTTTGGCTGTGTTTACGACCTGCAATCGGGTCATCTTAAAGAGTTGATTCAGCAATCTGCAGAGGAGTCTTCACCATGAATCTGGATACGTTACGCCGCGATGTGCCGGCAGGGCTGGTTGTGTTTCTGGTCGCACTCCCGCTCTGCCTCGGTATTGCTCAGGCCAGCGGTTTACCGCCTTTTGCCGGCTTACTGACCGGTGTGATTGGCGGGATAATCGTGACATCACTCAGTCCGTCACGCTTCGCCGTCAGCGGTCCTGCGGCAGGACTGGTCACTATCGTGGTCGCCTCGATGGCCACGCTGGGAAGTTTTTCCGCGTTTCTCACTGCGCTGATCATCGCCGGGCTTTTACAGTGCCTGTTTGGTCTGCTGCGCGCTGGCCGTTTTATTGCACTCGTGCCCGGTAGCGTGATTAAAGGTATGCTGGCGGCGATTGGCCTGCTGCTGATCATGCAGCAAATACCGGTGGCGCTAGGAGCCGGCGGCAGCGTAAAACTGGTGTCGCTGGTAAACGGTGAAATGACCTTTTCGCTCTCGGCGCTGTTGGTGTCGTTGGTGGGCTTGTTCATTTTGTTTGCGTGGACAACCGGCCCCATCAAGCGCATCAAGGCGATAGCCTGGATCCCGGGTCCGCTCTTTGCGGTTCTGTTTGGCTGTGGGGTGACAGTATTGGGGGCGCGACTGTTCCCGTCACTCACCGACGCCTTACCGCGTATTTCACTGCCCGCTTTTGACAGCGTTTCGGCGATGATAGCCGAACTTGAAACGCCGGACTGGATGGCCTGGCAAAATCCGCAGGTGTGGGTTGTCGCGGTGACGCTGGCGCTGGTGGCCAGTCTGGAAACGCTCCTGAGCCAGGAAGCCCTGAAAAAGCTACGTCCGCAAAATCCTGCGCCATCGCCCAACAGAGAAATGTTTGCTCAGGGCATTGGTAACATAACGGCGGGCTTCTTGGGTGCAATGCCTATCACGGCGGTTATTGTTCGCAGCTCAGCAAACGTCAACGCAGGCGCACAAACCAAATTGTCCATTTTGCTTCATGGTGTGATGTTGCTGATTTGCGGTATGTGGTTTAGTGAGATGCTGAATGCCATTCCGCTTGCCAGTCTGGCTGCGGTCCTGCTCTATACCGGTTATAAGCTGGCTGCACCGCGACTGTTTATCGAACAGTTTCGTATGGGCGCACAGCAGTACGTCCCGTTCCTGGCGACGATTATCGGAATTATCACGTTGGGAATGCTGGTGGGAATCGGCATAGGTATTGCCACTCAAATTATCTACAGCATCTACAAGAGTCATCGCAACGCCTTGCAGCTTACGCGCTATGACGACCACTATGTGCTGCGTTTTCAGCAAAATTTGACGTTTTTGCACAACCCTAAACTTCAGGGCCTGCTGGAAAAAATTCCCGAAAATAGCGTGGTAATTGTTGATAACGATAATGCAGAATACATCGATCCGGATGTAAAAGCCGTGTTGAAAGATTTTGGTGAAAATGCTGATAAACGAAACATACGCCTGAGTCAGTGGCCGGTGGCGGTGAAATAACCAGACATCGGTATTCTGGAATTTACAGCAGAAAAATCGGATATCTCGGATATCCGATTTTTTTATTTGTAAGACATAATAGGCAGGGATGTCTGTCAGCCCATTCGTTACCGGTAACCTGTTTCAATACCCTGACGTTCGCCTGTTTACTGTTGTTTTTCTCTGAATGGCGCAGACACGAATCAGGCTTTAATGATGATGATAACGCCACATACTTTGTGGGCGGCGAGATAGTGAGCCTCTTTGTGACAAGGTCCGGACGTATGCGCGCTAAGCTGTTTGAAGAGCATAATGCTAAAAAGAGTGCCTTCTGGCTGTTTATGATTACGCTGATGTTTTGTTTCGTTGGCGGTCATCTGCGCATTCCCCACGATTTATCCCTGTTCTGGCCGGTAAACGTGTTTATTGCCGGTATGATGCTGCGTTATCCCTTCCTTCACCGAACCCGTTTTTATCTTATTTGCTTTAGTGCGATGGTATTTAACGATACGGTCTTTTCGGGCTGGACGTTACCGGCATTTACGCTCAATGTCGCCAATATTCTGTTTATCCTGATATGCGTACTAGTGATGGGAAAACAGTATCAGCATGATTCCAGCAGTGAACGCATCTCAAATGCCTTACGGATCTTCCCCGCCTGCCTGCTGGCGGCGTTCGGTTGCGCCACCTGGGGCGCACTGGCACAGGTAGGCAGTGTCAATGCCGCGTTCGCCGATGCCTGGATGAACTGGTTCAGCGAACAGTTTTCGACCGGCTTAATGCTGTTGCCGTTTCTGTTGACCCCAAACTGGCGCGTGATGTTCTCAGGGCTACGGGTAAAGGTGGGGACGATTCTGCCGCTTATCGCCGTGGGGCTGTCCTTAACGACGGGGGCCTTAATGGGCGGCGCAGGCAGCCTGACGCTGCCGGTGCCGGCGTTAATCTGGTGCGCCATTGTCTTGCCCATCCCGCTCACCAGCCTGGTGACACTGATAACCGGCATCAGCCAGATCATTTTGGTTTCCCATGGCGTCATGCATATCCAGGGCGATTCAAGCCTGCTGCCCATCAGTCATCTGACGTCAGCGCGACTGGGCGTGGCTACGCTTGCCATCAGTCCTCTGATTGTGGCGGTCAGCGTGGATGCTATCCGTCAGCTCAATGAGCGGCTGGCTCTGCGCGCCGATTACGATTTTCTTACCCAGTTATTATCGCGCTCCGGCCTGTATGAAAGACTGCGTAACGAGCCCAGCTATGCGCAACGTCAGGTCGGCGTGATCCTGCTGGATGTGGATTACTTTAAATCAGTCAACGACAATTTCGGCCATGATGCGGGCGACAGCGTGCTGGAAGAGATTGCCCGCCGCATTTCGCCGCTGGTTGGCAGCAAAGGGCACATTTGCCGTTTTGGCGGAGAAGAATTTGTGGTGGTGCAGTTCGATCTGTCTCCGGAGAAAATCTATTCGCTGGCGGAGGGGATTCGGCAGAGCATTGTCCGCGAGAAATTTGTGCTGCAGGGCAATGCCGTCACGATCACGGTGAGCCTGGGCCTGGCAAACGGCGAAGCCCAACCGGGTACGGCCTGGGCTGAGACGATTAACAACCTGATCTCCGCAGCCGACAAAAATCTCTATATTTCCAAGCGAAATGGCCGCAATCAGACATCGCCGGGCAAAGCCCATAATGAAATGACCAGCGACGTTGCCTGAGCAGGTCGCTGGACGCACATTAATGAATACTGGTTTTCAGCAGGGCGCTCTGTTGATGGCGTGCGATAGCCAGTTCAATCAGTCGGGTAATCAGGTCCTGATAGCTCAGGCCCGCCGCCTGCCACAGTTTGGGATACATGCTGATATTGGTGAAACCGGGTAGTGTATTCACTTCGTTGATCACGATTTCGCCTTCCTCGGTATAAAACACGTCGACACGCGCCATGCCAAAGCATTCCAGTGTGGTAAATGCCTTAATCGCTACCTGGCGAATCGCCGCATCGACGTCCGGTGGGATGGCGGCAGGAATCACCGTTTGTGCGCCGGTTTCGCTGATGTACTTTGTGTCGTAGGAATAGAAGCCTTCTTTCACCACCACTTCGCCACACGGGCTGGCCTGTGGCTCTTCGTTACCCAGCACCGCACATTCGATCTCCCGGCCTTTAATGGCTTTTTCAATCAGGGCCTTACGATCGAACGTAAATGCCATTTCCAGCGCGGGCAGGAGCGCTGCGGCATGGGTCACTTTACTTACGCCCACCGAGGAGCCCTGATTGGCAGGCTTAACAAACAGCGGCAGGCCGAAGCGGGCGATGACGGCTTCGGTGTCCAGTTGGTTCAGCTGTGAAGACGTGACGCTCAGCCAGGGGGCAACCTGCAAGCCGGCATCGCGTAACAGACGCTTGGTGAAATCCTTGTCCATGCTGACCGCCGACCCCAGCACATCCGACCCGACAAAGGGCAGCGACGCCATGCGCAGTAACCCCTGCAACGCGCCATCTTCGCCTTGCGTACCGTGAACCACCGGAAAAATGACATCCAGCTGTGACAGGGAATGCGCATCGTCACGGGCAATGAGTGGCTGCTCAGGTTCGCCGGGAATCAGGGCAATCTGTTTTGCCGTGCGATTGAGGGCAATCAGTGACGGATTTTCTGCATTCAGCAGGAAGCTGGAGGCGTCATTGAGGTGCCATTGCCCTTGTTTGTCGATACCCAATAGCACGACCTCAAACCGGGTCTTATCAATGGCATCAACGATATTTTTTGCTGACTGCAACGACACTTCATGTTCTGAAGATTTCCCGCCAAAGACGATGCCAACCCGCTGTTTTTTCATCAAAGGTATCCACATAAACGCAAATCACTACCATAGCATGCGCATTGTCATAAAAAACAGCCGGATGAACGGGAGCGCCTTCTGTTGTGCGTCGTGATCAGCTCGCCGGGCAAGGTCGGAGAGAAAAGAGGAGACACGCGATTCAGAATGCTTGCGACGCTTCATTACCTCGCAAGGAGTAGCGCCTGAATTTCCTTCAGCGTACTCCTCAACACGGGGTTAACGAAATGACGTATATTCAAAAAAATCTGTCATCGAATAACTGGCTGATTTTGTTTAAGGAAAAATAATTAACTACTCTTATAACGGTATTGTGTGCGGGGCCACTATGATTGATGCCAGCTCAGATGACGCCTCAACACGGTGAGAATCTGCACACAGGTAAAAAGTGTCGCTTGCTGCCTGCGGATGAATACTGCCACTCATTCAGTACTGTAGAGAACAAAAGTGACGTTTATTCTGCCCTTTGTCTGGCTGATTAGCGTTTACTATCTGCATAATTTATTCTCAGCACATCCCGTTATGTATCGCAGAAAAATCCATCTTCGAACGTTACTCACCGCGTTATCGATAGGAAGTGTCATTGTGACTTCCGGCTTGCTGCTGGGCGCGCTGTTTCTTTTTCAAAAAAGTAATATTGAAGAGTCGCTGCTGGACAGCAATATTGCCTATGCCCGTAAGCTGGCCGACACCACCGATCACTATCTTGCCATTGCCCAACGTGAACTGGCCTGGAGCGCCGGTCAGATCGCTGACCTGAATAACGTTCAGCTGTTACATCGCGAAACTACGCGCCTGTTACAACAGTCAGGTTTTTTCAACTCGGTAGTCGTGCTGGATAACCATTCCATTATCGCCTCCATCTCGCCTGAAAGCCTGTCTCTGCTGGGTGTTAAGGTGGACACCGCTGAAACGGAACAGGCGAATAAGCTACAAAAACCGTTTATTTCTTCGCCTTTTATCTCACCCTCGGGCAACTATGTGGTCTTTATCTCGCATCCCCTGTTTGCGCATGACGGTCATTATCTCGGCTTTATTGGGGGAACGATTTACCTGAAAAAACAGAGTATGTTGAGTGACATCCTGAGCCAGCATTATTACGGTGATGGCACATCGGTCAGTATTGTCAGTGATGATGGCACGATTATTTTCAGTCAGGATCCGACGCGTGTCGGGACGCGCATGGCGTTAAGTCAGCCGTTACAGAAACGCCTGGCGGCCACGATGAGCGGCCAGTTTATGATTCAGGACGCGGGCAAAAAGTACCTTATCGGTTACGCCAGCCTGCAAAAAACGGACTGGAATATCTTTATGTCCGGTACCTCAGAAACGGTAAATGGCCTGATGATGCATACGGCCAGAAATGCCTTCTGGTTTATTCTGATCATCATCGTCCTGACTGCAACCTGCATGGCCTTTCTGGCGTCCCGCATCTCTTATCCGCTGGAAAAACTGGCAGGCATGGTGCGTGACGGGGGAAGTGAGGCCAGCCCGGATCCGCTGTCATCCGTTAACACCTGGTACAACGAAGCTGACAGATTAAGAGAAGCGGTTCAGCATCATCGGCGTGCGGTCGCAGGGCATGTTGCGGACCTGAACGATAAAGCCATGACCGATCCGCTGACCGGATTAAATAACCGTCGCGGTTTCTATGCACAGGCGGCTCAGCACCGCGAGGAGCCTGTGCAGAGTGCGATTGCCATCGATATCGATCACTTTAAAATCATCAACGATCGCTATGGACACGATGCTGGCGACAAAGTCCTGGTGAGCCTGGCGGGTTTGTTAAGAAAGCGCTGCCGTACGCTGGATGTAATCAGCCGGTTCGGCGGCGAAGAGTTTGTGCTGCTGCTGCCGGGCACCTCTATGGGCGACGCGGCCGCAATGGCAGAACGCATCCGTGAGGCCGTCAGTCATACGGTGTTCCCGTTTATCAACAGCATGACGGTTTCCCTCGGCGTCGCTACCTTAAACGGTTTGGGCGACGACGCCTCACTGCTCAGGCGAGCAGATGAAGCGTTGTACGCGGCAAAAGACGAAGGCCGTAACTGCGTCATGGTGAACCATGAGGGGAACATTTCTCGCTATCCTGCCAGGTAACGCCGTGGGCGTGAACCCAACGGCGTCTTAACACATTTCGCGGAGTTTCCAGTGCAGCCAGTGGTCCAGTTCGCTGTCTGCCAGGGGACGGGAATAGAAAAAACCCTGGGCCTGATCGCAGCCATATTCCGTTAACGCTTCCACGGTATCGACACATTCCACGCCTTCGGCCAGTACCACATAATCCAGCTCTTTCAGCATGGTAATAATATTACGAGCAATAATGCGTGAGGCCATATCGGATGAAAGCTCACTAATTAGCGAACGGTCCAGCTTGATCACATCCAGCGGCATCCGGCGCAGATAACTGATATTGCTATAGCCGGTACCAAAATCATCAAGAGAAATGCCAAAGCCGCGCAGTTTCAGCATCTCAAGCCCCCGCATGGACGAGGGGCTCTCAACAATGCGCTCCGTTTCCAGACACTCGATTCCCAGCAGGGAGGTGGGGAGTTTTGCCTTAAGCATTTTCTCTTCCAGACTATCCGCAAAACCGTCAAGCGAGAAATCGCGCTCACTCACATTAATCGTAACAGGCAACTGGATACAGCTGTTGCGCAGGCGCTTCAGGCGGGCGATAACGTTGTCAATCACCCATGATGTCAGGGCAGTAAGGGTTTCGGTCTGCTCAGCAAGCGGGATGAAAGTGGCCGGTGAGAGTTCGCCTCGTTCAGGATGATGCCATCGAATCAGGGCTTCAAGCCCGATGGGTTTACCGCTTTGCAGGCAAATTTTAGGCTGATAAACCAGATAAAGGCCCACATCTTCGCGCAGCGCGCGCGCCAGATCGTTGATTAACTTGAAATCCTGCGTACGTCTGATATCCGTGGCTTCACTAAAGCGTAAAGAGGGTAAACCGCGCCCAATGGCCTCGTGCAAGGCGCTGACCGCCTGGCGCAGGGTTTCATGGGGCGGGAAAATACCGGAGACGAAATCGACCTCGCCGGTGTGGGTGCTGAGCCCCACTGACAGGCCTTCACCCAGGTCGGCGCTGATGCCTTCCATCTGACAGGCGACCCAGTGCGCACTGATGCGGCTGTCCGCACGCGTCAGCACCGCAAAACGCCCGGTGGCAACAGTATAAATAATGTCACTGGCCGCAGGACGCAGCCGAAGGGGCAAAAGGGTAGCGACATCCTTGAGCAGGCTTTCAACGGGCCCCATGCCCATTGACCGGGCCAGTTCATAGGCGCGCGGCATATCAATACAGTCAATCAGGACCAGGCGGCGTAAGGTTGTATCGCCTGCTGCCGATAAATAATGCATGTCACGAATCAGGCGCTGGCGGTTGGGCAGCCCGGTCACCGGGTCGACAAAGCCCGCAGAATGCCAGGCCTCCAGAAACGACATCACTAATGATGACAGTAACTGAAGCGTCGTAATTTGTGAGGCGCTGAAGGGGTGCGGTTGAACATCCGTGACGCACAGCGTACCCAGGTTTATGCCATCACGGTTTTTCAGTGGGACGCCCGCATAAAACCGAATAAAGGGCGCCCCAACGATCAGGGGATGGGCCGCAAAGCGGCTGTCGAGATAGGTATCAGGCACGACGACGGCGGTGTCACCATCTACCGCATAGCGACAAAGTGAATCCTCCCGGGACGAACGTTCCAGCTTAAAATTGTGTGAGGCACGCACATACTGAAACTCATCATCAATGATAGAAATAAAACTGCCGGGAATGTTCAGTGCCTGACTGGCCAGTCTGACAAATTTTCTCAGTATGTCATCCCGACTTTCATCAGGATGACGAAGTGCCTCAAGGGCACGGATGCGGCGTTCAGGATCGCCGTCGAGACTCATAAGCATGTGTGTCCTCCGCTCCGTACTGATAACGGCGCGAAATTAAAAAGAAAAAGTGTCGGATAGAAGCACCGCAACGCTGGCCAAAGGGCGCGAAAGGAAAAACAGGAAATAATTTTATTTTCACTAAATAATAGGCGTGTTCTGGGTTTATGTCTCTTTTTATTTTCTTTAATAAATTTCTTAGTTATGAACGATGCACACATTTAATCAATTTTTACGTTTTATTTTTTCATTAACACTGCCACAATTATTTTTATAAAGAGTAGCGCGCTATTGTTTTGCCCGCAACTATTAGGCATGAATATTTTTATTGACGTTTTTACACAGCCACACCGGGGAAATACTATGAATATTCTAAAAAATTTTACGATAAGACGTGTCGTCTTATGGATACTCATTATCGCCGTGATCGTCATTGCGCTTGCGGGTGCCTATGGTTCGGTGATTCTCAAAGACATTAATCGGGAAGTTACGCGCAGTAACAGCCTGACAGAGCAGCTTATTTTCCTCAATCGTGCCAGTTTGCAGATGCAGGAGAATGCGACAGCGAATCGTGCTGCGCTGGCGGCAGACGTGCCTGCGGGTGATGAGTGGCAGCGCTACCGTGCCGCGCTGACCAGCGCGCCACAGGATTATCCTGCGGCTGCGCAGGAAAGACTCCGTGCTCTGACGCAGCAGATTTCCAGCAATAACGCGCCGCTGAGCGTAGAGCATCAGAGACTGGTAGAACTCTTTTTGATTACGTTGGCTGCGGTCACGGGGCTGCTTTTCTTTTGTGACCGCTATCTGGTTGTCCATCTTGTTCGCCCCGTAGCAAAACTGCGTAATCACTTCCGCATCATTGCTGACGGCGATCTGACCCAGGAACCCGAAGATCTTGGTCGGAATTGTGTCGGGCAAATGGTGCCGTTACTTAAAGAAATGCAACAAAGTTTGCTGAAGACCGTTCTGGCGATTCGCGACAATGCATCCGTGTTACGGGATGAGGCCAGCGATATCGCTAAAGGCAATGCCGATCTGTCGAACAGGACGGCGACTCAGGCAGCCGCGCTGGAAGAAACGGCTGCCAGCATGGAGCAGTTAACCGCGACCGTGCGCTATAACGCAGAAAACAGCCGTGAAGCGCGCGCGCTGTCAGGCATCACTGCGCAAACCACTCAGCAGGGCGAACAACTGGTGAAAACGGTGGTTGGCGCGATGGAAGGCCTGTCTGTGGGCGCAGAAAAAATACGTCAGTTTACGGCTACCATTAATGGTATTGCGTTCCAGACCAATATTCTGGCGCTCAATGCCGCCGTCGAGGCGGCGCGCGCCGGAGAGCAGGGGCGCGGTTTTGCTGTAGTGGCCAGCGAAGTACGCTCTCTGGCGCAACGCAGTGCCGAAGCGGCGAAAGAGATTGAAGGATTAATTGCGGATACGGTCGCCGGTATCAGTCAAGGACGTGATGCGGCCAACACGGCGGGCAGCACGATGGAAGAGGTGTTACGTAACGTCGGCAGCGTGAACGACCTGATTGGTCAGATTGCTCTGGCTTCCGAAGAACAGAGTAAAGGTATTTCTCAGGTCACACTCGCCGTAGCGGAAATTGACCGGGTTACGCAGCAAAACAGCAGTCTGGTGCAGACTATCTCAGCCTCTGCGGAAAGCATGAGCAGCCAGACTGAGACACTGACCAGCGTCATTACACGGTTTACACTGCCCGTGACAACCTCGTCTGTTGTCCGTTCAGCCAGCCATAAGGCCACGCAACCTCTTCGTCCTTCGGTCTCTGTGGCGACAAAAGATGATGCGGCCTGGATTGCGTTTGGTAAATAAAGATATATAAGCCAGCCGGTGGTCTGTTTTTCAATTGAAAATAACCACTGTGGTTTTCATGCCCCCGCCTTATGGCGGGGGAATTTATTGTTGAACGCCCTGTTTTAAATTTATATTTCCTTACATCTTACGTTACGAAATAAACTCAAATTATTGGTTTTTTTAAAAGTCATGCCGTTTCGCTTAAGGGAAAGTGATATAAGTTGATCAAAGCATAGATTCGGGCCCATAAAATTCCTGCCAGAACGGCCTTCCCTCGATTGACATTTCCCCTGTTAAGATTAAGTATTCTTATGAAATGTGTGCTGCGGCGGTGGCTGATGACCGTGTGAGAGAACCGATACGGGCTGCGCTAAGGCACTGTTACCCTAAGTCAACAACAGGGAGCCTGGTTTGGGAAATTCAATCGTCCGACGGCCCGTGCCCGTCCAGAATAACGTCCGGGAGCTGCGTATTGCGGCAGGTCTGTCACAGGAGGGCGCAGCCGAACGCTTTGATCTCAGCTTACGCGCCTGGCAGACAAAAGAAGCCACGGCGAAAGTCGCGTTACTGAGTCAGGGCGAGTATGAATTGCTGCTGCTGTTAGCAGGCAAGCATCCCTATTATGAACTGGTGCCACAGTCCAAAAAATAGCGATTTTTACCGTTTTACACAGATAAGCAGCCTCAGACTATGAAGTTCATCTCTGTGAGGACGATAACAGTAAAAACGGGGTCGAAGTTAAAGGCGATCCCGTGATCAGAGCAGATGACTGAGATTGGGATTTTTGCTGTACAGGCGGGCCTTTGTTGCGGTTTCAGGTTGGCAGATAACGTTTACCTGGTTCTGTCTGATTGCAGGCGTCCTCTTTTTACTGTGAGATGCCCGGCCACAGTATACGACCTCAGGAGGACATACTCTGAAGCACTCAACCGAAAACGGCGCTGAAGAAGCGCGCTTGCGTGCGCTGGCCCAGTATCACCTGATGGACACGCCGCCGAATGAAGCGTTCGATCGCCTGACGATTCTGGCCGCGCGACTGTTTAGCGTGCCGGTGGCGTTTGTGTCGCTGATTGATGAAAAACGCCAGTTTTTCAAGTCTCGCTATGGTCTGCAGATTACTGAAACCTCGCGGAGCGTGGCGTTCTGCCATCATACGCTTGAGAGTGACTCGATTCTTTGTGTGCCTGACGCACTCAACGATCCCCGTTTCTGTAACAGCCCGCTGGTGCTGGGTTATCCCTATATTCGATTCTATGCTGGCGTCCCGCTGATTACGCCCGACGGGCACAGAATTGGGACATTATGTCTGACCGACAATCATCCCCGCCCTGCAATGAGCCCAACGGATCGTCAGAACCTGACCGATCTGGCTGCGCTGGTGATGGACCGCATGGAGGTTCATCGTATGGAGGTACTGCGCCACGCCAGTCAGCAGCGGCTTGAAGCCATATCGGTCACCTCGCCTGATGCCATTATTTGTACCGATCTGAATCGCGGGATTACTTTCTGGAACCCTGCCGCGACCAACATGTTTGGCTATGACGCCAGCGAAATGATGGGAAAATATGTCGCCGGACTGATCCCGGAACGCTGCCAGACCGACTACCGCAACGAACTTGATCGGCTTGAGCATGACGATGACGCGATCGCAGTCCCTCGCACTCTGCAGATTTGGGGGAAACGCTGCAACGGTGAAGAGTTTCCGGCAGAAGTTTCTTTCTCGGGCTGGCGCGAAGGGGAGGAACGCTATGTCGGCATGATTATCCGTGATGTTACGCTGCGTTATGAAAGCGAGGCGCGACTGTGTGAGCTGGCGTCACTGGATATGCTGACGCGTCTTGCCAGCCGCAGTGCGTTTATGACCCAACTCAGTAAGCTGACGGAATCCGGCGTACCTTATACCTTGCTGATGACGGATTTAGACAGTTTTAAAGAGGTGAACGATACACTAGGCCATGCCGCAGGCGATGCCTTGCTGTGCCATGTGGCTGAGCAGATTCGCGCGGTTTGTACCCATGCGATTGCGGCAGCCCGACTTGGCGGCGATGAGTTTATTGTCCTGCTACCCAATGGTTGCGATGAGGCCATGGGGATAGCGCACATACTCACTGCGGCCATCCAGATGCCATTTGATTACATGGGATCGGTGCTGACGGTGGGAGCCAGCACCGGTGTGGCCTGTTTTCCCTTACATGGCACCGACACGTCATCGGTCATGTCAGCCGCCGATTTAGCGCTGTACCGCGCCAAAGCGCGCGGGAAAGGCCAGTCTGTTCTCTTTCAGCCTGAATTTCGTGAGGCGGAACAGGGACGACGCCGTTTTGAGCGTGAACTGGAAGCTGCGGTACGTCAGCATCAGTTCGTTCTGCATTACCAGCCGCGTTTTAATGGGGCCGATGGGACATTGATCGGCTGCGAAGCACTGGTGCGCTGGATGCATCCCGCGCGTGGCATCCTTTTTCCCGCTGAGTTTATTGATATGCTGATTAAAAGTCCGCTGTCAGTCAAACTTGGGGAGTGGATCATTCAGTCCGCTGTCAGTCAAATTAAGCAGTGGCGGCGTCAACACGCGGCCTTGCGTGTCAGTATTAATCTGTTCCCACGTCAGTTGCTGGAAACGGGCCTGGCCGATGTTATCCGTCACTGTGCCGGGGAAGATGCAGGCTTTATCGAACTGGAAATCGATGAACCGCTGCTTACCGATGCCGATGAGACAAAATTACAGGTTCTGGATGCGGTTAAAAATACGGGGGCGTTATTTATCATCGACCATTTTGGTCGCAGCCTGGCCTCGCTCAGCCTGTTGCAGCATCGCTTTGTTGCCGGTCTCAAGATAGATAAATCGCTGACGGGCCAACTTGAGCAGAGCAACAAAGCCCGACTGCTGTTTAACGCGATTGCTTCGTTAGGCAAAAATATGGGCATCACGGTCGCGGCTGAAGGCATTGAGAACCGTGCACAGCATGAATTCATTTGTGCTGCGGCATGTGACATTTTACAGGGCAAACAGATGGGGGCACCCGTCAGCGCGCCTCGCTTCGAAAAGCTTTATGTTACGCCGCTCAATTGCCCCCAACCCTGATTTGCTGTTCTTCCGGCGTTAACGCTCAGGGTCCTGAGCGTTAACGAAGATGACGCTGTCCTGACCGATGAGGCAGAAAAAACGGCACCGCGAGGGTGCCGAAGTGAGCAACGTTTGTCAGGACAATCATTGTGATAATCAACTCACACTAAGATTAACGGCCCTGTGCCAGGAAGATTGAGCGAACCGATGACACGTTTGTGAAAACGTGACGCGACGCAGGTTTTAAGCGGTCTGAGGGCATTTATCCGCAAAAAAAGAGAGAGGCATTTCAGGTATAGAGAAAATTTGTTTGATCCCGGGTGGCGACAATCCAAAGCGTGAACTAGTGTAATAACGCTGTTTGGAAGTCATTTAGGATTTCCCTGAGAACTCCGGCCCGGCCCTTTAACGAGGTTCGGGCATTTTTTTGCACTTTAAACAGCGCCTTGCCTCTCTGTTGCACGTTCAACGCGTCAGGGAAGGCCGTAAAACCTGCCTGCAGGCCAGCGCTGACGACAGCCCGTTTTCTGTGCATAACGACAGAGGACAGAGGACAGAGTAAGAGAAGGAAGGGCATTAACGTCAGCGTGGTAATGGTGAGTCGAGAGGCAGGTAAGCAGGCGCGTGTAACGTTTATTGCCTGAAGAGCAGCGTCAGAAGTTCACGATAATGTGACGCATCGTCCTCATTCGTTGCCGTTTCAAGACAACCAATCAGCTTCAGACAGATGATGCGTCGACTCACAGGCTTATTTTCCCGAAGAATTTCGACTGCGATCCTGCCAAGTGTTTCAAGTTGATGTGGGTGATCAATCTGGCTGAAATAATGGGCCAGATTGCTGGTTTTTCCTGAGGGCGGCAAACCGTCCTGGCGCATAGTGTTCCTTGAAGCTGAGTAGGAGTATTTGTGCGCAAGTTAACCGATCCTGGGGGCCGCTGTACAGCAGTATTACCGATTACTGGCGAAAGAAAGGTTGCCAGCCGTCTGGCTTAGATCTGGCAGGGTAAAGCGGCGATATGTAAGGCGGGCACTGGCGCTTCAGCGCTGGCTGACAGCGGCGACTGGCTTCCCATTGTGCGTGAATATTTCAGTCTGTGATAAGAGCATAAACGCCGCTAAATGAACAGGCACAGGCATGGCGCACGTTAATAATAACGTTTTAGTGCGAAGCATTACCGAAGAGAATAACATCATCATTAGCAGGGTTTTATTCATGGGGGGTAAACAGTCGCCAGGAAGTATAACCATCAGCGCCACAACAAAAAATATTAATACTGCTCTTACAAAATGCTGAACGATAATATCTCGACGTTGACGGATATCTGTCTTTACGTGCCTTTGAAAATACACGCATAACGCCGGGCCAGGCCTGGCAAGGCCTGCAGGTGTTGTCAGGCGTACTGTAGATATATTCAGAATAGTCTTTATCAGACAGCATTCAGGCCAAGAATTTAATAAATTTATTGCAATTCATTAAGTTAAAACAGGCATTTCAAAAGTATCATTTTTATCACTTCAGGCTACTATTCTTTCGGCAGAAAAAGGCTTTTGTCATCTGTTTAATTATTACTAGAATGTGAAAAACAATAGTGATTAATTGCCCGATTGAGGAGCGTAAAGTGTTATTTCACGACGATGAGAAAAGTCATGTCATTCTTGGCGAAGCGGTGGTCAATCTTGCCCTTAATGAGAAAGAAATTAGTATTGATACACTCATTGCGGAGCTCAATATGATGGCCGAGTCAGAAACCTGTGATAACAGATTAGCCGACATTTTCTCGGCGCGACGCTGGCTAAAGCAGTTCAGACCTTCACCCGTCAGGAGGGATTCCGGCCTGCGCTGGTTAATGACAGCCAGTCAGGAAGGAAAAACAGATGAAAATGTTATTCGTCTTAATCCGGAAGAGGATGACGACCGTGCATAGCCAAACGTTGGCAAGTTAGTCAAGAAAAGGTAATCAATGACCTCTCTGCCTCTGCTTTACCGCCTCGCCTCTGCCCTGTGGTGTAATCGCAACGCTGTAAGACGGTCAGCGATCTGATACTTACGCAAGTGACTGTTAAGTATGATATAGCACTTTATGCACAATAACCCTGCCAGCCAGTTAAGAGAATTCCTGTACAATTTTCCAGATGTTGTATAAGTTTAGTGAACATTGCGTTGACTAACGTTTATACTATTTCTCATTTGGGAGATTCATGATGCGTCAGAACGAAAATACGTCCAATACGGTTCACGATATTGCCCGTTACTTTGGCAACGACACGCTCCCTTCCGAAAAAGCGACGCTGGGTCAGGTCATCGTGGAGATCCTTCATGCAGGCAAAAGCCTTAACCGTAAGGCCATTTGTAGCGCGCTGATTCGTCGACTGAGTCAGTCGGCCAGTCCGCTTGAAGAGCAACATTATCAGAAACTGATCAGTATGCTTTTTGACCGCTGAACGCTGCGACGCACACGTGCATTCACGTCCCGCAGCAGTAATCTGATTGGTCAAATAAGCAGGTCACCAGAGGCCTGAGCATTTGAGGCTGGTTTGCCCGGTTACAGGGGCACAATGTCATCAGGAATGCGGGTATGCAAAAAGATAAACAAGAGAAACTTATTGAAATTGTCATGGGCGAGGCGATTACCGCGTTGCTTGACAGCAATGACACCATCAGTGGTGCGACACTGGCAAACAGACTTAAGATCATGCTCCGGGATGAAACTCACGACGAGCGGCACGAGGCTATTGAAATGGCGCTCACGGAAGTTCGCAACGAGTTTGCCTCCGCACGTGACCCGATTGATGCCACCGTACTGGCATTTGGTCAGAGCATTCCGGACAACAGTCGTAAGCACTAAGTCTGCGCGGCCTTCAGGGCGACGCATGCAGGGTAAAAACGCAGCGGTTGCTGGTATGCACGCAGGATTGCAGCACTGAACAGTCAGTATGACGTCACTTACCTTCACAGATACAGATTAAGAAGATCATCATGCCGAATACTATCGACATTGAGCAAAACACGACAGAAGCAGAAATACTGCATCTCTTTCGCCGTGCAGGTGACACACTTCAGGCTGAAAATGCAGTGCTGGATGCGGTGATTCGTGACATCGTCATTCAGGGGCAAAAGGTGACCAGTAAGGCCATCATCATACGTCTGATTGCCGAACTGGAATGCACGGAAGATAGCAATGAGTTGGCCGTGTTACGCCATTGCCTGGAAATTGTTGTGGGGCGAACATCCTCCAGGGACGATGCGTAAGATACAGCCTGCGCGGTCTCGCTGAATCTGTCATGGAATAAAAGCGCATCGCCCTGTACTGATAAAGCGGTATCGGTACCACCGCTAGTCCGGTGCTTCATCATCTTAATGAAACTGTCGGGAAAGCAGGCGTATCGCTTCCTGACACGCTTTCTTTTCAAGCTGCTCTGTGCTCTGTTCACTGTAATTATGCAGTGAACTGACAATATCCTGAAGATGGAGCTCGCCATCGGGTTTAAGCAAACGCGCAACTATCGTACCAATAATGGTATAGATGTCTTGCATGGCGGTGTCATCACTCATTCGACCTCCGTCAGCGAAAACGTGCCTTTATTAATCAGCGCGTCGGTTATGTGAATACCTTTCAAGGCGCTTACTCGTGCAAAGCGTTTTTCAGAAAATGGGGTAAGCCGCTGCCTGGCAGCGACTTAATGAAGGTGATGGATACTGAGATCACCGAGTTCTGTCGTTTGCGATTCAGCCGGACGAGAAATCATCTCCGCACGAATTTCTTCAATGGCCCGCAATGCTGCCCGAATGCGTACCTCATCACTTTCGGTATCCAGAAGCTGTTGCAGCCGCTCAAGGAGAAGGCGCCAGGAAATTGCCGCATCCTCATTCAGTAGCTGCGTCACCATCTCTCCGATGATGATGTCCGTCATTTTTTCGTCAAAAACGTTATTCATATACTCCCCGGAAGGCGGTTCTGAGACCGAAAGATTAGCACAGGTTTTTCCAGTGGGGGTTTGCTCAGCATCAAAATGAGACTGCACGGATGTGCAGGCGGCACTGCAATGGCACCGAAAACCTTTACTGGCTTTTTTTGCGGGCAACAGAATAAGTTTCTTTGAGCAATCATTCAATTGTACATTGACGTATTTTTCATCTTTGCCAAAGAAAGAGCCCGGGCAGTGCCGGGCCCTGGCGGTCATGCTGCTGCATCGCCGGTTAACTGAGCAGGCGGTCAGGCTGTACGAAACACAGAAACCATGTCGCGCAAATCACTGGCCCGTTTTGCCAGTTCATCTGCGGATGACGCCGACTGCTCAACCAGTACCGCATTTTGCTGTGTCACCTGATCCATCTGGTTAACGGCAATATTAATCTGGCTTACGCCGCTGCTCTGCTCTTCAGACGATGATGAGATATCGCGAATCAGCTGAGAGGTTTGCTCTATGGCCTCTACGCTCTGCTTAACTTTGCTGCCCGCATCCTGCGCCAGCGTTAAGCCTTCATTCGACTGAACGACAGATTGCTCTATGAGACCTTTAATCTCTTTCGCGGCACCGGCTGAGCGCTGCGCCAGTGCGCGCACTTCGGCCGCTACTACGGCAAATCCTTTACCCAGTTCGCCGGCGCGAGCCGCTTCAACGGCGGCGTTAAGCGCCAGTATATTGGTCTGAAAGGCGATGCTGTCAATGACGGCGGTGATTTCCTCAATCTGGCTTGAGCTGCCACGAATCTTCTGCATTGTCGCCATGACAGCGTTCATCGCATCACCACTCATTAAGGCCGCATTAGTCGCCGATACGGCCATATCGGAGGCGTAACGTGTGTTATCGGCATTCTGTTTAATAATGGACGACAGTTGCTCCATACTGGCGGCGGTTTCAGCCAGCGAGGCGGCCTGTTCCTCCGTACGCGATGAGAGGTCGTTATTACCCATCGCAATTTCTTCCGATGAGTTGGCAATGGTTGACGCGTTATTTTTAATACTGGTCACTAACAGCGAAAGACGTAGCTGCATCTGCGCCAGGGCATTCAGCAGTTCGGCGATCTCATTATTGCCCGAGACCGTTATTACGGTGGTTAGATCACCCGCTGCAACTTTACTGGCCACTGCCACCGCCTCTTTTACAGGGCGCGTGACCGAACGACTAATCATAAACGCCACAAAGACTGCAATGAGTGCTAACACCAGTAATGCGGCCAGCAGGATATACTGCGAATGACGACGTTGATCGATTTGATCGTTGAGCGTGATTGCCAGTTGCTGGCTGAGTTTTGTGCCAAGATCGTTATAGGCGTTAATCGCCTGGGTAAAGTCTTTTACGTAGTCCAGAGGCGTAATCTGCACGGTTTTCGTGATAAAGACGTTTTCCGCCATCTTAAGTACGCTGGCCGAACGTTGATAGGCGTCCTGCGCCTGCGCGGCAAAGTCAGTTTTCAGTCCTGGCTCCACGGTAAAGGCTTTATTCAGTACATTACTGAATTTTTCCAGTGCATTTCGGCCGCCTTCAAGTTGATATTCCATGGCGCCACGATAGGATTCGTCAGCTTTATCCCCCGCCGCAATGATGGACGTACCACTTGCCCGGATGCGCCCGAGCGTTTCGGTCAGCTCTGGCAGGCGGCCATAAATACTCATGATAAGTTGATAAGTATTCAGGTCGGCATCTAAAGAGAGACTATACAAATCAAGAATGTCTTGATTCGTGTCCAGCAGGTTTTGAATGAGTTGGGCATGATGCGTCAGGCTGCTCGACAGCGTTAACTTCCCCGTTAACACGTCCTGTTGTAGCTGTGACCATGCGGTCTGAACGTTTAAAAAACGCTGAGTGGGTTGTGCGCTGGCATCATATTGACGCAATTCAGAGGCTATTTTTTCATACATTGCATCGATCTGAGAAGCCAGCGCTACGCGTGGCGCGTTATCCAGCTTATTTTGGGAAATAGCGATGGCACTTTCCGCACGATGGCGCTGTATCAGGTTAAGTAATGTCAGGATATCTTTTTCGATCGGTACGCCCTGTAACTCTTGTGTTTTTACGTTAATCGCTTCATTACCCGTCTGAATAAATAGATAGGTAGGTAATATAAATAAAACCAGAGCAAAAATACCGAGGATAAGAAATTTTGTCGGCAGGCCGAGTTTGTCGAGAATGTTTTTCATTACTTGCGGTCCAGGTGGAGTGGTGTCTTTTGATAAAATCATCAAAATATAATTATGTTATGTTTTTACTGTAATAGAATGGAAATTTTTCGCTTATTATCAACGATCTGTTTGATTTAACGGCAGGGCGAGGCCCATTTTTCACAGTGAAAGACAGTATAGAGTGCATTCTTCTGTTTATCATGTTAAAGATTCACTAAATTTTCTTTTCAGTGTGGCTAAGCCAAATTATTTTTCTTTTTTAATTTTCATCTAATCATAAATAGGTATATATGGGATGCTTGTTATAAAAAAGCAGCCTCGATCCCAAAGAATGAAAAAAAATTAAAGTTATCCTGAGGGGTGACGATAATGGCGGTCCTTATTTTTTTAGCCAACAATAAAGTCTTCCAGGGGCTTTTACCGGGTAATATTCTGGTCAGATAATTAAAGTCATATGACTTACGATGAGTATCGCCACGTGCTCAGGACCGGTTAAACATACATTCCGCTTACTCCCGCAAGACGCTTCCGAAGCTGAGGGTTGTGTTGCAATCCCTGTGACGCGTTTTGTGTCGCTGCGTGCGTCATCGCCTGCGTGTTTTCCTGCGCTTAAGCACTGTTTACAGTGAAGAAGTGGTGCACGCTCTGACGCCGCAGCGGCAAACGGTGAGTGTTCCCTGTTAACCACGATTGAATATTTTTTTCTTATCGCCAGAAAGTAACCAATACAATGTTTTATTCTCTTTTTCTAAATGAAATTCTTCTCGTTTAGTTTAAGATTTAATATTCGTCAAATTATTTTTGTTTTTATTAAAAAACCATAATTATCAATTGCTTATTATTTTTTATTACAGGGCTCTTAATTTTTACTGTGGATTTTACTTTTTTAACCGATACCTGTTTTTCACCATAAGCAGGGAGTCCATAATGAAAATTTCAACGCGCCTGACGATGAGTTTCGGCCTTTTAATTACGCTGTTTATTATCTGCACCTCAGTGGCCTATACCGGTATGAATAATGCCCGTAACGGCATGGATGAAGCCGTAAATGTCAAAATGAAGAAATACCGTGTGGGGATGGACATGTACGGTGGGTTACGTGACATGGCCGTCATTGTGCGTAACCTTGCCCTGATTACGGATCCCGACCAAATGCAGCGAGAGTGGCAACGTATTGTCACGCAAAAAGCGAGCTATATAGAGAACCGTGAGCGTCTGGCTGCAATGGTTGCCAGAGATTCAACGCCAAAGGCCAGAGAGGCCTTTGATAAGATAGTAAGTAGCGAGGGCCCGGTGCTGGCGGCGCTAGAACATGCCGGCCAGCTTGGCTTACAAAACAAGCAGCAGGACGCGACGTCTTATCTGATAAAAACGGTTCGGCCATTGCAAGGGCAATTACTTGAGTCGCTGAAAGAGATGACCAGGCTGCAAATGGAAGACAGTGAAAAGTCCGTTGAAATCACCAGTCAAAATGTGCGCCGGGCCACGCTGATTCTGTTGATTCTTGCCTCTCTGTCGGTGGTCGTTTCCGTCGCAGCGGGGTATATGATTATACGCGTGCTGATGCGTCAGCTCGGTGGTGAACCTGCTCAGGCGCAGGCATTATCTGCGGCGATTGCCGGCGGCAATTTAACCGCACCGGTCACCTTGCGTGCCAACGATTCAACCAGTCTGCTCGCCTCTCTGGCGAATATGCAGACCAGTTTGCGTCGTCTGGTTAGCCAAATCAAAGAGACCGCCGGATCGGTCGCCTCGGCATCCGATGAAATCGCTCAGGGCAATACTGAGCTGTCATCACGTACTGAACAGCAGGCTGCCGCCCTACAGGAAACGGCGGCCAGTATGGAACAGCTCACCGCCACGGTGAAGAGCAATACGGCCAGTGCACAACACACGGCTACCGTTGCCCGCGAGGCTGCAACCCTGGCGCGCAGCGGCGAGTCCGAAGTGCAGCGCATGTCTCATACCATGAATGACATCGCCCTGAGCGCGACAAAAGTACGCGACATCACAGGCGTGATTGAGAGTATTGCGTTTCAGACCAATATCCTGGCGTTAAATGCGGCGGTTGAGGCAGCGCGGGCGGGCGAGGGTGGGCGCGGTTTTGCCGTCGTCGCTGGCGAGGTCAGAATCCTGGCACAGCGTAGCGCCACTGCCGCAAAAGAGATCAAAGAACTGATCGAACATGCGGTGGAACAGGTGGATAGCGGCGTTCATGTCGCCGCCGGGACCGGAGAAAGTATTCTGAAGGTCGTGGGCATGGTCAATGCACTGGCGGGCGCGATGGATGAAATATCAATGGCTTCGTCAGAGCAGATGCAGGGGATCTCGCAGGTCAGCGTTGCCGTCAGTCAAATGGATGGGGTCACCCAGAATAACGCGGCGCTGGTTGAAGAATCCTCATCCGCCTCGCACTCCCTGTCAGAGCAGGCGCACGCCTTACGCGGCATGGTTGAAGCATTTCAGGTTTGATCGCTTAGCAGGGGCGGTAACGCCCCTTTTTTATATCACAGAGTCTGGCTTCCCCAGCCTCACGACAGGACATCCCCGCGTCGCCAGGCAATCAGGCCTGTCACTGAATGGTCAGAACAACCCGGCCAATCAGTTTGATGTCATCAATTCCACAATCAAAGGCCACGCCAATCCCGCTGACGTGGACTTTCCTGACCGGAATACGCGTCAGCGTTCTGACGCTGGCTGTGCCTTCGATTTCGACCAACCAGACGCCGTCATGCATATCTTCGAAGTCAGTATCGATGATGTATTGCGTGGTTTCGGCCAACAGTAAAAAAGCGTTGCGCGGTTCCTGCTTCAGGGGCGCATATAAGGCTTTATCCAGCATCACATAACCCGCATCCTCGATTTTTCCGCTGATTAGTTTTTTCCTAATCAGTGTCGGTGTGTCAGGTTTGCTTTCTGAGAACTTACTTCCTTTACCCGTAATCAACCATTGCAAGTCCGCCCCCGTTTCCATAACGCACTGCAAAACGATATCTGACGGAAAAACATCACGTTTATAGCGTGCAGACAGGCTGCTTGCGGCAATTCCAAGGTGATCTGCAAGCTGCATTTTCATGGTAAAGCCATAGGCATCGACAACGCGATCCAGAGCTTCAGCGCTCGAGTTCGGAAATTTGAAATTAGTATAAACGCTCATTTTCATTGACACTTAGATTTAGTCTAAGTATCCTCCGGTTTTAGTTAGCCTTTGATTGATGCGGCAGCAGGCGGCTTTATCAGATAACGAAAGATTTTGCCTGATGAGGCCCATTTTTACAATCGTCATGCCGGAACCTTATCGCGTCGCTCACCTGTCTGCGTGTAACGGTCAGCACCGGTGAGATAAGGCAACAAGGGCGATTGTGTCGGTAAGCGCCGCGATTGCACGCAAGATGTGAGTGAAAGTGGTTTAACGCCTTGTCGTGCTGACACTGAGGCCAGTTTTATTACCGTTTCGCTTAATGCTTAACAAAAGCCAGCGATGAGACAGGCGCGAATCCGTCATCAGGTACAGACACCATGATGTCAGTGACGGTGGCGACTGGTCAGTCAAACCCGATGCAAACTTTATCGGAGGAAAACAATGAGTCGCACCGTCCAGATAAAAAGCCCGCTATCCGCTTCGCATGCTGAAGCGCGTTTTGACAACAGCAGCAGCGAAAAGATGACCTTTGATGAATTTCGTCAGCGCTGGCGTTTGCTGCGCGACAGCAACCGTAACCCTGCGCTGCGGTACTTCAATCACCAAAATGACGATTTCAAATTCTGTGTTTTAACGCTGGTCAATCGTGACTGGCCCGGCAGTTTCAGGCAGGAAGATATTGGCAAACCTTTCGAGTGTTTCGATCAGTTACGTCGTGAACGCATCATCATGGCGATGAACAAGCTGGCGCGCTGGGGAAAGATATTGCCGCGACAGTTCTCAACGGCGGACTGCTTTTTGCCTGAATAAACCACCTAATCGTAACGCAATGACGTAAACCCGTCGGGCATGACTTTGCCCAAAATCTGGAGAGAAATGATGAACAGCGAAACCCATTCACTGAATGACGCCACAACCTTTACCCTCAACAAACTGCTTGATAACGAAAGAAAAGCCTGCGCACTGGCGGTCGCCAGACGGCTGAATGTTATGGCGGCGCATATTACGCGTCAGACATTAAACGGCATTGAGGCTGCGGAACTGCTGCGCAACGAAGCTGAACGTTATGAAAACGAATCAGGAGCGCTGCGCTGATGGCCGATACCATTGATGTCGCGCAGCAGCGCAGCGAAGAAATCCTGGCGCACAATATTGCCCAGGTCACGCAACGGCCCGTGGCAATCAGCGCTTCGTTTTGTGAAGAGTGTGATGCACCGATTCCCGAGGCGCGCCGTCGCGCCGTTCAGGGTGTCACCCGCTGCCTGTCCTGTCAGGAAGTCTGCGAGTTACGCACACGTCTTCACCACGGACAGGCGCGATGATGACTTTTGCTTACCCGTGGAATGCCCCCCGGCTGGCGATTGCCAGCCCGTATCCCACTTATGACCAGCAGCAACACCGCGATCGCCTGATTGCGGCGTGGCTGCATGGGCAGAAAACCCTTAACGCCCAGGCCAGGATGGTGCAACTGGACGTCCGGCGTCGCATGGCGTTACTTGAAAAGCAACAGGGCACAGCCCGGGCTAATGCGTACTTAGCAAAAACCTTTGTTGAGCGTACATTACCGCGTGTTGAGTCAGTCAACCAGCGCTACCAGTTGCATGCCATGCGTCCCGGCATCGTGGCGCAGCTATCCCGAACGCTGTCGTGCCCGCAAGGTGCAGCCAGAGCGGCCGGCACATTGTGGGAACTGATGAAGCGGTTTAACCGCCTGCCGGATATGTCCCGTGCTGATGTTGATTTACTCGCGGGCGATATTGCCAGCTTTATTCATGCAGAACTGGTGCAGTTGCATGCCAGCATCAGTGACAGGACGGATTACCGTTATGTCCATCACCTTTACACAACCGCAGCTATCATCACCCGTGAGCTGGGACAAACGCCACCGCTCTGGGAAACGGTCAGTACTCGCTTCTTCTGTCCCGACGATGTTACCGCCGCCATCCTGCGTATGCAGGCAGAGAAATGGTGGAAAGGACAGTTGCGTCGTCTCAGCGCCTTCTGGCGAGAACATCTGCATATTGCCTTAGCCAACGTCAGCAAAAAGCGGTCACCTTATGCCAGCCCGATGGCGGTCGCGGAATGGCGGGAACAGCGTCGACGCACTCGTGACTTCCTGCAGAGTATGGATCTGGAAGATGAGGAGGGGAACCGCATCAGCCTGATCGAAAAATATGACGGCAGTGTGGCCAATCCAGCCATTCGTCGTGCGGAACTCATGACACGCATTCGTGGCTTTGAAACCCTTTGTCAAAATATGGGCTTCCGGGCGGAGTTTTATACTTTAACCGCCCCCTCTCGCTATCACGCCACCTTGCAAACGGGCCACCGCAATGCGAAATGGAACGGGGCCAGCCCGGCGGACACGCAGCGCTATCTTTGCACGCTCTGGCAGCGAGTCCGTGCCAAACTGCATCGAAATAACATCAGTATTTTTGGTCTGCGCGTTGCTGAGCCTCATCACGATGGTACACCGCACTGGCACATGCTGATGTTTATGCGCCCTGAGGACGTCAGTCGGGTAAGTGAGATCCTGCGTGATTATGCCTGCCAGCAGGACAGCGATGAGCTGAACAGCGCCCGCGCACGCAAAGCGCGTTTTCATGCGGAAGCCATTGATCCAGCAAAAGGCAGCGCGACAGGCTATATCGCTAAATACGTAGCAAAAAACATTGATGGCTATGCGCTCGAAGGCGAGCGGGATCATGAAAGCGGAAAGCCGCTGAAGGAAACGGCGATGGCCGTCTCGGCCTGGGCGGCCCGTTGGCGCATCCGCCAGTTTCAGTTTATCGGCGGTGCTCCCGTCACGGTTTATCGCGAACTGCGCCGCCTGGCTGATCTGCAAAGCGCTCATGGTGCGGGCGAGGCGTTTGCTGCCGTACATGCTGCGGCTGATGCCGGTCAATGGGCTGCGTACACCGATGCCCAGGGCGGCCCCTTCGTTAAACGTGACGCACTTACCGTGCGTGTCTGGTATCAGCCCGATGAAAATTGTAATGCCTTTGGCGAGGAAACGCAGTCGATTAAAGGCGTTTATGCCACGGCGACAGGGCCCGGTGCGCCCGTGTTGACCCGGCTGAAAACATGGAAAGTTGTGCCTAAACGCGCTGAAGAAGAGGGCGGCCAAAAACCGCAGCCGGCGTTGCGGTCTTGGAGTTCTGTTAATAACTGTACGTCTCAGACATATCTTCTTTCTGACAGCGGGACATTATCTGCGGAGGCGCGGAATAAAGTCGGGTTCGGGAACGGTACAGGTCAGAAGCCTTTTCAGTGCCCACACACAACCCAGTCTGTCGCATTCTCCGGCACGGTTTTTAAGCCGGACAGCCGGACAGCGTTGACGGTACCGCCGCGTTATCGTGACAGGCAGGCCTGGCCTGATCCGGACGAAAACAGGCGGGTTAAAAGGCCAGATTTTTAAACTATAAACAGTGAAAATCTATTGATTTTTCTTACGCTTCTGCAGGTCAGTGCCGCAGGTTTGTCTTAAGGGAAGGTTAATAAAAGTTGATGCCTATCAACATGATATAATTTTTTACCAACTATCTTAAAACGCTTCCACAGTTAATCAATGCTATGATACTGTATGTATGTACAGTGTTTATTTTGGGGGAGGGAATTGTGGGAAATGAATTACATGAGCGAGTTATGCTTGAGCGCGTTGAGCTTATCGCCAGGCTCACCAGTGAAGGGGCCTGCGGCGAACGAGACAGGGAAATTGCGTTAAATTTGATTGCTGAACTCGCAGCTAACTACACCCTTTCCGATAACCGATTTTCCGTTGTCTTTTCGGCTACGCCTTTAAAAAAACCATGATGCCGGCGTTCTCACTGTAACGTCAGCGGGGTTGTCCGTCGCCTGAGCCCACCAAAGGATGATGTGGGCTCAGGCGCGGGCAGCGGTCTGGGCAAACAGACCTTCACTTCGATCGGTCTTTAGCGTTCCTTTCTGTCATGTCAGGCCACAAAAAACGCCAGGCAGTTGTCACGTTCCTTTCCCGTTTCACTGCTTCTTCCGGCCGCAGACGCTCATCGTTAAAACACGCGCTTTTCTTTCCCGTTTCGCTGCCTCTTCCGCCTGCGGATCATCACGGCTAAAACACGCACCTTCCTTTCCCGTTTTATTGCCTCTTCCGGTCGTTGAACCTCATCGTTAAAACGCGCGCTTTTCTTCCTTTCTGCCGTTTTTTTAGCCGGAGTCATCCCATTTTTACTGCCTTTGCCCGCTCATTGTTGAGCGGGCGCTCCCGCGTTGAGCAATGCGCTGCTGAAGCAGACACTACTCCTGTCGCGCGCTGGCAACGCAGGCCGCGCTGAGCACATGCCCCCTGTTTACCGCATGGCCTGAGCTTTATGAAACCTGCTTTTGCGACAGGAGATATGGCCTGGCGATGCGGTGCCGGTAATGCAGGCTACCGACAACATTTCGCCCAGCCAACCATGGTTTTTATGCTCATAAGGGGCCAATCAATGCTGATTTATGCACGACAGGAAGAAACGGTTGATGAGATTTGCTGGCGTTATTACGGACGCACGCAGCAGGCGGTTGAACAGGTTTATGCCGCCAATCCTGGCCTGGCAGAAAAAGGCCCAACCTTACCGCACGGATGCAAAGTGGTCTTACCGGATCTGCCCCAGGCGGCTACTGGTGAGACGCTCAATCTGTGGGATTAGTGCCAATGGAAAAAATCAGTTCTCTGATTAATTACCTCATCGGGATTGTCCTGATGTGGTTTGGACGTCACACACCACAGGATATCGCTTTTATGGTGGGCTCTGGCGTTGCTGTGTTAACGATGTGCATCAATGTCGCAACCTTTTTTATCAACTGGTATTACCGCCGCAAAACCTACGAGCTGCAGCAGCGCAACGTTAAGGGCCTGAATTTTGAGCCAGACCGCTAAGCGATGTGCCGTCGTCGCCGTGCTGGCCATGGCCGCACTGCTACCGCAAATCAAGATGCTAAAAACCTCCGAAGCCGGACTCAGGCTGATTGCTGATGCCGAAGGGTGCCGCACGTCACCTTATCAGTGCAGCGCCGGCGTCTGGACTAACGGCATTGGCCATACACAGGGCGTTACGCCTGCCAGCGTGGTGAACGAGCGCCAGGCAGCAGTCAACCTGGTTTATGACGTCATGCGCGTTGAGCGCGGCATTGATCAGTGCATGACACGTGACATGCCCTCCGAGGTCTACGACGCGGTGGTGTCCTTTGGCTTTAACGTCGGCGTACATGCCGCCTGTAACTCCACGCTGGCCGGCTTCATTAACCGTGGCCGCTGGCGCGATGCCTGCCTGCAGCTCAGACGCTGGGTCTATGTCAAAGGGACGTATAACGCCGGGCTGGATAACCGTCGCCAGCGTGAAATGGCCTGGTGCCTGAAGGGGGCTGGATGATGCGATTGATGGTGTTTGCGATCGTGACGTTACTTGCGGCACTGGGGGCCGGCGGCTGGCGTCTCAGCGTCATCGAGGCGCGGCTGGACAAGGCACAGCACAAGGCCGCGGCGCTGGCTGCCGACCTGAGCAACCGGGAGAAGGCCATCGATCAACTCAACCGGGACAGTCAGGCCAGCCGAAAACGTGAGGCCGAATTGCGGCTACAGCAAAACCAGGCCAGCGCTCAGGCGCTGAACCGCGAAACGACAATCAGAAGAGAAACCGATGCGAATCCCGCTTTACGTGCCTGGAGTGCGACTGCTTTGCCTGCTGACGTTATCCGGCTGCACAGCCGTCCCGCCTTCAGCAATGCCCGAGATTATCTGGACTGGCTGTCCACGCGTGACCAGTTGCCCCATCCCGGAGAACCGCCTGCAAACGCAGGGTGATTTGGCGGCAGATAACCGCCAGTTAGAGGCTGCGCTCGCATCGTGCGGGTTGCAGGTAGAGATGATTAAAGCGTGCCAGGAGCAGCATGATGTTGAAAGCAACCCAACTCCGTCAGGTGCTGATAAACAGCGTTCCGCTGCTACAGCAAAATCCTGACAACCTGACCATCGATATTCAGTCCGGCAGTCTGGTCTCCACCCTCGCCAGCTCGCTGTCGTTTGAATACCACTTTCAGCTGGCTGTCGTCATTACTCAGTATGCCGACGATATTGATCTGATCATGGTGCCCGTGCTGGCCTGGCTGCGGGAAAACCAGCCCGACATCATGGTGTCGGAGGAAAAACGCCGCACCGGCTTTACCTTCACGCTCGATGCCACGGGCGAGGGAAAGCACACCGTGACGGTCACGCTCCAGCTGACCGAACGTGTCTGGGTTGAGCAGCAGGAGGGCGGATTACACATCACGCATCTGCCGGAACCTGCGCTGCCAGAAAACGATGCGCGGCCCTGGCAGTTGTATATCAAAGGCAAGCTGGTCAGTGAATGGAAGGCATAGCCACTGCCGCTGTTGCTGAGGCGCTGTTTAGTCATTTCTGAGTAAACGGCATTCGATTGCTGCTTTTCTCCTGCAACGTGAAACTATTGCCATGAACGAGCAAATATTAGAAATCAAGCGCTTGCTGCGCAACATGGTCCGCATCGGTACTGTCTCCGACGTCAATCTGGAGGCGGGCACCTGCCGTGTAAAGACCGGTGATAACACCACTGACTGGCTGCACTGGCTGACAGCCCGGGCGGGACGCACCCGTACCTGGAATGCCCCTTCGGTTGGCGAGCAGGTGTTGATCATGAGCCTGGGCGGCGAGCTGAACAGCGGCTTTGTTTTGCCCGGTGTGTTTTCGGATGCCAGCCCGGCGCCATCGGCCTCTGCGGATGCGCTGCACTGCTCCTTTCCCGATGGGGCGGTTATTGAATATGAGCCCCAGACCGGCGCGCTAAAAGCGGAGGGGATCCAGACTGCCACTCTCAAGGCGGCCGTTAAAATCCTGCTGGATACGCCCGAGGTGGAGTGCACAACGTTACTTAAAACCGCCACGCTGGAAGTCACCCAGGGCGGCACGATGAAGGGCGACGTATCGCACAGCGGCGGCAGTTTCGCCTCCAATGGCAAAGTGCTGCATACGCACCAACATCCGGGCGACAGCGGTGGGACAACAGGAGCGCCATTATGACAACAGCACGCTACAGCGGTATGAGCCGCGAAACGGGTACGACGCTGGAAGAGCTGGATCACATCCGACAATCCGTGCGCGACATTTTAACCACGCCACTCGGGTCGCGGGTGATGCGCCGTGATTATGGCTCGCTACTGTCGGCGCTGATTGACCAGCCGCAAAACGACACGCTGCGTCTGCAAATCATGTCGGCCTGTTATATGGCGCTGCTGCAGTGGGAGCCGCGCATCAGCCTGAGCGGCATCAATTTTGAGTCTGCGTTTAACGGCGGGATGGTGGTGGAAATCACCGGCAACCGTGCGGATACCGCGCAGGATTTTTCGTTAACCGTCCCTGTGAGTTGAATCATGCCTACTATCGACCTGAGCCAGCTGCCTGCGCCAAATGTGGTGGAAACGCTGGACTATGAAACGCTGCTTGCGGAACGCAAGGCGACATTGATTTCGCTCTATCCTGCTGACCAGCAGGCGTCGGTTGCCCGCGTACTGGCGCTGGAGTCGGATCCGCTGGTGAAGCTCCTGCAGGAGAACGCGTACCGGGAAGTTATCCTGCGCCAGCGCGTTAACGAGGCGGCAAAGGCGGTGATGGTTGCCTGGGCCAACGGCAGCGATCTGGATCAACTGGGCGCGAATAACGGCGTGACGCGGCTGGTACTGACCCCTGCAGATCCCACCGCCACGCCGCCTGTTGAAGCCGTAATGGAGCGCGACGAAGATTTTCGCGCCCGCATTGCAGCTGCCTTTGAGGGGCTGAGTGTGGCAGGGCCATCGGGTGCCTATGAGTTTCATGCGCGCAGTGCCGACGGACGTGTCGCCGATGCTTCTGCCATCAGTCCGTCTCCTGCCAGCGTCACCATTACCGTGCTGTCACGCGAAGGCAATGGCGTGGCGGATAACGATCTGCTGGCAATCGTGGATGCCGCCCTGAACGATGAAGATGTACGGCCGGTCGCCGACCGCGTCACTGTTCAGTCGGCTCAGATTGTGGATTATCGCGTCGAGGCCACGCTGTACCTCTATCCCGGCCCCGAAGCCGAACCTATTCGCGCTGCCTCAGAAGCAAAACTGCAGGCGTTCGTGAACACCCAGGCACGTTTGGGCCGCGATATCCGTAAGTCTGCGCTTTACGCCGCCCTGCACGTCGAAGGCGTACAGCGTGTCGAACTGGCGCAGCCGACTGCGGATGTAGTGCTGGATAAAACCCAGGCGGCGTTCTGCACCGGTTATCAGATCACGGTAGGAGGTTCTGATGAGTAAACGCCTGCTGCCCACCGGATCTTCGGCACTGGAAGTGGCGGCGGCGGAAGCCTGCGCAACGCTGGAGGCCATCCCTGCGCCGATGCGCATGTTGTGGAATGCTCAGACCTGCCCGGTCGAGCTGCTGCCTTATCTGGCCTGGGCCTGGTCGGTTGACCGTTGGGATTCAGGCTGGAGCGAAAGCACCAAGCGCAGCGTGGTTGCCGCATCGGAATACATCCATAAGCACAAGGGAACGATTGGATCGCTGCGCCGTGTGGTGGAGCCGCTTGGCTATCTAATCCGCATCAAGGAATGGTGGAACACCAACGAAGCGCCGGGCACATTCCGCCTGGACGTGGGCGTGCTGGAAACCGGTATCACTGAGGCCATGTACAACGAGCTGGAGCGATTAATTGCCGATGCCAAGCCGGTCAGCCGTCATCTGACGGGGTTATCCATCAATCTGGACAGCACCGGCACCGTTCCTGTTGCGGCCGCCAGTTACAGTGGCGATGAGCTTACCGTTTATCCCTATACACCTGAAGTTATCACCGCAGGCGGTTCCGGTTACACCGGCGCAGCGGTCCATCTTATTGACCTGACGGAAGTGAGAGCATGACAACGAAATATTTTGCCATACTGACCAATCAGGGCGCGGCTAAGCTGGCCAATGCCGCGGCCCTGGGTACCCAACTGCAAATCACCCAAATGGCGGTGGGGGATGGCGGCGGCACTTTGCCCACGCCCGATCCTGCACAGACCAAACTGGTCGGCGAAAAGCGACGCGCCGCGCTGAATTCACTGAAGGTGGATGCCGCGAACACCAGCCAGATTATTGCTGAGCAGATTATCCCTGAAGGCGAAGGCGGCTTCTGGATCCGCGAAATTGGCCTGTATGACGCCGATGGCGTTATGGTTGCGGTGGCAAACTGCGCTGAAACTTATAAGCCACAACTTCAGGAAGGCAGCGGCCGTACCCAGACCGTGCGCATGATTCTGATCGTGAACAGCACCAGTGCCGTCACATTAAAGATTGATCCTTCGGTGGTGCTGGCCACGCGCCAGTATGTGGATGACAAAGTCATCGAAGTGAAAGCCTATACCGACGACGTGATGAAGAAGCATGTCGATGCGGCAAACCCTCATAGCCAGTATCTGCAAACGGCTAAAGCGCTGGCAGAGATTAAAGATGCGGGGCTGGTGGCGGAGGTTCTCA
>NZ_JAVAXT010000010.1:0-208710 GCF_041955125.1 Pantoea sp. BR_17 | reverse complement strand
AAGGGATATGGCCTTGCATTTTGGGGCAATCAGACGGGGTTTGCATATGATCCAATGCAAATGAAAAATCAGAAACTTCCGCAAACGCTGGACGAGCTTCAGGTTTTCATTGACAGCAACCCAAAACTTTTTGGATACAATGATCCTCAAAATGGCGGAGCCGGTGAAGCTTATATACAAAGAGTTCTTACGCTAAAAGGAGAGGGTAAATATAACCTTGCAGATAAAACAGACCCTGCCATTTTGCAGCAATGGGAGAAAGGATGGCAATGGTTTATTAATAATAAAGATAAGATAACACTTACAAAATCCCAGGCTGACAGCCTGACCCGCATTAATGACGGAGAGCTTGCTCTTGCTCCAGCCTGGGAGGATCATTTGTTAACCCTTCAAAAAACAGGAGCAGTGACGTCACGTATCAAGTTTTACATACCTGATTTTGGCATGCCCGCAGGTGCTAATATTGTCGTTATGGCAAAAAACTCAGCGCACCCTGCCGCCGCCGCACTTTTCATAAACTGGTTAGTAAGTGAAAAGACGCAAAGTGAACTCAAAAATGTGTTCGGTTCCGTCCCTGTGAATAAAAAGGTCAGTAACGAATTCGAAAAAGCTCAAGAGAGGGTCAGCTTTTATAACAGTGCTTACAGCATTGAGCTCAGAAAAGAGTTTTCGAATCGCGTATTACTTGGGCAATAAAAGATTCCAAAAGGGATTTATCGGGCATACTGAAATCGCAGGAATTCGGAAAACCTAACCCCGGGCCTACTTTAAGTTAAAGAACAGTAACAGCCAACAGAGCGACGCCACTTGACCTGCTCCCGGTTGCGTGCGCTTCACAAAGAGCTGAACTCAGTTATTGTCTTTTTTACACCTTCCCTAGGAACGGTAATGCGGGAAGATTGGATTACCAGCAGAGGAATGAATGAGGTGCTAAGAAGCCTTACGATAATTTTACATTAGATGGAAACAGCTAAATATCTTTCGACACCTAAAGGGGACAGGAGTGTTCGATTACAGAGATCAGCACAACTACTTGCTGAAGCAGACTTATATAAGGTCAATGTCAGCTATGAGCCAGATGGAAACCCCTACACCCGAGTGAAAGCATCACTTTTAATGCCCGGAAAATTCATGTTAAAACTCTGTATGACATTTTTCATATACGATAAAAAGTGCTGTTAATGGCTACAGTTGAGGTATTAAAAGTAAAGTATCCAGGAGCAGTTGCCTGGCAGTTTGGTGACAACCCAGAGCTGGCAAGCAATCTGGCTGACCTGATTAAAAAAGGGATCAAAACGGCCTCCTGCTGCTCTCTTATCTCTTACCAGCAGGAAGAGCCTGCCCCGAAAATTGGTAGCTATAACATCATCCTTGATGGACAGAACGTCCCGGTCTGCGTGACCAGACTGGTTTCAATGAAACTGGTTCGTTTTTGTGATGTTACTGAGGACTTTGCCCGCAAAGAAGGTGAAGGCGATTTAAGTCTTGAATACTGGCAGCAAGAGCATAAGAGGTTTTTCTCGAGTGTAGGACATTTTTCTGACGATATGGAACTGATCACAGAAGAATTTGAGGTGGTTGAGTCGCTGTAAGATTCAATTAATACTCTGGCGTTTCAAACCTTATCATTTATTACAATGTCCGCTTCTGGCACAAAGCGGACTGACGCGGGAATGAAGTCTGCTAAGAGCGATCTGCGGACATTGCTGACAGTGTTCTGTATGAATCAACGGGGAGCAAGCATGTCACGGTCTGCAACGTGTTCCTCTTTAAAGTTATTTCTGTTGCACACCGCCTTCATACTTTCTCTTGTGCCGGACGGCGCGTTACAGCTTCCCTCTGGGGCGCTGTTCTGCACCCGCGCCATCTGGCCGTCCAGTCAAGTTCTCACTGCGCAATTTAATCAGGTCGATTTTTCAAACGGGTTCTTCTTAAACAAATTGATTTTCAGAGCCTGGGCAGTTCCTCAGCTAAACAGATTCAGAGCCTGAGCAGCGTCAAAGGTGGCGACAAGCTAATCAATATCCACCCGTATACAGCTAAACCGTTTCTGTTTGTAGGTATGACAGCATTTCATTCATCATCAATTTGTACGCTGCTTTAAAACGAACAACTCAGATGCATAACCCGAAACGTAAGGATGTACCTATGTCAGATACCGACGACGAGATTGAAAAACTGCAGAATTACAGTACGGTGCTCCGCAGTGCCGTTCTGGACAGCAATGAAATGCTAGGTTTAGGCATTGAAGTGCTCACGCTGGTCAAAAACGATATTGATAACGGCGCAGCTAAAAACATGGAAATTCAGACGCAATATCAGGTTAGACAAACGCTGATGTACATGAAAGAGCATAAAAAACAAAATGAGCAGTTCCGAGAGGACGGAGACCCGCCACCACGCAACTTCCAACAGATCGAGCATCCTTTTTAAATGAATGACCGCCTGCGGGCGGTTTTATGACATTATGCAGCGCTATAGACTTGCTCATGGACGACAATCTTTACCCTTTACTGTGATGAGAAAAATCTTTAAGGCGCTTTTCCTCCAGCTACTTTCAAGAGCATTTACCCCGGAGAAATTACGCCTTTGTGACCGGCTCCCCGTCAATCATAACAGAGTGGTTCTGGTTTCTTCCGCTAATGGCACGAACCGGACGCTTTTTTCAGGCCCGCTTTGAGCGAGAAGCGGACATTAAAAACTTTATTACTTGGCGCTACCTAAGTCGCGGTCACTTTCCAGACCTTTAAGCATAAGTGTTGCTTCTTCGATACGAATAAATCGCCCTGAATCATCTGTTTCAGCAAACATGTAAACCTCCATATCTACTTTTTCACCATTGCGCTTGTTTAACAGAACACGATGGCGGGTTGCATAGAGATTCCCATCACGTAGTTCGTCGTGCACCTCAATTTTACCGGAAGCCAGGATTTCCCGAAGTTTACGTGCATGGCGGGCAAAGCTATCTAAGCCCTCCCACTCGTTATCAGTGCGTTGCCGATAACCGGGACTAAAATGGCGATTGAGTATCACTTCCAGTGGCATCTCCTGTTTGTTGATAATCTCATCCAGTACGGTAGTAATCGAAATCATTGTCATGGCCAGTCCTCAGTGAAAGTTATGAGAACTCTACAATCGACTCAATGGCTTCGGTACGGTATAAAAGACAACAAATACCTCAAGTACGCCAATATGACCGATTCATTAATTCCATTAGCCCGGGCTCTTTCTTCAGATGGACCCACTTTGATTGTCGCGGCTCGCCAGTCTGAAGCAATAAGGCAAACACCAAGGCATCATCACACTCGCGGACAGTTGCTTGGCGCTGAGCATGGGCTGCTTACTATCGATGCCGAACATTGTCGCTGGGTCGTACCGGCAACGCATGCCGTATGGATACCGCCAGATGTTCCGCATGGTCTTCGCTCGCACGGCCCCTATTCAGGATGGAGTATTTATATATCTGTCTCTGCCTGTGATGAATTACCGGATAAGCCTGCAGTCCTCTCAGTCACAAATCTGCTGCGTGAAGCAATAACACGAGCGGCTTCATGGAAGAATGCAGAGCTTAATGCGCCTCAAAAACGTTTATGTGGCGTTATCCTCGATGAAATAGGAACTCTTCCTAAGGTTAATCTTGGGCTGCCAATGCCGCAAGGATATTCGGCTCCTCAGAGTTGCACAGGCGCTGTCAGATAACCCAGACGACGGCCGGAGACTGGAGGAATGGGCATACTGGGCTGGAGTGTCATCACGCACACTTACACGTCGATTCAGTGCTGAAACCGGTTTTAGCTTTAATGAATGGCGACAGCGCATACGGTTACTCAAGGCTCTTGAACTCCTGGCTGCGGGTAAGCAAGTGACGACAGTTGCACTGGAGCTTGGGTATGACAATGTTAGTGCCTTTATTGCGTTATTCCGCAGGGTATTTGGCACCACCCCCGCACGGTTTAAAGTTAAATATGTAAGCTGATAGCTAATGTCTGTTTTGTACCAAGAGCGGAAGGTTTAACTGAGCGATAAATGATCCAAGTGCAGTGCTTCAAAATTTCGTTCTCCGCTTAATAAGAACAAATTTTTTGAGTAAAATAGTATGTGTGCTCATTAAAAAAGCAGATGATTTAATTCGTATTGTAGACGTGAGGAGGAATCCAGACGAATCTGGATGCAGCTTATGTTTGCGGTTATTTCAGCTGTTCTGCCTGTCTGCCTGCCTATTCGCGAATTTCGCTGGCTATAACTGAAAAGCCCCTACGCGATGATACTGAGCTAATGGTCGAACCTGTGACTGGCTGTACGACCTGTGGCTGGCCAACTCTACCCGCAGTCTGCCGTGGAAGGCGCTGAGCAGTAATATCCAGGCTATGATGGATGGCCTTTGAAAGCAAAATCATTTCGACTGGTCAGGCGTAAAATGGGCGACCTTGAGTGAATGTCGGAACCAGGTCTGCCGTGGTGCCATTGCAGACGGCACGGCTGAGTCTGATATGCCCCTGCTGCTTTCTGCGCGTCCTGATGTGGAAATTAACGACTTTAAAGGTGGCCGGATGCAAGGAGTGCCGGGCGGCTATAAGTCTTATATCACGCAATATGGCGTGAGGTGCCCATGAGGTTATGCTCCGGAGGCGAGTAACAATCAATGAAATATTAGAGGGCCTCTAAGAGACCCTGATTTGTTCATATCGCACAAAAACACTTTTGATTTCTCTGTGACATCTGATTAGCTTTTGAGCATGACTCAGGCTCTCTGCCACATTGCTGATAAAACGTTTAGCATTCAATGAAGAGTTCTGGTTATCACCAGTTCAGGTCATTACCAATATCTTAAATCAGATACATTTTTCTGGCTGCAAGGGTCAGCTCATCCCTGAAATCAGGATGGGCCAGTTCGATGATACGCAGGGCCCGCTCCGTTGATGACAACCCCTTAAGGTTAGCACTGCCATATTCAGTCACAATGAAGTGTGTGTCTGTACGCGGTGTCGTAACCGGACCATCCAGCTGGGGAACTATGCGGGAAACAGCTCCTTTTGCCGCAGTCGACCGGGCCGCAATTATGGATCGACCACCTCTGGAGGCATATGCCCCTCTGACAAAATCAAGCTGCCCGCCTGATGCACTGTACTGATGACCGAGCATGTGTTCCGAATTACAGGCACCGGTCAGATCAATTTGCAGGGTGGCATTAATCGAGACGACATTGTCGTTCCGGGCAATGATGCGTGGATCATTAACATAATCCACCGGCCGGCTGAATACGGAAGGATTACCGTCAAGATAGTCATACATTGCCTTTTGCCCCATAGCAAAGGTAAACACCGACTTGCCACGGTCAATATTTTTTCGCCGGTTCGTTACTACGCCAGCTTTTACCAGTTCAACCAGCCCGGGATTCAGCGCTTCAGTATGAATACCGAGGTCATTTCTTTCACGTAAAGCTGCGCAGACAAGGTTTGGTAACGCACCTACGCCCATTTGCAGGCAGGCTCCATCCGGAACAAGCCCTGCTATTATGTTACTGATTGCCTTATCTTCAGTACTGGCAGAACGTGTTGGCAGTTCGATAAGTGAAACATGGTTTTCAACGACCGCATCAACTTCTGAAATATGTATCTCTGCGCCGTCTCCCTGTACGCGCGGCATGTGGCTATTGACCTCAAGGATAAGTTTGCGTGCGGATCGGGCAATACGGGAAGAATAGTCATTACCTGTGCCTAAACTGAAGTAACCATGCTGATCCATCGGAGATACGGTATGCACGAACGTATCGATTCCAATTTCATCAGTCAAAAGGCGGGGGGCCTGATGGAAATTCGAAGGCACATAGTTAATGACCTTACGTCCGCCATCCTCCAGGCCACAACGAATAAGGGCACGTTCTACGCCAGTGATAAACATACTGTAAGGCTTTATCCTGTCGTTTAATTCGTAACGAAGGATGGTGTCACCAGCGATCTTAGCTGTTTCATAGTAATACACCCGGAGATCACCTACTTCGCCTCGCTCAGCCCTTTTTGCCAGAGCATTCAGTAAGGCGGGGGGTTCTCCGGCATACATTCCCATTGACAGGCGCGAGCCTGACGGAATGACACATACAGCTTCATCAGGCGTGGTAAGTTTCTCTGCATAGAGTGCATTGATGTCCATAAATGAACTCCTCAGTATCCGGTTGCTTCTTCAGGTGAATGGCCGCGACGATAAACCAGCATGGTGCGCTCAAAGCTCATGACTTCAGTGCCTTTCTGATTAATTCCGCGCGTACTCACTGTCACAATTCCCTGTCCGGGGCGGCTTTTAGAGACGCGTTTATCCAGCACCGTACTTTCTGCATAAAGCGTGTCACCCGCAAAGACGGGATGCGAAGCTTTGACATTGTTCCAGCCGAGGTTTGCCACTACTTTAGCACTCACTGTTCGCACGCTCATTCCGGTGAGAAGTGCAAGCGTGAAGGTTGAGTCAACCAGAAGCTTTTGCCATTCCGTTTTACTGGCATAGGCCGCATCAAAATGGACCTGCTGGACATTGAGAGTGAGAAGAGTAAACCACACATTATCGGTATCAAGCACCGTCCTGCCTGGGCGGTGTTCAAATACATCGCCAGGAATAAAATCTTCCCAGTAGAGACCAGAAGTTTCGCGGAAGCGACGTTCGCCCACCGCCTTATACGCAGGTAGTAAAGAGTCCATAATTTCTCCAGGTATTTGAAATCAGGCTGACAGGCCTGCACGGGAAAGAATGCGTCGCGCCTGACGTGCAACAGCCTCATCAACCATCATCCCGTTCAGGATGCCAACGCCTTTGGCGTTTTCGGTCAGAGCTGAACGTGCCCGCGTGATTTCTGCTTCTGTGGGAGTAAAAAGAGTATTGATGGCACTTATGTGAGCCGGATGTATGGCAGCCTTTGCGGTAAAGCCAAACATAATTGCTTTATTAACTTCAGCTTCCAGCCCTTTCTGGTCATGAATATTGAAGAAAGGTGCATCGATAGCGATGATACCGCTGGCAGAACAGGCGTTGACGATACGGCTTCGGGCATTCATCAGTGGTTCCCAGATTACAGCTGAACCAATATCGGCAGCCATATCAGCAGCACCAAACATCAGTCCTGTTAGTCTGGGGGTAGCCTTTGCAATAGTTTCTACTGCGTTCAGGCCTCGTAAAGACTCAATCAGACCGATTAAAGAAGTATGTGCTCCCGCGGACGTCAGCAGGCGGTCCAGTATCTGTAAATGACTTGCAGACTCCGTTTTAGGCAGAATCAGATAATCCGGTTGTGATCCATGGTTAAGCAGGTCACAAAGATCCTCAATTCCGGCCAGTGTATCCAGCCCATTAATCCGGAGCGCCAGTGGCAGGTCTTGGGAACGGCGGGATTTTATGTGCGTTATCGCAGTTTGTCTCGCCGCTATTTTGTCTGCAGATGATACGGAATCTTCCAGATCGATGATTGCAATATCGGCACCAGTTTCAGCCGCGTGACTAAAGCGTTCTGGTCGGGTGGCGGGTGTGAATAACCAACTACGCATAGGGTATTTCGGATGTTTAGACATAACGTTCCTCCTGTAACGTTAAGTCTGCGCCCAAGTTTGGCATCTATCTAATATATGATATAAGCATTCTTGATATCTTTTGGAGATGATGATGGAACTGCGTCATATTCGCTATTTTCTGGCAGTAGCAGAGGAGCGGCACTTTACCCGAGCGGCTACAAGGATGGGTATAGCCCAGCCCCCACTCAGCCAGCAGATTAAAGATCTTGAAAATGAACTGGGTGCGATTTTGTTCAGGCGCATGCCTTATGGAGCGGAGCTGACAGAAGCAGGCGAGGCGTTTCTGTCGGTTGTTAAAGACATACCCGGCATTGCTGAACGTGCCACCCGTGCTGCACAGAGGGCTGTACGGGGTGAGCTGGGTTTACTGAGAGTCGGTTTTACGGCATCTGCAGCGTTTAACAGCCTGGTTCCGTCCGCTATCAGAGCATTCCGGCGTACTTATCCTGAAGTACGACTCCAGCTGGAGGAAGGTAATACGACCAGACTGGTTGATGGTTTAAGTGAAGGTTCGCTGGATGCAGTATTTCTGCGACCCGGGTTTACAGGTAGCGACCGCTTTCAGTTACACCTGCTCTCTGAGGAATCAATGGTGCTGGTGCTGCCAGAAAATCATCCTGCTGCATCGAAGACATCAATTGCACTTAGCGCATTGCACGATAACGATTTTCTGTTATTTCCACGGGAGATTGGCCCCACACTTTATGATTCTGTTATTGAAGCATGCCGCAAATCAGGATTTGAACCCAATATCGCACAACTTGTACCTCAAATCGCTTCAGTAATTAATTTGGTTGCAGCAGAAATGGGGGTGTCAGTAGTACCTGCCTCAATGGCGCAGGTTAAGGTCAAGGGGGTCGTATTCCGTAAGATTGATAATGAAGCACCGGTGGCTAAACTGGCTCTTGCGTTCAGACGGGCAGACACTTCTCCGGTGCTACGCAATTTTGTATTAAAGACTCTTGTGTGAGGCAGTAACCATATGGCCTGGCACAGTCGTGTTAAGTCAGGAGGGCGAACTGAAGCGTGCGATTCAGATTTGTCAGCCGGTATTGAACTATCTGGAAAAAATAATCGTATCAGTTGCTTGTTGCGTGAGTGCATTTTCAAAAGAAATTTACTGCGGCTCTGCGATGTTTCAGAGAGATTCCGGGTGACATACAGTGAAGACGGTGAACGGCAAACAGCCCCGTCGAAAGCGTTTCCCTGTATACCGGCCGGAAGTTAAGCGGGTTCAGGGATCAGCTTTCATATATGCATCAGAATTTTAGACAGCGATTAAGAAGTGGGGTTTCTGCTCATCAGGGCGATAATCAGTTCTCACCTTTAGAGTATTTATGCACCGATTCCGAGGTAACACAGTTTTTTTCAAGAGAACATCCCGCAACAGGGGTTCCCAGTTCACTGTGTAGTTTCGCTATATCAAGCGAGCCGTTCCACCGTGAGATCACGAGAGTAGCAATACCGTTGCCAATAACATTAATCAGCGCTCCGCCTTCGGAAATAAAACGATATACGCCAAGGACCAGTACCAGACCCGCAGCCGGAACACTATTCATCGACCCCAGAGTGGCGGCAAGCGTTATAAATGCGCCTCCGCTGACACTTGCCGCCCCTTTAGAGGTCAGCAAAAGAATAACCAGAAGGGAGATTTGATGCGAGATTGACAGGTGAATATCCAGTGCCTGAGCAATAAATACAACCAGTACTGTCATGTTGATACAGCTTCCGTCCAGGTTAAAACAATAACCAGAGGGAACAACCAGACCCACCACTGGTTTATCGCAGCCGAGTTTTTCCAGCTTTGTCATCAGGCGGGGCAAAGCTGATTCAGACGAAGACGTACCTAAAACCAGTGCCAGCTCTTCGCGAATGTATTGCAGAAAGCGCCACAAGCTAAAACCACATAGCCTTGCGACTAAGTTAAGTATCACAAAAACAAAAAACAGTCCGGTCAGGTAATAACATACCAGCAGCGCACCATAAGATGAGAGAGAGGCTACGCCATATTTACCGATGGTAAACGCCATGGCGCCCATAGCGCCTAGCGGAGCAACATACATCACAATTTTAAGCATGCGGAAAAAAGTTTTGGCAATCAAATCAATGGTGTTAAGCAGTGACCTGCCTGAATCTCCAAGTAGCTGAAGACCAAAAGCAAACAGGATCGAGATAAAAAGTACCTGCAGAATATTCCCTTCAGCAAACGCACCAAAGACGGTTTCAGGGATAATATGTGTCAGGAAGCCGGTAACAGATTGTTCATGGGCAGCTTGTGTATATGAAGCAATAGCTCCGCCATCCAGCGATGCGGGATTGATATGCATTCCCTTTCCTGGCTCCATCAGGTTAACACCGATTAATCCAATAATGAGCGCAAGCGTGGTCAACACTTCAAAATAAACCAGCGATTTCCAGCCTACCTGACCGACGCTCTTCAGGCTTTTCATACTGGCAATGCCGCTGACTATCGTACAAAAAATAATGGGGGCGATGAGAAGCCGAATCAGCTTTATAAACGTATCACCAAAGGGCTTTAAATCAACGCCAACACCAGGATAAAAGTGCCCTATTCCTATACCAATAATAATTGCAATGATGACCTGAATATATAGATGCTTATACCATTTATTTTTTTTCGAGGCAGCGATGTTCTGAGACATAATATTTCCTCGGGTGACATTGAATGTTTGTAGGGTAAATAAAAGGCGTGCCATGCACGCCTTTCTTTTCAGGCGACTCGGTTTTTTATTTTGCCTGCAAAAAAACCAGCCAGATTAAAATTAATTCCTTTAATAAGGTTATTTGCACCGGTCTGACTTGCCCAGGCAATATGGGGTGTAATTAAAAGGTTTTTATGCTTAACATGAAGAATTTTGTTGTCTGGACAGGGGGGCTCTTTATCAAGTACATCCAGTGCCGCACCTGCTATTTTCCCTTCGTTAAGAGCATCAGCCAGATCGCCCTCATTGATTAACGCTCCTCTGGCCGTATTTATGATCAGAGCACTGGACTTCATTCGTACAAGCACATCCCGATTGATGATCTGGTGCGTTTCGGCGGTGAGTGGGCAATGTAATGTCAGAATATCGCTCTGCGAAATTACGTCATCAAAAAGTGTATAGCCTTCCCGCACATTGAGCTGTCCGGGCCGTTCTGCAAATAACACATTCATGCCTAACGCTCTGGCGAGACGGGCAACTGCACAGCCGATATCTCCACGTCCGATAACGCCAAGTGTGGTCTCCTGAATATCGCCGATGGGCGACTTGTGCAGGCAAAAATGCGAAGACAGGCTCCACTCGATACGAGACGCGCAGTAATACTCAATAAGATGACGCCTGAGAGCAAAGACAGAAGCAATCACGCTTTCAGAGACGCTACGAGTGGAGTAGCCCGGTACATTACTGACCATGATTCCGTGCTCCCGGCAATAATCTGTATCGATACAGTCATAGCCAGTGGCTGCGACGCAGATAAAGCGCAGAGAGGGCAACTTCTCCAGAGAAGTTTTTCTTAGCGGGACTTTGTTGGTGATAACGATTTCTGCATTATCCAGTACCGAAACGACATCTTCTTCTCGTGTACTTTCCCGGTAAATCCAGCTATCGCAGCTCTCAGGTTTTTCTAACCGAACGGGCAATGTTCCGGCATCCAGTGTCACAATTTTCATACTGCCCCCGGTTACTGATTTTGATACCGAGAGATCTCAATCAGATTGAGGTCGGGATCACGAATATAGAATGACGTAATGGGGCCGCAAGCCCCAGTGCGCGTTACCGGCCCTTCAACAAGTTCCACGTCGAACTGTTCAAGATGAGCCTTTATTTTTTCAACGGGATAAGAACTTATCAGGCAAATATCCAGCGAGCCCGGCACAGGAAGGTGTGCTTTAGGATCTATTTCTTTGCCATATTCATGGACATTTATTTTTTGTTGGCCAAATGTGAAGGCAATTCTGTTTTCTCCAAACTGGTGCAGTTTCATGCCCAGTACGTGAGTATAGAAATGAGTACAGGCTTTGATATCCCGTGTGGTAATTACAATATGGTCAATATGGTCAAGCATGTTGGTCTCCCTGTTTTATACAGCTATTAAAATTTTGTTCCAGCGATGCAGGCATCTGATGTAAGTCAGAGCGCTGGCCGGCTTTTAGAACTGCGCCATGAATTTTATGACCAATAAGTGGCTCAAGGTCACGTGATATACCGAGAAGAGCAGACAAATCCACGTTGGTCTCATAACCCATCAGTTCAAGCATATGCACCATATCCTCTGTACAGACATTGCCGCTGGCGCCCGGGGCGTAGGGGCACCCACCGAGGCCACCTGCTGATGAATCAAAGCGGTCAATACCTTCAGATAGTGCAGCTACGGTATTAGCCAGCGCGAGTCCGCGAGTGTCATGAAAGTGCAGGGTTATTTCTAAATGCGGAAAACGCTGTTTTATCATCCGGCTCAGTAAAGCTACCTGGGTAGGAAACGCCATTCCCGTGGTATCACATAGCGTAACGCCGCGAACGCCAAGACTGGCGAAGCGGTCGACAAAGTTCAGAACTGTACTTTCCGGTACGTCGCCTTCAAACGGGCAACCAAAAGCAGCTGACAGGGAAACATTAATCGCAACAGACGTGTTACTCAGTTCGTGAATAACCTGGCTCAGCTGCAGGAAAGATGCTTCTCTGCCCATCCGAAGATTCGTATTGTTATGGCTCTCGCTCGCAGACATGACCAGGTTTGCTTCATCAATCCGGCATGCCAGGGCACGTTGCGCGCCACGAAGATTTGGTACCAGCACGCTGTACTCGACGCCTGACATTCGACGGATCCCATTCATCACAGCCTCAGCATCTTTCAACGCCGGTATAGCTCTAGGAGAGGTAAATGACGTTACCTCCACCTTAGCGAAGCCGCACTGACTAAGGCGATCGATTAACGCAATCTTGTCCTTAGTTTCTACAAATATGACCTCATTTTGTAACCCGTCCCGCGGACAGACTTCCTGTATATAAATGTGTCTGGCTGAAGATCGTTGATTCGGCGTCATATGACCCCCTTTTCTCTCAGAATGATGCATTGCTCCGCATCAATACCCAGTTCAGACAGTACAACTTGCGTGTGCTGACCCAGCTCGGGAGCCGCATGCCTGACGCTTCCGGGAGTGGATAACAGTTTAGGGATGACGCCAGGGAGAATAACCGGCTTGCCGTCAGGCAGTTTTGCCGATAAAAGCATGTCGCGCGCTTTATAATGAGGGTCATTAGCGATGTCTGCGGCGTCATAAATTTTTCCGGCCGGGATACCGCTCTCATTTAACGAGGTCAGCACTTCCTGGAGGGTGCGCTGATGAGTCCATTCTTCAATCGCCGCATCCAGCATTTCGACCTGCTTTACACGCCCGTCGTTGTGTGCCAGTGCCGTATCGGCAGCAAGATCCGGACGTTCAATGATTTGCATCAGGCGCTGAAAAATAGAGTCTCCATTTCCAGCAATAAGGGCGTATTTGCCGTCTTTACAGCGGTAAGCATTCGTTGGCGCTATACCCGGCAGGCTACTGCCGGCGGGCTGACGAACATGCTCAAATACAGAGTACTCAGGGATCAGGCTCTCCATCATGTTAAAGACAGATTCATACAGTGCTACGTCAACCTGCTGACCATTACCAGTCTTTTGCCGACTTTGCAGGGCAAGTAAAACGCCTATGACACCGTGCAGGGCGGAAAGAGAGTCACCGATGGATACACCAACGCGTACCGGCGTTCTGTCAGGTTCACCCGAAAGATGACGTAAGCCGCCCATCGCTTCACCAATTACGCCGAAGCCAGGCCGATCGCGATAAGGGCCCGTTTGTCCATAACCTGAAACACTCAAAACGATAAGGCCGGGGTTACTGGCGTGTAAGGTCTCCCAGCCGAGTCCCCACTTTTCCAGCGTGCCAGGACGGAAGTTTTCAATCAGTACATCAGCAGTGCTGAGCAGTGACATTGCAATCTGCTGGCCTTCTGGCTGCCGCAAATCCAGCGTAACTGAGCGTTTATTGCGCGACTGTGCTGCCCACCAGACAGATGTTCCGTTATGCAACATGCGCCACTTACGCAAAGGATCACCTTCGCCGGGGGGCTCAATCTTTATGACATCAGCACCAAATTCAGCCAGCATTCGGCCAGCCATCGGCCCGGCAATAAGCTGACCCATTTCAATAATGCGCAACCCTTCAAGTGGTAAAGCCATGCTTCCTCCATTCACGTTTCCGTAACATGAGAAAGCATTGCTCCTCGCATAAAGTATGAGAATTAACTTTTTTTCAGTAACCCTTTCCTCGATGGAAAGGCAGAAAAGGTTATTAAATTTGGTTTAAGTCAAAGTATTGATTTTTAGAGTATTAAAATAGAAAGATCTTCTTCTCACTTGTAAAAAAGGGAACTCTAGCGTGTTGCAGTAAATGCTGAATCTGGGACATTCATCAAAAACTCCAGAAGCTTACTGGCCTCGGGATGCAGTTTTTTTCTGGAATTAACGCCAATACGCAGCGTTCGTAACGCCCAGTCATCTTTCAGTGTGATGGCTTTCAGTGACGAACCAAGAAGGGCAGGCGTGATGGCTTGCAGAGGTAAAATACCTATACCTAACCCGGCCTGAATCATGCGGCACACTGCATCAAAACTGGTAACCTGAATGCTGACTTTTAATAAACGACCCATGCTAACGGCTGTGTCCGTTATCCGTCTGAGCAGTGAACTTCCCTGATTCAACGCTACATAATCCCAGGCAAGGGTATCTTCAAACCAGAGTTCGTCATTCAGGGCGAGAGGATGAGCTGTTGGCACTAAGAGAACAAGCCGGTCCTGGCGCCATGGAAAAGTCCTGAGCATCGTCGCATCAACGTTATCTGCGAAGATGCCGATATCTACACGGCCGGAATCAACTGAATTAACGATCGCATCGCTCAGTGCCTCCTCAAGATAAATTTTGATGCCAGTGTTTGACTCAAAGAATGCGGCTAAATCTTCAGGCAGATACTGGATAACGGCTGAAACGTTCGCCGCCACGCGCACATGACCTATCGCGCCCCGTGAATAATCATTAAGTTCGCTCGCCATTGAATTAACACTGTCCAGCAGGGCCCGGGCATGACGAAGAAGACCTAAACCAGCGGTAGTAAGTTCAATGCCGCGGGGATTCCTGATGAACAATTTACAGTTCACATTGCGTTCAAGATCAGTGATGCGTTTACTGACCGCAGAAAGCGTGATACTGCAGATTTCTGCCGTCCTGGTCAGACTTTTGCAGTCAGCGGCAGTAACGAACAAGCGCAGCGTGTGTAAGTCAAAATGACTGATGTTCATCAATTATTTCCTACTGGCAATGCGACTCAAAGTTAAGATCAGGTTTACAAAATACAGTTCAAATTTTACTACCAGACCCCGCGTATTCCTGTTCATGATAAAAAGTTGTTGAAAGCGGTGCCATGAGGATTGGTATACAGAGATTTCAGGCTAAAATGTAGATCGTTACCCAACAAGGTTTTCATCGTGCAGCCAGAAAACGCTACTGCACACAAAACAACGGTAGTACCCAGTCAGTAAGAGCGTAACTCTGTAGGACATCGAGCGCGCAGACTGAAAGGTTTATTAATGGTATTGAAATGATTTTCATAGTCCTTATGAGTCTGGATTCTCAGCATGCATTTCTTTCAGGAAATCTATAAACACACGGGACTTGTGCGCAATATACCTTGCCGCTGGGTAAACAACATAAAGCCCCAGAGGCGGCGCTTCATACTCTGCAAGAACCGTTGTGAGCTTACCTGTTTTAATGGCGTCACTGACAACGAACAGCGGGAGGCGGGAGATGCCTAACCCGGCTATGGAAGCGTTTAAACAGACTTCAGCGTTAGAAAACTTGAGCTTGCCCTGAACAGCCTGTACGACCTCCAGTCTGCCTTTATCCCGAAAAGGCCAGAGAAAAGGTTCGCGGAAGTTAGTATCAACAATGCAATTATGAGAACTGAGCTCTTCCCAGCTTTCCGGTATACCGCGTGAACTTAGATATGCGGGCGAAGCGACTAACACGATTCTGATGTTGCCAATTTTCCTGGCAACAAGACTACTGTCTTCTAAATTTCCGATTCTTAGGGCAAGGTCAAATCCCTCATCAATGATATTTACCAAATGATCAGCAAAACGTACATCGAGTTCTATATCAGGATATTGGCTGACAAACTTAATCAGCACATCAGGTAACTGTTGTGTTCCAAACGTAACGGGTGCAGAAATGCGTAAAACCCCAGAGGGGGCTTTGGAGGAATTTAGTATGGAGTCATTTAGAGCATCGTAGCTCGCAATTAACTGTCTTATTTGTTCATAATAGTCCCGGCCAACCTCGGTAGGTGCTAAAAATCGCGTGCTGCGGTTAATCAGATTGACACTTAAGTCACGCTCAAGACGCGAAATCATTTTTGAGGCCTGCCCAGGGCTGACATCAAGGCGCTTAGCTGCGGCCGCAAAACTGCCCGTCTCCATCACGGCAATGAACATACGGTCACAATCAATCCTTTCCATAAATCCTCAATGTAAATAAATTAACCTATCTGAGTAATGCTATAACGTTATACCCACCTACAATATTTCTCAATTAAAGAACTACAAAACAATGGCTTACATTCAGGTATTCAGGTAATTCTTATCAGGGACTACTTACAGACCGCGTTAAATTATGACACTCGGCCTCATCAGGATTATAAATTATCAAGAGGGAGTTGTTTCTCCTGCTCCCCCTCTTAATCCACAGTAGACAGTGTTCAAATCCCTTTGTCATCTACATCCCAAACTCTCTAGGTTCTGTGTCCACCGGTTTTAAGCACTTAATGAGAAGGCATATAAGCTTAAACACCCCCTGACATTTACAGGTTTTAACCAGTTACCTATTTCAGCTTTTACTTTCAGCCAGGTTTTGTGAAACCACCTCTGCTGTTTTTTGTTCTTCACGCAGTTTTAACTGATCCCATGCCCGAAAGAATGGATAGTAAATCACCATCGAAACAGTCAGATTAACGATCTGTAATACGGTGCCTGAAATGTGCCCGCCGGTTGCCAGATAGCCGCTGATAAATATTGGTGTGGTAAAGGGAAGCGCAATTCCAGCAGGAAGGGCAACAAGCCCCGTACTCATTGCCAGCCAGGAAATAATGACCAGTAGTACCGGTGTGATGATAAAGGGTACAAAAAAGTAGGGATTAAGAACGAGAGGAAGACCGAAAACGAGTGGTTCACTGATATTAAACAGTGCCGCTGGGCCGGCAATTTTCCCGAGCTGTCTGAGCTGACGACTGCGGGCACGAATAATCATAAAAATGGCTAAACCCAGTAAGGCGCCTGTCCCACCGGGCGCAATCCATAAATCATAGAACTGCTGGGTGAAAATATGAGGGATTGGCAGGTTATTCTGGAATGCCTCCAGATTTTCACTCATGTTTGATAACCAGACAGGCTGTATAAATACCAGTACGATCGCGTCGCCGTGTAAACCCAGCGTCCAGAGAATACCAATTAACAGTACGGAAAAAATCATTCCTGGAAGCGTTCCTCCGATATGATGCATCGGTATACCAATTACAGTCGTAACCAGGCTATTCACGTCACCAAATGGAGAAGCCTCAACAGCCAGCCGGATGAGTAAAACCACTGCCAGTACGCAAAAACCCGGAATCAGTGCCAGAAAGGATTTTGCCACAGCGGGCGGTACGCCTTCAGGCATGGCGATAACCAGGTTACGGTTATGAATGAACCGATAAATCTCGGTGGAGAGAATGGCATTCAGAATCGCAACGAATAATCCCTGGCTTCCGACCATCGCAATCGGCAGTACGCCAGTTACTAAGCTAGCCGGTGCGCCGACTACAGGTGCAAACAGCGTATGCTGCGGTATTGTCATTACAAATGCTACTAAAGACATCGCCCCGCTGGTCAGTGGATCCAGGGTACGGTATTTCTCTGCTAATCTGTAAGCAATACCAAAACTGGAGAGCAGCGCCATAATGTCATAGGTGGCTTTGACTGGGTAAAGCAGCTTGCTTTGCCAACTATCGCCAAAAAGATCAGCCATTAGATGCCCCCAGGCAGGTACGGGCAAATAGGCAAAAATGAGAAAGAAACTTCCTATCAGCATAAATGGCATGTTGAGTATGATGCCATCACGCACGGACAACAGGTGTTTTTGACCTGCAATTTTAAGCGCAACGGGTAACACATTACGTTCAATAAATGACTGACGACTGGACATGGCGCCTCCTCAGGGATCAGGGCCTGATATCAATGGGATGAGAACTGTGGAAGCCAGGCTTTGTTAAGCGTGAGTACTTCATCCAGTAGCGCTTCTGCACTGACAATGTCACCCACTAACGGGTTTCCTAAAAGAGCCAGAAGTGCCTGATGACGATCGCCATGTACAGCCGCCTCGATAGTTAACTGCTCAAAGGCCTTGATCTGCTGCGTCAGGCCATTCATGACGGGCGGTAATGAACCATAGGTGATGGGATGTGCTCCCTGAGCATCAACAATACAGTTAGTTTCCACTACAGAAGAGTCAGGAAGTCCCTGTATAGCGCCATTATTTCGGCAATTAACAACCAGATTTTGACCGCTATTATTATAAATAGAACTGATCACCTCTATTGCGACTTCTGAATAGTAGGCGCCGCCACGGAAGCTCAGCTGCTCAGGTTTATGGGCAAGATGAGGATCGGCATAAAGCTCAAACAATTCAGCCTCTACCTTCATAACCTGCTCAGCCCTTGTGCCCGGATTCCCGTCCTGTGCTTTCTTCTGCTCTTCAGCCAGCATTTGCGGAGTCTGCCAGTAATATCGGTGGTAGGGACAGGGTATCGCACCCAGCGCGCGCAGAAACGCTGGCGACCATGGCAGTTCTTTAATGTTATTCATAGTCAGTGATTCGCCATCACATAACCGTGTGATGACCTGGTCTGTCACATCCTCGCCACGCAATGTTACCTGTGTTACCCATACCAGATGATTGAGGCCTGCAAAGCGAAGATAAACTTCATCCCAGGGTGCTTTGAGCATATCGGCGATCATATGCTGCATGTTAATCGGTACATTACAGACACCAATAACCTTGGCTTTGCTATATCGGGAAACTGCTTCTGTGACAATGCCGGCGGGATTAGTAAAGTTGATGATGAAAGCATCCGGTGCAAGCATTTCCACTGTGCGTGCGATCTCCAGTAATACCGGAATGGTTCGCAGTGCCTTAGCAAATCCGCCGACGCCAGTAGTTTCCTGCCCCAAGAAACCATATTTCAACCCCAGACGCTCATCGACGGCGCGCGCAGCCAGCTGGCCTACCCGAAGCTGAGTTAATACAAAACTTGAGCCAGATATAGCTTCATCCAGTGAAAAATGAACGCTGACTTTTACGTGTCTGAGATTGTTTTTATCAAGCATGCGCTTCGTCAGATCGGCAATAATACTGACTTTCTCGCGTCCCTGCTCTGTATCTACGAGAGCCAGCTCAGTTACAGGTAACTGATGGTAGCGGTTAATAATTCCTTCTATCAGCTCTGGTGTATAGCTGCTGCCACCGCCAATAATAGCGATTTTAAACATGACTGCCTCCTGTTGCTGAACGACGGTAAAGTTCGATAATTTCAGATGCCAGATCCTGAATCAGCATTGCATTCATCAGATGGTCCTGAGCATGGACGAGAACCAGTGTGACCGGCAGTTTACCGCTACCGCCATCTTCACTTATCAGTGCGGTCTGTTGCTTGTGTGCAATACGAATGCTCTCTTTCGAGTCATTGAGCTGTAGCTGGGCTGCAGTAAAATCGTTATCACGTGCCAGACGAAGCGCAGCGAGTGCCGCACTGCGCGCAGCTCCTGCTTGCACGAGCAGAAGCATGATTGCTTCCTCAAGATCTAGATCATCATTCTCAGGCATGAACGTTCCCTCAGAAATTTAAAAATTAATCAGTTATATGCGGTTCGTTATCAGGGACCATCAGACCGTGTGAAGTGCCAGCGCTTTATCCAGCACCTTCTCGCCTCGCATCATTCCGTAGTCCATCATGTCAATGACGGCTACAGGCTTGCCCAGAGGAGCAGCAATTTCCGACAGACGTGCCGCTTCATACTGAACCTGAGGTCCCAGCAGAATCACGTCAGCTTCTTTGAACGAGCGTTCGAAATCAGCCACTGGAATAGCTCTTATATTCACTTCCAGCCCCCTGTCCCTGACAACGTCAAGCATCTTGCTTACCAGCATGCTGGTAGACATTCCTGCGGCACAACAAAGTAGTATTTCCATCTTTTGCTCCCTGTGAGTTGAGGGAGCTATTAGTGCTGGAAATCCGGACAGCTGTAAATCCCTTAACATCAGATCAATTTCCAATATAAAAATTATTCTTTAATAAATTCAGTTAGATAAATAGTTATATTTGTTGAAAAAAATTTTCATATGTGTGACATGCATCAACTGGTTTTGTTCACAAAACCTCGTTTTGAACTGGCTTAGCGGATAAAATGAGCTAAAAAAACCCACAGTGAAATTTTTTTTCAAGCACAATAGCAACTCAACTGAAGGTGGAGAGGCAGACAATGGACTTACTTTGGCATTTACAACAACCTTCGCAGAGTTTCGATGCTCAGGAATCGAAACTTGCACGGTTCATTCTGAGAAGTTTGCCTGAACTGGCCACGGCGACTCAGGAAAGCTTGTTAGTGCAGACAGGTGTCAGTCCGGATGTTTTATCGCGGTTTGTACTTTCCGCTGGATGCCGGGATTTAGATGACTTTTTACTTCAGTTGCGGCAGGCAGGTCAGGTTCGAGAGGATGAGCCTAAAGAGATACTTGACGTAATCCGCAATCGACAGGTTTTTTTAAGTCACCAGGAGAGTCGGGTAGCTAGCACAATCCTGAAGGATGTGGAATTTTCCGCATCAGCCACAATTGAGCAGTTGGCTGCTCGCGCTAAAGTAAGTGCCGCAACTATCACACGCTTCGCCCGCTCAATCGGTTGTGACGATATCCGTGATTTACGAATGCGTCTGGCCTTTGCAAGTGCTCAGTTGGAACGTGTAGCTAAAAACATATCACCACAGCTGGCGCGAATTAATGTTGCTCTTCAGCAGCAGTGGAATGCAGCGGATCATCGCTGCTGGCAAGATGCAGCCATAGTTTTGCGTAAAGCGCGAAGCGTACTTCTAATTGGCGCCGCGGGGTCTGATACCCCTCTGGCCGGGGAGGTGATACAGCGACTGAAAGATGCACAGCTGAATATTATATGGATTCCGGACGATAATCTTCTGCGGATGACGATAAGCCGGCTTCAGCCAGATGACTTATTACTTATACTGGCACCAGATATAAGCAACAATGACGTTGACCGCGCCGTCCATCATGCTCAGATACAAAATATACCTATTATCGCCTTATGTCCTCCAGGTGAAACGATCATTAATCACTGCAGTTACTGGCTGCCATTACCTGAGGATATATCCATGAGTAACTATGGAATTCTGTTTGCTCTTGATCAGCTTGAATCTGCGCTATTAAAATGAATTTTCAAATTCACGAGGTGTCTAAAGATAATTAATCAGTTTTTTTAATTTATCTTTATGGCTATTATGCAAAAGATGAACTGTAAAAATGAGATGGAGCTTTTTTATCTTGTTCGGGTTAAGTATTTATAAATCCCTCTTTAATTTTACCTGTTTTTATAAAGAATGAAATAATTAGCGATTAATTAGAATTGATCATCAACACCAAGGCCTTGCTCAAAGTAAGGTTTAAAACGATAGCATAACTTAATCAATTGATTATATGAGTTTTTATGCGAGGTGGTGGTGTGCAATCAATCAGTCATTAATTGTTTTCTAAAACGCAGGGCCAATGACTTGTCATGAAAAAACATAGGTTTTCTATTGATTTCCTGGTTCCCCTAGTAACAGATGCTGTCTCTTTCGGCTGTTTTTGGTTTATTTTAGTTGTTTTAATGTAAGGTTATGGAAAGATACTAATTCTAAACAGGAAGCCAAAATATCTAAGGTATCGTGTTAACCTGATGACGAACATGATTGAAAAATCCATGATGGATCTTCTCTAATCAAATATTGTTTCTGAATAGGCCCGGCAATTGTCTGGTCTTTAAATTATTACATTTTATTTGAATTTTCATATCGCGAGAAGTCGTAATCTATGAGCTAGCTATGGAAACCAAAAGGAAAATATTAATAAGGTGATTTTAGCATCTGTAATCAGTGTGCTCTTTCTGAGCGGTTCTTCACGGAGTATTACAGCAACGGACAGCACGCTGGAGAGTGCAGAAAAGCAGATAACTTCAAAAGTTAGGCAAGAAAATACCCTATATAAAATCATTGAGGCCAGTACGAACAACAGAACTCACATCACAGCTAAGCTTTATCAGATCGATTTGAAATAATGAAATATGCAAGTTAAAGGCGCAGACAATGAGTCCTTCCCGGGCTACATCAATTTAATTATATAACTATGAGGTAAATCATGAAAAGCTTTATGGAAAGGATGAAAGATATATTTGGCACCGGATATGAGTCTGCTCCAGAGGTAAACGATAGAAAAAAAGAGACAGATAAAAGCTCTTTTAACCCTGACTTTCTTAGCCTGGCGAAAAAACGCCGATCAATCTATAAATTAGGTTCAAAAATCACCTTATCGCAGCATGAAATAGGCAAAATTGTTGAGAGCGCTGTAAAGCATGCACCTTCTGCATTTAATTCACAAAGCTCACGAGTAGTCATACTCTTTAGTAAAGAACATGCCATTTTATGGAGCATGACCCGTGAAAAGTTAAGGAAGTTAGTTTCACCAGAAGAATTCGAAAGTACTGCTGAAAGGATTAACAGCTTTGCGAATGCTGCAGGTTCTATTCTTTTTTTTGAAGACCAGGTCACTGTAAAGAATCTTCAGGAGCAGTATCCCAGTTATTCCGATAGCTTTCCTGTATGGTCAGAGCAGAGTAGTGGGATGGCTCAATATGCAGTATGGATGGCACTGACCGAAAAAGGTATTGGAGCAAATCTGCAGCATTATAATCCTCTCATTGATGAAGAAGTACATGCAGGATGGAACGTACCTTTATCATGGAAACTACGTGCACAAATGAATTTTGGCGTAATTCTTAAGTATCCAGAAGAAAAAGATTATATGCTTGATAACCAACGTTTTATCATACCAGGAAGAAATTAATAACAAATAATCATTTGAACAATTCCGCAGAGAAAGTTATGCATCAGCGAATAATAAAAAAATAAACCACTTGGCTTAACGTTATAAAATTTATACGGCCGGGCGCTTATAATTAAGTGTCCGATTTTTTCATATGTTGTTAATGCATTGTCACAGAGCCATTTAAGGCTTGCTTATCTCACATAAATTTAGTAAATATCAGTGCCTGTAATGTTAATTTTATCATAATTTTACGCCGCCGCTGATTAGCTCTCAGGTTTTACGCTTTATAAAAAGCTAAAACCTAGTCAATAGCATGCGTTAATAAATTAAAAAAATAAGGGTGATTTAAAAAGCAAAGCACCACCGGTTAACATGCCTTTGCGGTTTTTATAGTATTTATTATCATGTGAATCCATGGGTTTTTAAAGCTTAGCGAATGATTGGATGATATTCTATTAAATACAATGTAGGTTTGAATGTGTGAGGGAGGAGCACATACGGACGCAGGGCGAACAATAGTTCGCCCTGGAGAGGGGTTATTTATTAAAAGTTGTTGGCTTCAAAGCGAATTTACCGTCTCCGGTCAGTGAAAGGGCGATTAAACCGACAATCCAGAATGCAGGAAATTCCCAGCCTCCATTAGTGTTTGTAAAGAAGAAGCCTGCTGCACCATGAACATTAAAAATTGCGCCTAACAGAATTGGAATCAATGCGATAGCAACGATTCGGCTGTAGATGCCAAGGATAAGTGCGAAACCACCAATCAACTCTACGGCCATCGTCAGATAAGCCAGACCTCCGGGCAAACCTAACGATTCAAAAAACTTAGCGGTTCCGGCGGGTGTAAAAATAAAAAATTTCAAACCAAAGTGTGCCAGAAATAAAATACCTAAAGACAGGCGCATCAGCAAAGCTGCATAAGGAGCTGTACGATTATCAGACATAAAATTATCTCAAGTAGATGGATGAAAGGACTATACGCTAATTTAAAATGCGCGAATATGTGTCTAATAGGAGTAATATTCTTTCCAAAATGAAAAAAATTTAATCTTTTAATTTCCAGTAGAAATGTGCTTTTATACATAATGTAATAATTAGCGTGCAATCCATGTTACTCAGGGTGTTGTTACCGTACAGACAAAAATTACTGGGTATCTGGTGTGACATATGCCGTTTATGACCTGCCCCCAGTATTAGATACAACCATCAGTTAGTAATGTCGGTTTGTTTACCTTCACATTTTCCATTCCGCCATCGTGCTGCAAACTCTGATGGCGTCTGATAATTTAGTGCTGAATGTGGACGACACTCGTTATAATCCTGCCGCCAGTCATTAATGACTTTCCTGGCGTGAACGATATCGCTGAACCAGTGCTCATTCAGACATTCATCGCGAAAGCGTCCGTTAAAGCTCTCAATAAATCCGTTCTGCGTTGGCTTGCCCGGCTGGATTAAGCGCAACTCAACACCATGCTCAAAAGCCCATTGATCCAGTGCGCGGCAGGTGAACTCCGGCCCCTGGTCAGTTCTTATCGTCGCCGGATAGCCTCGAAACAGCGCAATGCTGTCCAGAATGTGTGTCACCTGCACGCCTGAAATCCCAAAGGCAACAGTGACCGTCAGGCATTCCTTCGTGAAGTCGTCCACACAGGTCAGGCACTTGAGCCTGCGACCGGTGGCGAGCGCGTCCATGACAAAATCCATCGACCAGGTCAGGTTGGGCGCCGCCGGGCGGAGCAGCGGCAGACGTTCTGTTGCCAGCCCTTTACGACGCCGTCTGCGTTTTACGCCCAGCCCTCTCAGATGATAAAGGCGGTACACGCGCTTGTGATTAACATGAAGGCCTTCACGGCGCAGTAACTGCCAGATGCGGCGGTAGCCAAAACGCCTGCGCTCCAGTGCCAACTCAGTGATGCGCTCTGATAAATGCGCATCAGTCGCCGGACGCAGAGCCTCGTAGCGGCAGGTCGACAGGGACAAACCTGTCAGCCTGCAGGCACGACGTGGCGACAGACCGGTCGCATCACACATAAACTCAACGGCTTCCCGCTTCTGGTCTGTCGTCAGTACTTTCGCCCCAGAGCCACCTGGAGTGCCTCCTTATCCAGCATGGCTTCGGCAAGCAGCTTCCTGAGTCTGGCGTTCTCTTCTTCAAGCGACTTCAGGCGCTTAACCTCGGGCACCTCCATACCACCATACTTCTTACGCCAGGTATAAAAGGTGGCATCGGAAATGGCGTGCTTGCGGCAGAGTTCACGGGCAGAAACCCCGGCTTCAGCTTCGCGGAGGATACTGATGATCTGTTCGTCGGAAAAACGCTTCTTCATGGGGATGTCCTCATGTGGCTTATGAAGACATTACTAACATCGCGGTGTGTTAATCAACGGGGAGCAGGTCACTCGCAGCGATCAAAGCGCCTGCCAGGTCAGATAGTTTTGCTTCACCTTACACCCCCGAGACAACGTCCTTCGGCGACATATTAATAATACATGTGCGCGAACCGCATTTAGTTCAGCCGACTCATTCAAATCTCAGTAAAAATTCTCAGATGAAAATCCAGCAATGGCTAATGCCGCTGCGAACAGAACTTCATCCCGAGAAAAAATGATTATTTAGCTTAAGTGCTTTGTTTAACGTTACTTAAAGTTTATTCCGTAAAGCAGTAAATCAACAATGCGGTATAAAGTTAATGAAGGAATAACCGATAAAAAAGTTAAGGTGCTTTGCAAATGTATCTTTTGTAATTGTCACTATAACGAATTAATTCACCAGGAATTATAAATGAATAAGATTCTTAACAATATAAGTCTTACCGCTAAATTTGCCATTCTGGGCCTGTTTTCCCTTGTCCTGTTCTCAGTTCCTACCATGCTTTTTGTTTCCGAAGGTAATAAATACATTCAGGACAAGCAAAGGGAGGTAACAGGTGTACCCGTAGAAAATAGGATTTTAGCCCTACTCAATTTGATACAGCGCCATCGTGCAGAAACCGCCCTTGCCATTGCAACTAAAAATCCAGCAACACCGTCCCGCGTTCAGGTCAGGGATGAAATTGAAAACATCACTGACATTATTACTAAAGATATGGCCAAGACAGAAGGCAGCGCTGCCATAATCAGCAAAATTAATGATGTGCGCACACAGTGGAGCCAGTTACAGCAGAGAATCGATTCTTCACAACTGACTCTGACAGCCAGTCTTGATGCGCATGCCCTCCTCATCCGCAACCTTTTGAACGCGAACCGTGATGTGCTGGATTTTTACGGCCTTTCTCTCGATTCAGATATCAACACGTACCGTTTAATTACGAGTAATTTTTCATCATTGCCTGAATTGACCGAAAGCCTTGGGAAAATACGTGCATTCGGCACTTCCCTTCTTGCCCGAAATGAAAGCATAAGTGAAGCAGACTCTGTCCGTATGGAGTCCTTAATCAGTAATGGTTCGTATAACCTGAATTTGTTTGTTCAGGATTCTGAAAAACTGTTTTTATCTGATAACACACTTAAGCAAAAGTTCAGTGCAGATGCAGACTCAGCCGTTCAGGTGGCAACCAGTGCTCTCAAAACCGCTGAGGCGATTTTTATCAGTCATAGCATGGCTAATGAAAATCCTAAGGACTATGCAGCGCACTTTACGAAAGCTATAAACAAATTCAGCGACTACGCCATTGGCGGGGGTAATGAACTGAATGAAATGCTGAATGGGCAGATTAAGGAACACCGGTATGCACAATATGCACTACTGACCGTTCTTGTTTTTATCGTCCTGCTGGCAGTAATTTTTGCTCTGGTTATTATTCGCTCCGTTACCAGACCTGTCAGTGCAGCATCAAAGCTGGCGCTTGAAGTCGCAGGTGGTGACCTTACGTCAACATTTACGGTGACAGGACGTAATGAAACTGCCGGGCTGCTCAAGGCATTACTGCAAATGAGTCAGCGACTTACACTTACGGTTGAAAACATCAAAAGCAACGCTGTCACTATTGCTACCTCATCTGAAGAAATTGCTCGCGGAAATGGTGATCTTTCTGCGCGAACTGAACAACAGGCAGCCTCTCTGGCTGAGACTGCGGCCAGTATGGAGCAGTTATCGTCAATTATCGGCAATAATGCAGATAACACGCGCCATGCTGCTGAAATGGCCAACTCCGCTACCAGTGCGGCCTTAAGAGGCGGTGAGGCGATGGAGTCAGTACTGGATTCAATGGAAAAAATAAGCAACAGTGCGGGGCAGATTAAAGAAATCATCTCCGTTATTGACGGGATAGCGTTTCAGACGAATATTCTTGCTTTAAATGCAGCCGTTGAAGCTGCCCGGGCAGGTGAGCACGGCAAGGGCTTTGCTGTTGTTGCATCTGAAGTCAGGGCACTGGCACAGCGATCGGCTGGATCGGCGAAGGAGATCAAAGGACTGATTGAGCAGTCAGTTGAGCATGCCGAACAGGGAATTTCGATGGCCCGGGATGCCGGTGAAAAAGTTAAGCAAAGCGTGGAAGCTATTGAGCAAACATCTCAATTAGTCAGAGAGATTTCATCTTCTTCTGAAGAACAAAGTGCGGGCATATCTCAGATAAATATTGCGGTGACACAGATGGATCAGGTTACGCAGCAGAATGCCGTACTGGTTGAAGAGTCTGCATCATCTGCTGATGAACTTGCAAGCCGGGCCGCAAGCCTGAGGGATGCTGTCAGCGTATTCCGCACAAACGCTGTATAATTGGTTCAAATACTTTGGTTGTGTGCCATTTAATGCGGCAACATTTTTACAAAACTGCGTCTGTATTTGCATTTGATAAGCCATCTTCAGGGATGGCTTATCTCATTTAAAACCATGATAAAGTTATACTTTTGCACTTAAAGGCCCGGTGGACTAATTAAACGCCTGTTGAAATATTTGGCATTACCCCCCAATTGCCCATATGAGCTACGCTCATAACATCCGTTATGCAACCTGCAACGCGTTCCTCTTTAAAGTTGTTTCTATTGCAGATGGCCTTCATAATTCCTCTCGTGCCGGACGGCGCGTTACACCTTCCCCCTGGGGCGCTGTTCTGCACTCGCGCCATCCGGCCATTCAGTCAAATCTCTTACTACGCAGTTTCATAAATCAGACTTCAAATTTGAAAATGGCGATATGCAGAAAATCATTAGATGCGGGGTTAGCTGCATAGAGGCGCTGACCTGCTCCCGGTAAACTAACATTCCATGATGCAAGCAACGTCCGCTTTTGGCACAAAGCGGACGTTCGATGGAGGATAATTGGTAAGCGAAGAGCAGACGATTCGGATTATCAGTATTTAATTGCCTGTGGTTTAATTTATGGCCTGCTGTATCACCGTTTCACTGAGCACTCCCATCAGCACCGTAATGTTTTCTTCAATGGCATTCTCCACCTGCATAACGATAATCACGGGTATGCAGTCTCAACTGGCAAGCTGAGACTGAGCTTTAATCTGCTGCTTATTTTTTGAGCTTGCTGCGCCCCGCAGCAAGTTTACTTTTCAACCAGTTAATTACGGTTTTTTTACGAACTGCTGCCTGATGGTAGCAATAGCCGCGCTGACCTGCTCAGCAGACGCGCGATTTTCTGGCAGGAGGGGAGCACTGTTTTTTGACTCAGAGAACGATGCAGACCTTTCTGCGGAGCTACTGACGGGCTTTGCAGTCCGCAGCGCAGAAGGCATCGCAGGAACTTCAGACAGCCGGAACTCGCCCTGTCTGGCGCGTTTCAGCATGGTAAACATCCAGCCCGCCGGGTTTGCCAGGCGGCCTTTGCGCAGTTGCGCCTGCAGCAGGCTGCTCAGGCCTTCAGCCACCGGCACCGGCAGCACACCGAACTGCTGACTCACCATCTGGCGGTCTTCGTTGCTCAGCATGGCCAGAAAACTCTCAGGCAGAACCGGCCGGTCAGCAACGTACGTTTCTTTAATCACACTCTGTGTGAAAGAACGTACGTTACGGTTCGAATTTCGAACTCTGTTGTAAGTGACTGATTTATTACTTAGTTCGGATTCCGTACTCAGTGATTTTCGACCCTGCGCATGACTGAGTTCGGATTCCGAACTCAGTGTTTCAGGAGATTTTTCAGCAGTTTTCTGACTGAGTTCGTTTTTCGAACCCGGCCGTGCCGTGCCGCTTTTACGCATCATGGCCATCGGCTTTGACGGAGCATTCAGGCGACTTTCAATCAACGCCAGACGGCTGTGGCGGTGGCGCATACCGCTGTCCTGGAGTATGTCGTTAACAACGGCCAGCGCCGTCATGCGCACGGACTTGTTCTTACTCTGGCAGCTCTGCTCAACCAGCGTCAGCCAGTCCGGGTCGAAGGTCTCCGCATCACGGTAGCCCAGCGGCTCATCATGCTGGGCATAGATGTTGCCGCGAACCCGGCCGCCCTCGTCGCGCACCTTTTTGCACAGGCTTATCCAGCCCGTGAGCCGCAGCATCAGCAGCGTGCGGCTCACCGTTTCCCGCGAGGCCCTGTCGGAATGTGCCGAGGCCAGCTGCGCCTGCAGCTCGTCATAAGTCGGAAACACCGCCCCCTCATTCTGCTGTGCATAAAGGCGTATCATCACCCAGGCGGTTTTATCGAGCGGCGACAGACGCGTGTCGAGAAATAAACGGCGGGGAAACGCGTCGTGGACGTTGCCCATAAACAGCAGGCCGCTCCGTTCCTGACCGGCTTCACCGTTAACAGCCCTGCGCTCAAGGCTTTTCTCCATACGTGACAGCGTGTGTGCCACTATGCTGTCGGCGGGTATGTTCATTTTTTGCTCCCCTCTTATGCCTGAGACAGCACAGTGCCGGGATAAACCCGGCACTGTCTGGTCATCGCTGGTCGTCCGTTACCGACGTATTTCACGGTTATACGTCTCATGGTCCATCAGCCACCACTGTCGGCCCCCGTCCTTGCTGAGCATCCGCCAGTAGGGGCCGACATCAATTTTGAGGTAGCCATTGAGGGCGAGCCGCCGGAACACCTTTTTACCGCTGCAGACCGCAAGGAACAGTTGCTGAGCCCGGCGTCGCACCGACGGGGAGACCTGCTGACGCCGGGTGAAGTCACTTAATCTCATCAGGTCTCCTTACGCAGCAAAGGTAAAGTGGCAACCCGCTGTGATGCCTCACGGCACCACTGGCAGACCTTCGTCCACACGGCGGTCAGCGACAGGCCGTGAAGCTCTGCGGCCAGCATCATCGCCTCCAGCGCCTTGTGCGAGTCCGGCGACTCCAGACCGGCGTTTTTCCACTCGTTCCACAGGTGCGCATCCTGCTCCTCTGTCAGAGACTGCGTCCGGCCCTGACGGCTCTCGATGCCCATCAGCCGGCGACGGCTGCTCACGTCGGAGGGTGACATGCCAAAGTATTCGTCCATCAGCTCCATAGAGCCACCCAGCTCAAGGGCGCGGTCAATCATCAGCATACGGGCCTGCTCGTTGCGGGCCTGGTTGAGTATCAGCCAGAAGTTCTCGTGGTTGAATTTGACGTCCAGGACGGACACCTTCGACTGACCGATATAGTGCAGCTCGTCGAGGCTGAGGCCGCTGAGCGCCCGAATTTCCTCAACCGACAGGCCCAGCGATTCGCAGCGGCGGATATTTCCGCTCTTGAGGTCCATCAGTAGCGAGCTCAGAATGCTGGCTGTCGCGCCGGGAAGGTTTTGCTGGTTCACAGACCACCTCCCGTAGTGACCTGACTGGTCAGCTGGATTGCATCAAAGAGCCAGCCCGACAGGCAGGCACCCAATAAGAGTGTGTTAATCATTGTGCGTGCCTCCCGCCGTAAGCTGCTTATTAGCCTGCGCCCCTGCCAGGCCGTGACTGAGTTCGGCCTGACGGCCTGCGAACCATCCCGCCGTGCGTGCCGACATGTCGCCGCGACAGCTTTTCGCCTCGCGCGTGACGAGCGCGGAGAAAGCCTGTCCCGAATGCCGCTGCGCCAGCCAGCGCTGCAGCACCTGATTCTCACTGTCAGGCGTAGTGAAAGACTGCAGAACCTGCCAGACGCCGGAGACCCAGCCTTCACGGAACTGGTCGGCGCGGCCGCGCAGCGTGCTCCTGAGAATGCGGCGCTTGCGGTAAGTAGACATATGGCTGTCGGTTGCCGCCCGCAGCTTGCGCTGCAGGACGGTATAGATGTAGAGGGCCAGCTCGGGGCGCTCGCCGAAGCCGTAAAAATGAAGTGACCGGCGTATCATGCGCAGTCCGCCCGGATTCACATAGCCGTACCAGCCAAACCAGCACCGGCACTGCGTGGCCATGCACACCACCGTGGCCAGTGAATTCATCCAGGCAGGCACTTTCTCGGCGTTGCTGGTCAGCTGCTCACAGACCGACTCCCTGATTTCACTCATCGCCAGCTGGTCGTCAGTCAGGCCGTGACGGCGCATGAGGCGCTGGGCCAGCGCAACCGCCCGGGCGGCTTCATGGTCGTTGCTGTTCTGCGTCCCCAGCGCCATCAGGCGACGGATGCGCCGGGTGAGTTTTGACTTATCTGCCATGATGAGCCCCCCGGTAACTGCCAGCCATGTGTAGGGCCTTTTTCTCCTTCACGTCCTGACAGCCGGCGCAGAGTTTCACACCCGGCATCGCACGCTGGCGGCCATCTGGAATGTCAGCACCGCAGCACTCACAGAACTCGTTTGACGGCTCATCAGTACGGAGCTGCGATCGGGCGGCGTCAATGCCGCGCTGAATGAATAAAGCCGTACTGGCCTGTGCCATTTCGTCGTTCAAATCATCAGACATTTTCTCCCCCTTTTGTGGCAAGGCGCTGCAGCTCACGCAGGCGGCGAATGATGCGGATAAGGCGCATCATTTTTACCACCATGACGTCGTCAAATACCGGCGTGTCAGCCGGTTCCTGTGAACCAAAAAAATTCAGACAGAACATGAACATGTTGCACTGATGATTGGGCAGTCGGCCGGACAGGCCCGCAAGGAACAGGCTGAACTCGCGACTGCCGCCGGATATGGCAAAACCGGCAGACTCAGGGCTTTTGTCCTCACTGACGTCGCTTACACAGCCCATTCCCTCGGCAATTTCGTAGGCCAGCCGGTAGGCCATATCCTGAAGATGCTCAACATCATCCTGCATAGCCGGGATTAGCCAGATGTCGCTTACGGGCTCAAGGCCGGTTTCGGCAAAGCTCACTGACCCGGTGGATACCGGTGCCGTGTCGTCATGCTCGCTGAACGCAGAAACAAGGGAATGGCTGCCTGAAGAAACCAGATCGGCGGCGTGCTCACTGTTTGTGCTAACGGCATCACCGGTAATAACAGGACGGCCACCAAACAGAGCATTCTGGATTTCACTTCTGGGCAGGCTGTCGGCGCTGATGCCGGTACTGTCAGGCAGCACTGTAAGGCCAACTGACTCAGGAGCCGGTTCGGGGCGGGTTGAACCCGTGAGGGTGCCTGAGCGCAGGCCGGTGACGGGCCTGACGGCGGTCGGGTCATCCGGCAGAACGGTGACAGGGAGAGCCTTCCCGCCAGAACCTTCTGACAGGCGAGTGAGCGTCAGCGGCGGCATGGTCGGCGGCTCCCCAAACTGCTCGCGGCGTTTCTGCTCTTTGGGATCGAGCTCAATCAGCCAGCGGTCATAGTTGAGGCTGGGGTGTGGCAGAGCCTTCACCAGTTGCCCGATAAACTCATCCCTGAAAACTTCGAGGGAATAACTGTCAGGCTCATCAAATACGCGGCAGGTTTCGCCAAAAACTTCATCAAGATTGACGCTGGGGTTGACGTCGCCACTGAAAACTTTCCAGACTTTAAGTGCGGATGAACGCAGGCTGAGCAGAGGCATAACCTGACCCCGACTCATGCCGCTTTCCAGCATTCGGGGCATATATGGGTAAATATAATTCAGCGTGTCTTCCATTCTACTGACACTTGAATTATCAATTGGATAACCTTCTTTACCCAAAAGTTCCGACAGTTCCCTTAAGGTAACACTACGTCCTAACTGTTCTTCATAGATAACCCGAGCCTTATGAACACCAAAAGCTTTATCGATGAAGATGAGATCACCCCTGACCTCATTTTCAGCCAAATGACCAATGAGGCATTTCAGGCGACCTGGCCATGGTTTGAATATGGTGTGAACACGATAAAAGCGATCTTCACCCGTCTCCTCCCAGAGCTCACACAGTATTTGATAGCGGGTATTCCCACCATCGCTGAATATATAGACTCCATCACCGTCCGGATCTAATGTAACTTTAGGTACAGAGTCCAGACCACGAGCGCGTATAGAAGCCTTTATATCTTCGTAACGGGGGTTTCTTGCATTACGGGGGTTGTCCGGATTGGGCCGGAGCTGGTCAAGTGTCAGCACCATGGCCATCTCGCTAACCGGTACGTGAGGCGAGGCTGCACTGTCACTCTGCTGTACAGGCGATTTACCCCGCTTTAGCATCGCAGTGCCCAGGTTTAGGTTGCGCACGTTACTCATGCAGACCTCCTGGCATCGACCTGGAGATTTTCAAAGCGAGTATATCGGCCCTCGAAGCGCAGGCGCAGAGTGCCGGTTGGGCCCTGGCGCTGCTTGCCGATGATGAGTTCAGCCAGGCCTTTGTCCGGGGAGTTTGCGTTGTAGACCTCATCACGGTAAACAAAGATGATGACGTCTGCATCCTGTTCAAGGGCACCTGAGTCACGCAGGTCGCCGCAGTTGGGACGCTTATCGGCCCGGCTTTCAAGTGCACGGTTCAGCTGGGAAAGTGCCACAACCGGGCAGCCCATCTCTTTGGCCAGCGCCTTCAGCGAACGGGATATCTCTGCGATTTCCTGGGTGCGGTTTTCCTGGTCCGGACAGCGCATGAGTTGAAGGTAGTCGAGACCAATGATGCCAGGGTTACCGTAGCGGCGGGCATTACGTCGCGCACGAACGCGAAGCATGGCCGGCGTCAGCTCACTGGTGTCATCAATGAGCAGACGCTCTTTAATATCTTCTGTGAGTAACTTAAAGACATTCGATACGCGGGCCCAGTCCTCTTCGTCCATCATTCCGCTTTTCATACGGGTCAGGTCAACATTGCCAAGCGACGAGACCATGCGCATCAGAATTTGCTCTTTAGGCTGCTCCAGGCTGTAAAACTGGCCGTTGAATTCAGTATTTTTCATCAGAGAATTCATGATGATATTGATGAGGAACGCAGTCTTTCCCATGGAGGGGCGTGCGGCTACAAGAACAAGGTCACCTGGCTGAATACCGCTTGTGAAAGCGTCCAGCTCGTCAAACCCCGTCGGCGTGCCGGTGATGCCATCGGGAGTCTGGCAGCGTCGTTCCAGCTCGGCCGCCAGTTTTTCCAGTCCGTCTATGATGGTCACGCCCTGCTGGGGTTCAGCCCGCTCTGCCAGCTGCATGATTTTCTGCTCAGCCGTTTCCATCGCGGCGGCGATATCCGCGCCCGGCGCGGTGGCAGATTCATGTATCTCACTACCGATGGTTGCCAACTGGCGACCGCGACTGTAACGGGCCACGATGTCGCAGTAGTGCGTTATGTTGGCCACGCTCGGGGTGTTTTTGGCAAGCTCGGCCAGATAGGCAAAACCGCCCAGCTGTTCAAGCGAGTCTTTGCCGCGGCTTTCAATGCTCTCGGACAGCGTAAGCAGATCAATAGGCCGGCCGGCCGCCACGAGGTGCGACATTGACCTGAAGATTTCACGATGAACCTTACTGAAGAAATCATCGGCGCTGATGCGCAGTACAACTTCATCCCAGCAGTCATTGTCCAGCATCAGGCCGCCAATGACACCCTGTTCGGCATCCCTTGAGTACAGCCCGGGAATATTCCGGCCGTTATGAGACATGAGCACCTCCGCTAACAGCAAAGGCGTCAAAGCGATCTTTAAACTCGGGAAACAGTTCGCAGGCAAGTTTGTGCATAGAATCAAATGCTGAATCGCTGACGCGGGACGTTTTGCTCTCAAGACGGTGAACGGGGAGTCCGCTGGCATGGCCTTGCTCATAGACGGTGAGATCGTAAATGCGCGTCTGCAGCATGGATATGGCTATTTCATCAGCATGAGCGCTGTACTCTCTGCTGTTAATGATGGCTTCGGTCTGATCAAAGGTTGTTTTTGCAAGACTGGTATATTTCATGCAGTTAACGAGCATGCGTACAGACGGAAGTGTGATCCCGAATGCGGAGTAGGAGCGCAGGTCCTCCATCAGCGCGACCGTGCCGCGTAAAAACTCCCTTACATCTGGCAGAACAGGCTTCACCATGCCGATCATTTCGCCCGTCGAAGCCAGTATAATCAGCTCCAGCATCACTGATTTAGCTCCCTGAGAATCAATCAGGATCACGTCATAGCTTTTAAACAAAGGAGCTGAGAGCGCATTGCGCAGACGTACACGGCCATCTGGCACATTAAGCATGTGGGTCGGGAGAAGATTACGGGGATCGTTCGATGCAATGAGATGAAGGTTATCGATGGCGGTGCGGGAGATTATGTTATCAGCAACTGACAGGTCTGCATTCTGCATAAGCAGCTCATACAATCCGCAAGGGGCTTCATAAGTCAGAGGAAATATACTGCTGGCCGTTGGCTGGGCGTGATCGCCATCAATGATGAGAACCTTAAGACCGGCATCGGCCAGAAATCCACCAAGATTGGCTGTTTGAGTGGATTTACCTTCACCGCCCTTTGTCGAGACGACAGGGATAACTTTAACCCTTGATGGGTTTGAACAAATTATTGATTTTGAATGCATATAATCTTACCTGTTGTTAAACAGGTTCGATTTAACATATTGATAACTTATGGCTGCGAAATTTAACATTGAAACACGGGGATTGAAAATCCCCGTGTCCCTGGTTCGATTCCGGGTTCGGGCACCACAAATTTGAAACCCTCGCTTCGGCGGGGGTTTTTGCGTTTTAGCACTCATAATGCGCCTTAGCACCGCAAGAAAGTGAATTTTCTACGTTCATCATGACCAGTCGCCCTTTCTGCATGACAGCCTGCCTGTGATAGCGGTTGCATTCGCCATCTCCTCCTCTGTAGTCATGTGCCCTTTCCTGTATTGGATTCAGAGGCGTTGCCTTTTAACAAGAAAAAGCGATGATACATTTTTCACTGTTCAGGATTCGCCATGAACGCTTCGACCAGCATCAACATCGGCCTGCTGCTGTTCCCCGCAAAGACGCCTGGCGACGCAAGAAGCGGCGGCCAGGCTGGGTGATAACCGATTGGCGTAAGCGATGGCTTTCAATTGTGCGACAACAAACGCTGTCACTGCCGCAACCAGAAAGCCACCAGTCATCTGACCCGCATGTCGTTGACTTCCCCCCTGCTCACCGCTTCGTGACGCACGGGCATCGGTAAGAATGAAAAAGACATTCCCATGTTACTTACACTCAGAGTAGCATGTCGGGCTGACATCGTGCTGCTCAGCACGTTGAAGGCGCGTCTCTACGTCGAGCATTTCGGATGCCTCTGGCAATCCAGAGCTGAACTAAATGCGTTTTTTCATGGCGAACATGCAAAGACACCTGGGTGTGATCTTCAGTATGCTGGCGTTATCTGATACGTGGCAGAAACGGAGCGGCCGACGAGACGGATAAGCGTTATGGACAGCAGATATTTTCTGAGGTCGTCAGCACGATTCGGGCGCGTGGCCATAACTTCCACTCAGACGTGCTGAGAAGTTACACCCGGGCCTGCCAGTGCTGTGACGCGTCGGGAATAGTGCACATTAAAGGAAGCGCTTTTACGACAGCGACTCAGCAGGTTGCGTCGGCTATTCCGGGCCTGAAGGTCAATGCATAACGCCATCTCCAGCCTCGCCTTACGTTTGCACGCGGTCATCTTCGTTATGACGTTCACGATCAGGCTGCGGAAATGAATGCAATGCCTGCCACGCATCGGGGACCGGCGCGACAGTGAAAACGCGGCCCCTTTTCAGAATTGCGACATTTGACCCAACGTGGAATAGCAAAATACTGACGCGATAACAGAGCCCCCTACGGAAATTCACCTCGCCAAAATATGCGCCATTTCCGTCGAGGGCCCGACACTGAATGACAAAGCCGGAAGTTAAAAAAACCGTAATCTGAACAGCATATACAACACCAGATAAGCCACTCTGGCATTCACATTCATGACGTGGTACTTCACTTTCTCGCTTCTGTTTAATAATGCCAGTACGTTTGCCGGATAGCGTTTCTCTTTGATGCGTTTGATACTTTTCCGGATTTCATTAATGTTAAGCGTGGTGTAATACATGGCGGTAACGATTTGCATATCGAGGGTGAGCTTACGTTTGGTGACACCGGTAGAGAAAAGCGACAAATCCTCGTTTTTATATTTAACAAATAACCTTTCATACAGATCAGTCAGGTAACGCTTACGATCCAGCAATTCTTCATACGGGACGCGTCTTTTCGACAGCGAGTTTTCCACATCATCATAGTGATAAGATGCACTGTCAAAAATAAACAGGTTATCGACATAGTAAAGACAGTTGAGATTAAACAGCAGGTCTTCACTCATCGATATCCCTTTAGTGAAGCGGAGCTGGTGATCCTCAAGCAACTTTCTTCTGTAGCACTTGTTATGGAGATAGCCAATGTTATCACTTAACTCAAGCTCATCCAGCACAGCAGGAATAGACTGATGGCCGAAATGGCCGTAGGTGGAAAGGCTACCCACGCGCGAGCACCTGAGGTTCCCCACCAGTAAATCAACAGGTTGTGAAACGCTCTGAGAAAGGTGCTGATGAAACATAGCCAGAAAGTCATCATCAACCCAGTCATCAGCATCAACAAAAATAACGTATTCTCCCGTAGCCACTTCCAGGCCTGCATTTCGCGCTGCGCTGACGCCGGCATTACTCTGCGAGATAACATTAAAATTTTTATAGTGTTTAAATTCATCAAGAACAGAGGCGCAGTTATCTTTGCTGCCATCATTCACCAGGATAACTTCATAATCTTTGCATGTCTGAAGGAGAAGACTTTGCAGGGTACGCATAATCGTCTTTTCAGCATTATAAACAGGTATTATTATACTGAATAAATATTTATCATTCATTTCAAAACCTCGTAACCAGCCCTAATGCCTGCCGCCCTTAAAAAGGCGAAAAAGATAATGAAAATAAAAGCCTTTCCTTTTCCTGATAACCGAAAAGAAAATAAGCATCTAATTATTTATTAACCCACTCTAAGATTATAAAAGCGCGAAATTAAACTGACCGTAAACGGGCATTATTCGGATCATGAAGATACGCTTTCATTTTTATTAAGCGATAATTAAAAAAACGAACAGGCAGGGTACATCCTCCCGCCACATGGCAGGATATTAACGTTACTCACGCGCAGATAAAAAACGCGTTATATTAAAGATGCCGTTCAAGACGTTTTATTTAAACGTCTTACAACGCATATCTTTAAGAAATATCTGCATCACCGCCCAGAAAAGAGCGAGCGATTAATAAGAAACCACAGTTTTCCGGGTTGAATGAATATTTTGTGAATTTTCATCATCGGCTGCCCACGGAAGAAATAGTTTAACAGCGTAAAGGCCATAAACTCAGTAATCACCACACTTATGGCACCGCCAGTAATGCCGAAGGCTGGCACCAGTGTCACCGTCGTGATCAGACATACCGCCAGCACACAGAACGTTTTTTTGATCAGGTAGCGATAGCCATTGTATTTAATAATGAAGCGATCCATGACGCTGCTTAGTACACCAAACATGGCGCCGATGCTTAATAACACCATCGGGGCAATCGCTTCGGTGTAAGCTGCGCCGTAGAAATGCCGGATAAACCAGGGGCCGATCAGGGCGATACCGCCGATAACGGCCCCCGACACGGCAATGACCATTAGCTGTAACTTCTGCGCGCGGACAATCGCCACATCAGGATCACGTTCGGCAAACAACGCGGGATAAAACGAGGCAAGTAAAGCGTTGGGTAAAAAGACCCAGGCCACCGACAGCGTCATCGCGACAGAAAAGATGCCCGCCTCTTTTAACCCTAAGAACCATGAAACGCTGAGCTGGTTAAGCCGGGTATAAATCGTAATCGCAATCACCGACAGCACCAGGGATCGTCCGGCCTGCAAAATATACCCGCTGTAACGTCGGATATGAGTGAGTCGGGGAAGCGGCGGCTTCTCATGCGTACGTCGTTGGTGCCAGCTAAACACACAGAGTTTGATCAGAAAAGGAATGAAGGTAGCCAGCACAATGGGAATGGCCAGCAATTCCGGTTTGAGCTGGAACCAGGAAATCCCATAACGGATAGCCAGACTGATCAGGAGACCGGTAAGGTTAGCCATCACGTTCAGCTTCGCATTTAACACCGCTTCATTGTAGATGTTAACCAGATCGATAGCTGAGAACAGACAAGCCAGTGCCGCCGCGCAGATAAAGACAAACGCTTGCGAGTTCATCTCTTCCCGCATCACCACAATGCCAATGGTAGAGAGCACACAGTAAAGGCTAAACACCAAAATGACAGCCGGCACCATAAGGCGGATGCCAGAACGGTGATTCTGGGCAATGCGCTTGAGCAGGATGACGTCGCAGCCCATCATCGCCACAGACTGGATAAACTGAAATATCAGCATGGAAATGGCGATCACACCAAACGTGACAGGCCCGACGTACTTAGCGACGAAGGACGTTACAAACATCAGGCCAAATACCGCAACCAGCTTCTCAATGATCATCCATAACGAGTTTTGCAGCTTTTGTTTCACGAACGCGCCCTCAACAGAGTCTGTACGGCATGACGCAGCCCGGACACCAGGCGTGGAGACAGGTAGAAAAGCGTAAAATAAAGGCTCCAGGCATCTGGGAGCATGCCCGCGGCAATATAGGCACGATAGTTTTGCCGGTAAAGTTCAATATACTGCCTGACGAATGCCGCGCTGAACGTCCCACTATACAGGGCTTTATAGATGTGCGAGGCCGTAACCTTCAGAAATAAGAAGTAGTAATAGCGTTCCTGCGGCCGTAGCAAGACGCGTTTAATCCCTGTAAAAGCCCGGACGTAAGTGAAGTGTTTTTCTTTGAGCGCCGAGCGCGTTGCCGAATCGTGTGACTCAACATAGTGGTAGACGACCCGAGGGCTGAACACGACCTGTCCCTGCGGGGCACCGGACAGGTAGCTGATCACAAACAGCAGATCTTCAAAGTTGAAGATATCTTCCCGAAAGCGTAACTGCTGCTGTTGCACGATCGTCCGGCGGAAAAACTTGTCACAGATACCGTGTTTCGGCGTGTGGTAGAGCAGTTCACCGATCGCCTTATCAGCGCGCAGACTGCGCAGTGCGGTCTCTTCAGGCTCCCCGGACAGCGGCTCGCCGTCATGAGAAAAGGTGCGGGATTCGCCTACGGCCAGAATGACGTCTTCATTCATCAGCCCCAGCCAGGTATCCAGCACACCTGAAGGCAGAAAGTCGTCGGCATCGATGAAAGAGAGGAATGTGCCACGCGCAGCATCCAGACCGCAGTTACGTGCCGATGAAACGCCGCCATTGGGCTTATCTATAATCTCTACGCCAGGATAATTCTGGTATTTTCTCATTAGCTCAAGTGAATTATCACTTGAACCATCATTGACTAAAATAAGCTGGCAATGCTCAGCATGAGGTTGCTGAAGAATACTCTCGACGCAACGTTCAATAAACATCGCGCCGTTATAAACAGGCACGATAAATGACACTAAAGGGGCGTGTTGCTCATTAAACATATAACCTCTGGTGTGACATATTTATTAAAGTGTAGCGCAGGAAAAGTGTCGGTTAGTTCCAGCTATTTTTATTCGTAAAAATTTTTCGCTACTCTAAATCAGTCATCTGTATGCACATCGCCAATTTTTGTATCAAAATATGTATAGCATGAAACCAGGAAATAAAAGACAGCATAAACATGAGGATGACATCAAAACTAAGAGTATTCTGTAATTTAAAATGGCGTTACTGAACTCTGCAGAAATACAAAGAACCTGCCTGTGATACTCTACTCAGGCGCGGACCGTTTCCGCAATAAGCCACCTTAGCAATGTAAAGCGTAAAGAGAACATTCAGACAATAGCCAGTAAAGTGAAAAATGGAAGTCACTTTTCCCGGAAAAAATTAATAAGAACTTCCTTATAAAAATCGACATATTTCAGATAACACATTAATAAAAAACAACGCGTGTCCAGTAAAAATAAATAAACATGCCAGAAGAAACAGAAGTGTTTAATTAACGTTTAACTTTTTGGGGCATATAAAAAATCTCAGCGCCTGAAAATATGCGTGGACTGGCACACCCCGGGGCTGCATGGACTGGCTTTCTGCGGTGAGATTGATTCCGCCCGGGTCGCGGAGAGAATCGCTAAATATGCTTCCGGCATTGCCTCTTCGTTCAACGGCGACCGAGGAAGCCGTGCGATCAGACTGGTAACCTTATCGTCATTGCTTTCCGGCGGCTCCGTCTGCCCACGGTTATCATGGGCAGCCGCACGCATCCCCGTCGTCCTCAGTCGCTGGCGTGCCGGTGCTCAGCACATCCCGCACAGCCGCCACATCCTGTCTTACGCGATGAGGTGAGCGGTGCGGAAACCGGCTTCGTGCGCGCACGTCCACCTGCGTGGCGCAGCAGGCTAATGACCAGACCGTTAAGCACGACCACACTCATCAGGCACAGCGCGCTAAACCCCGGATGCAGGCGAAAACTGACACTCTGATAAAACAGCGTAGCAACGGAGTACGCAACGTTCAGGCCCCAGAAAAAGGAAAACAGCATCCAGTTTTTCCCGGCTTCCCGGGCTATTGCGCCCATCACCGATACGCAGGGAAAGTAGAGCAACACAAACAGCAAATAGCTGTACGCTGCGAAGCCGTTGCCGAATTTCGCACTCATCACGCCCATTTGCGTCGCATTGATTGTGCTGTCACCTTTACTCGCTTCAATAGGGTTGGCCAGCGCACGCAGGCTGAATGCGCTCTTCAGGCTGTCACCGGTTTCTTTCAGCGCGTCACCTAACTCACCCGACAGCGAAAAGTCCTGCGGGCGAAACGCGCCGCTTTGAACATCTTCGCCGACATAAAGACTGTTCAGCGTACCGACCACGACTTCTTTCGCCATGATGCCTGTCACCAGCCCGACCGTGGCCTGCCAGTTGTCTGATGTCACGCCGACTGGTCGCAGGGCTGGCGTGACGACTTTACTCACAGTAGCCAGCGCAGAATCATTGATATGGTCTACGGTTGCCCCACTAAACGAAAAGTTGCTGAGTAATCCGATCACCATGCTGACCACAATAATGACGCGACCTGCGCGTACGATAAACATCTTTAAACGTTGCCAGGTCTGGATCAGCAGGCTTTTCACATGGGGGCGATGGTAGACCGGCAGCTCCATAAGAAAAGGTGACGCTTCGCCGCGCAGCAGCGTATTTTTCAGGATAAGCCCAGTGACGATGGCCACGATAATGCCCAGCACGTACAGAGAGAAAACCAGGCTGGCGCGCCAGGCGCCAAAAAAGGTGGCGGCGAAAACCGCAAAAATCGCCAGCCGCGCACCGCAGGACATAAAGGGCGCAATTAGCACAGTAAGTAAGCGCTCACGGGGTGTATCCAGCGTACGCGTGCCCATTACTGAAGGCACGTTGCAGCCAAACCCGACAATAAGCGGTACAAAGGATTTTCCCGGCAAGCCCAGCGACTGCATCAGGCGATCAATTACAAACGCCGCACGCGCCATATACCCCGAGTCTTCAAGAAAAGACAGAAACAGGTACATCAGGCCGATCTGGGGCAGAATCGGCAACACCGTGTTAATCCCGGCCCCTATGCCCTGCGCAAGGAAGACCGTTACCCAGTCGGGAAAGTGGCAGGTATAGCCCAGCCACTGCGCGCCATGAATAAACAGCGCCACCGATCCGCTGTCGAACAAAGGCTGGAAGGCTGCACCGATGTTAATTGACAGCACAAACATCAGATACATCACGCCCAGAAAAACCGGTATTCCCAGGAACCGGTTCAGCACAAGGTTGTCCAGCCACTCAGTCAGCGCAGCGGGTGCGGCTTTATTGAGGTTACAGACCGCGGCGCAGAGCGCGTTGATAGCCTGATAACGACAGTTCACCACATGCATTGCCGGATCGCCGCCCGCCGCCTGCCTGATCGCCGGCAGTTGGGGGACGACTGTGGGACAGATGCGCTGACTGTTAATGTCACCCGCCAGCAGCTGTAGCGCCAGCCAGCGCTGCTTTTGCCTGGCGATGTCCGCAGGCATCATCGTTTGCAGGCGCGCGATGGCCGTCTCAATTTCACGAGGATAAACCAGAGGTTGTGGCGGTCTTTCTCCCTGCCAGTCGTCAATGGCGCGTTTAAGCGAGGCGATGCCTTCGCCACGTGTTGACGTCAGCGCCACGACCGGGCACCCCAGCCGGGCTGACAGCGCTGCCCTGTCGATGATGATATTCTGGCTGAGCGCGATATCCTGCATGTTTAACGCCACGATACAGGGCATGCCCAGCTCCAGTAGCTGAAAAGTCAGGAAAAGATGACTCTCCAGGTTTGAGCTGTCTACCACATTAATCACCAGGTCGGCGTGATCCTCAAACAGATACCCACAGGCGATACTTTCATCGATGGCGCTGTCCGCCGAAAGCGTTGTAAGCGAGCGCGTGCCTGGCAGATCAACCAGCCGTACATCCGTTTCAGCCGTAAAGAACTGCCCTTCCTTGCGTTCTACCGTCACGCCCGCCCAGTTCCCTACGCGCTGGCGGGCCCCGGTAAGCTGATTAAATAACGTGGTTTTACCGGTATTCGGGTTGCCGATCAGACCCAGGGTTAATGTTTTCATCAGCGGACTTCTTCCAGCAGAACCGAAGCCAGATCGCGTTGCCGCACCGCCAGACTGAGGCGACGCGTACGGATATGAACGGGATCGCCCAGTGGTGCAGTACGGATAATGTCAATCAGCGTGCCGGGCAGCACGCCCATGGTTAGTAATTTTTGCCGCCAGGCGGGATCAACAGAAGACTGGTAGCCTCTGACACGATAGGTGGTGTGTGTTTTGATTTTCACAGATATATCCCAACCGTTAACAACTAAGGCAGGAATTATACAAATGATAACTATTCTTGTTTCTTGATCTGGATGGGGGTGATGCGCAGGATAACGACAAAAACATGCTGATATGCCATTTCACCCTGACGGCCCGCTCGGGTTAAGGGCCATCCGGAAAGAAGCATTGCGGAAGATTGTCAGAAACGTCCCTCAGCGGCAAACAGGCTGAGCGGCCTCAGCGGTGGGCAAATAACAGATGGTGTTGCCATACCTATTTTCAGCCCCCTGTCTGTGAAGCACGGCTTATACAGCGAAGACGGACACAACGTCAGATTGCGGTCACGTATGAGGGCAGCGAAAAATAATAACGCGCAAATGTCTCATACAAGCCTTCATCTTATTATTGCGCGAAAAAAACGTAACTCCCGGTACATTTCTGCATAAACGGACCCTTGATCACCCCCGTTTTTGTGACTATGCCAAGCTATTAAAAAAACACGCTTTTCCTGAAAGCGTCATTTTATTTTTAAACTAATCGTCATAGATCACATTATTTATGGCGTCACTATTAAGGTAATCCGTTAAATACCGATATACCTGTATCCACGTTTATCAGGTATCGCCGCCATGTTTAAAAACCTTAAAATTACAACGGGCATTATTGCCGTATTGTTTTTGTTCAGTGCGCTGTTAATACTTACCGGGTCGCTTTTTTATTCGTCTGTCAGCCAGGCGGGACGCAACTTTTCTCACACTGAACAACTGACGCTACAACAACAGCAACTGAGCGACAGTGTGCAGACGCTGATAAAGACGCGTGTCACCGTCAGCCGGGTAGCTATTCGTTTTCTGAAAAACCAGAAGGATCCGGCATCTCTGGCCTCGATTGCCACACTGCTGGACACAGCGAAACAATCTGCTGAAAAAGCCGATGAGTATTTTTCAGCCTACAAAGCCGCCCCGCCCTTACCCGGACAGCATGCGGAACTGACCCAAAACGTGCAGACGGCTTACAGCAAAATGCACGATACCATGCTCGCGTCGGTCGAGTTCCTGCGAAATAACAACTATCAGGCTTACGGCAATCTTGATGCACAGGAAGCGCAGGATCAGCTGGATAAGGCTTATCAGGCCTGGCGGAGCGCTAACTATCAGCTGATGAAGGAAATCGCCGCAGAAAACGATCACAACTACACCAATATGCTGTGGACCTTGTTGATTATCGCAGTTATTGCTCTGGTGACCGTTGCCAGCGTATGGGCTGGCCTGCGGACACTGTTGCTGAAACCTCTGACTCTGGCAACCGACTACATGCGCGCGATCTCTTCCGGGGATCTGACCCGTGAGATCGCCAGCGACAGTCACAATGAAACCGGACGGCTCCTCAGCCAACTGGAAGAGATGCGCAGCGCGCTGGTGGTGACGATTCGTTCTGTCGATGATGCAACGCAGTCCATTTTCACCGGCGCAGCAGAAGTGTCGGCCGGCAGCATCGACCTCTCTGCCCGCACCGAGCAACAGGCGGCCGCACTGGAAGAGACGGCAGCCAGCATGGAGCAACTGACCTCGACAGTAAAACTGAACGCGGAAAATGCACAGCAGGCCACCGCGATGGCGAACGATGCCGCGGTGATGGCGTCGCAGGGCGGCCAGATTGTGGCGAAGGTGATTTCCAATATTGAGCAGATCAGTGAAAGTTCCAAACAGATTGCCAGCATCATCGGCATTATCGACAGCATTGCGTTCCAGACGAATATCCTGGCGCTTAACGCTGCGGTCGAAGCCGCGCGCGCAGGCGAACAGGGGCGCGGTTTTGCTGTAGTCGCCGGTGAGGTGCGTTCACTGGCGGGACGCAGTGCAAGCGCGGCGCAGGAGATCCGCACGCTGATTGAACAATCGACGCAGCGTGTCAACAGCGGTTCGACTCATGCCTCCGAAGCGGGTGATGTCATGGGAAGCATTGTGCATTCCGTTAACAGCGTGACCCAGTTGATGGCTGAGATTGCCTCGGCCTCGGCCGAGCAGACACGCGGTATTGAACAGGTGACGAAAGCGGTATCGGAAATGGACGGCGTCACGCAACAAAACGCGGCGCTGGTAGAGGAATCGGCCAGTGCGGCAGCCTCACTGGAAGATCAGGCTACGCAGTTACGTCAGTCGGTCTCCGTGTTTAACACGGGCAGAAAGCCGACCACAGGTCTGGCGACGTCCCGCAGCACAGCTTTGAAAAAACCCGTCATGACGCCTGTGCCTGCCGCACCGTCAGCGGATAACTGGCAGTCATTCTGATCGACCTGCCGCGGAGCGATGCCCTGCTCCGCGGCAAACGGCTTCAGGCGTGGTGGGCCATATCAACGACCTTCGTTTCACTGCCCCAGTCGGCGTCAAACACAGAAGAAACCAGGGCTGGATGAACGCCCGTAACAGCCACATCAACCAGTCCCAACGCCACAAAGGGATCCTCGGTCAACCTGTCGCGAACAGCCTGCTCATCAGAGGCGAGAAACAACACAACGCCGCCCTGCTGATTTTCCAGCGGTCCGGCCAACACCACCTCGCCCGTCTTGATGTGCTCCACCAGCCAGCTTTTATGACCCGCGCTGTGTTTTTCACGTTCGGCGGCGGCACCACGATAACTCAGCGTAACAATGTAAAGCATAAGGTTCTCCTGTGGATTACAACGCAAGTGACTGGATGAGCGTGCTGGCGGCATTAAACGCGTTGCCGATTTCACGCTGTTGAATGGCTTCCCCTTTTGAAGCCCCTTCTGCACGGATAACATGAATATGCTCAACGCCTAAAAACCGAAAAAATGCGGCCAGATACCGTTCCTGAAAATCCCACTCTTCAAGGGAACCGCCGTGGTAAAAGCCGCCTCGCGCCGAGGCCACGATCACGGTTCGCCCACCTGACAATCCCACCGGGCCTTGTGCCGTATAACTGAATGTTTTGCCTGCCTGCGCGATCCGGTCCAGCCAGGATTTTAGTTGGGCAGGCACCGAAAAGTTGTACATCGGCGCGCCGATGACTATCACATCACTGGCAAGAAACTCCGCCACCAGCAGGTCAGATAAGCGATGCTCTTTTGCTATGTACTCACTGACGTTGTCGTCGTTTCCCGCCCTGAAACCTGCCGCGATGGCCGCGTTAAGAGGACGGATTTCCTCGGCCACGACATCACGGTAAGTCGCCTGAGCAGCGGGGTACTTTGCCAACAGTTTTCTGACGATGTCCGCGGTAAGCTGCCGGGTAACCGACGGCGTCTGGAAAATACTGGCGTCAATATGAAGTAATCTGTTCATGGGATTCCCCTGAGAGTGATGGTGCTATGACGATGGAAGGGTTCTGGCCGCGCGATCGATAAACGCAGCCACCTGTTCAGTATGTGAAACCAGCGATAAATGACTAGATGCGAGACGCTGAACGCGTGCGCCAATATGCGCAGCAATGTCAGACTGGACACGGGGCGGCAGCGCCCGGTCTTGCGTGGTCAACAAATACCAGGTGGGTTTGCTTTTCCATGCCGCTCGCGTCACCTTGTCAGTGAAAGCGCTCGCCGCAACAGGTTGTTGTACCGCAGCCAGTTCGCGCACCCGCGCACCAGGCACGTCGCCGGCCAGCATTTCACCAAACTGTTGGGCATTATCCAGCCAGATCATCCCGTGTTTATCCGGCCTCATTGCCGTCATCGGGGCATGAAGTCGTTGCAACAGCCCGGCAGCAGATTCATTACTGTCGGGCACCAGCGCAGAGAGAAAAACCATGCCCCTTACGCGCGAATCGTTGCCAGCATCAGCCACTACCACACCGCCCCAGGAATGCCCAACCAGCAGCACCGGGCCTTGCTGACGCGCAATGACCGCCTCCGTCGCCTTTACATCATCCTGCAATGAGGTCAATGGATTCTGAACGGCGGTGACGTGATAACCTTTGTGCTGAAGGCGTGAAATCACCGCCCGCCAGCCTGAGCCGTCAGTAAACGCCCCGTGGACTAAGACGATGTTTTTCACCGTCGCCTGCGCAGCGAGCGGCACATTCAATAACGTCAGCCCCAGCAGCACCGCATGCTTTAATCTTTTCGCCTTACTGCTCTTTCGCCGCATCTCGCCTGTTCCTGTGGTCGTTTTCATGCGGACCATGGTAGATCGGGCGAAAAGAGCGTGTAAGATGGCGAATAAGACAACTAACAGGCAAAACTCGCCATAAGGAGTGACTGGCTATGCGCATAGCGATTGTGGCGCTGGAAGGCAGCCTGCCTTCTGCCGTCAACGGCTTTTGTGACACCTTATGGATTGCGCGCCAGGTGATTGCGTCTCGCCCCGATACTGCGGCGCAACTGACCCGCGCGCCGCTGGAGGTCCAAATCGTAAGTGCTGATGGCCAGCCCGTGCGCGATGCGCAGGGACGATGGCTACATGTCGATGCTGATTTCAGCCAGGCAGAGGCGTCAGATATCGTCCTGGTCGGGGGAATGGCGTTGGGCCGCGATCGGTTTCCGCACCATCCGGAGGCGGTCATACAGGCGGGGACCTGGATAAAAAAAATGTACCATCAGGGTGCCATCGTCGGTGCCGCCTGCGCGGGCTGTCTGGTGCTGGGCGAAGCGGGGCTGCTCAGTCGTCGGCGTTGTACCACCACCTGGTGGCTGTTTCCGACCCTGCGGGAGCGCTATCCGGATGCGCGTCCGGTATGGGGACAAACGCTCGAACAACAGGAAAATATCATTACTACAGGTGGCCCACTCTCGTGGAGCGCGCTCACGTTGCATTTGCTGCACAGGATACTGGGAGCGGACGTGTCCAGACAGGTTGCTGATATGGCCGTTGCCGATGCCCAGCCCGTGTCGCAACGTTTGTATGCGCCGCCCGGGTTTATTAACACTCAGCACCCGTTGCTGATGCGGGCGGAAGAGATTATTCGCTATCAACAGCCAGGCATCACGGCAGAACGGCTGGCCTCTGCGTTACATACCAGCGAACGTACGTTGCACCGTAAAATGAAAATGCTGACCGGCGAAAGTCCTAAGGCGTTTATTACCCGGGTCCGCATTGAAGGTGCCTGTCTTCTCCTGGAAAACCCCACCGTAAGCATCCGTAAGGTGGCCGCCGATTGTGGCTATTCTGACGAAAGCAGCTTTCGCAAAGCGTTTGATCAGGTGATGGCGATGACACCCGCGCGTTATCGACAGTGGATTGCCGCCAGAGCGGCGCCCGCAACGCGTTAATCAGCGTAGCGCATGCAGCGCTGCCCAGCTGGCGTCTTTGATTTGGCCGTCTTTAGCAAACAGCAACGGTCCGGTGGCCAGCCCATCGCTTGCCTTCGGCGTCGCCGCCGTCCGGTGGGGCGTGTCCCAGACACCCCACGTGAGCACTGCGTCGACACCGGCTTCCAGCACAAGCGAAAGATAGCGCTTATAGGTGCTGGCGACCGCCATGGCGCGGCGCGCCATCGGCAGGCGGCTGTCATCAACATCCAGTTCGGTGATATACACGGCCAGGCCCAGCGCTTTCACTTCACGAATAAATGTCGCCAGTCCCGGACCAGACGCGTACTGCGGACCGGCCTTGAGATGAGACTGAATGCCCAGCGCACCAATGGGGATCTGTCTGTCCTGCAAATTGCGCAGCAGCGCCAGCACAGCGTCGCGTTTTCGTTGCGCGTTGTCATGGTCGCTTTCCAGCCCGTAATCGTTATAGCAAATGACGGTGTGAGGATCGGTCTGATGCAGCGCGTCACAGGCGATATCCAGATAACGCGTCCCCAGACGTTGATACCAGAAACTGTTGCGCCATCCGCCAGGCAAACCGTCAGACAGGTTGATAATCTCGTTCGCCACGTCCCAGCTCTGTATCTGTCCCCGATAGCGCCCCGCGACGGTATGAATATGGTCTCTCAACACTTTTTCCAGCTGCGTGGCATCGCGAATCGCCAGCAGCCAGTCCGGCACCGCGCGGTGCCAGCAAAAGGTATGCCCGCGTAGCAGCAGGCCCTGCGCTCTGGCAAAGGCGGCAAGCGTATCCGGGCCAGAAAAATCGTAGCGATTCTGCTCAGGCTGAACGACCACCCACTTCAGCGCGTTTTCCGGAACAATAATACTGGCCTGGCTGGCCACAAACTGCCGGTAATGCGCATCGGCCCGCAAACGCTCGGGCCGGACCGCGAACCCAAACAGAAGATGACGCTGCGCGGCTATGCGCTTTAAGGGGGGGAAAGCCGGTTCGGCCGCGAAGGCCGGTATCGGCAATGCGGAACCCAGCAACAGCGCCGCGCTGCGTTTTAAGAACCGACGTCGCGGCGTGGATGTGAAGCCAGACAGATTATGAGGTTTCATCAGTGCCACGTCTCCTGTGACGTTTTGCCCGATCATCGTGAAGGTCGCATCACACCAGCCCGGTATTCTTATAACCCCAAGCCCTAAGGCCCGTCAGCAACGATTTTGTCCACGTCGGTAAAGCCAGATTTCTGAATGTAAAATCCCTCGCTTTACGGTATCGGGTTTTCTGGCATTCGCGGGGCTGTGTGCCTGCATGTTTCAGGACGGGCGCTGCCGTGCCAGCGGTAAAAGTGACCTTTGCTACCTTGTTATGCCGCACTGGCGGACAAACCGAATGAAAAGCTGTCGATTTACCTTTGCTAAGCTGATAAGTACACCTGATACGTTTAATAAAGGAGAATGCTATGACGCAGCCTGAAACCCGCCCCCTCGGCAACAGCGGCCTCTCTGTGCCGCTTCTGACCTTTGGCGGCAATGTCTTTGGCTGGACGGTAGACGAGAAAACCTCGTTTTCTCTGCTCGACGCGCTGGTGGAAAAAGGCCTGTTCTTTATCGATACCGCCGATGTCTATTCACGCTGGGCGCCCGGCAATCAGGGGGGCGAATCCGAAACCATCATCGGCAAATGGCTGAAGAAAAGCGGTAAACGCGACAGGATAGTGCTGGCGACCAAAGTCGGCATCGAAATGTCACCGGAGAAGCAGGGACTGAAACCTGGGTATATTCGCCAGGCCGTCGAGGACTCGCTGCGCCGTCTGCAAACCGACGTGATCGACCTCTATCAGGCGCATCGCGATGATGAAACCACGCCACTGACCGACACATTAACCGCCTTTGACGCCCTGATCAAAGCCGGCAAAGTCCGGGCTATTGGGGCCTCCAACTACAGCGCCGCGCGACTGCAGGAGGCGCTGGACATCAGCAAACAGCATGGGCTGGCGCGTTACGAAACCCTGCAACCGCTCTACAACCTTTACGACCGTGAAGAATATGAAAGCGAGCTGGAGCAGGTAGCGCGAGAGAATCAGCTTGGCGTGATCAACTACTACGCGCTGGCCAGCGGCTTTCTCAGCGGCAAATATAAAAAACCGCAGGATGCCAGCAAGAGCGCGCGCGGTCAGGGTATTGTAGATAAGTACCTGAATGAACGCGGTAAACGCATTGTTGAAGCGCTGGAAGACGTGGCAGCGTCACATGATGCGTCAGCCACGCAGGTGGCGCTGGCCTGGCTCATCGCGCGCCCGAGTATTACCTCCCCTATCGTCAGCGCGACCTCCTTGTCGCAGCTTGATGAACTGGTCAAAGCCACTGAGTTGACGCTGAGCAAGCAAGAAATTGAAGAGCTGTCCCAGGCCAGCAAGCCATAAAACCTCCGGGGATGCCGCGGCATCCCTTTTACTTTGCCTCGCAATAAATGCCTTTTTAGCTATAAAAATATTCATTCAGCGATAACTGTCACAATTGCGTTAATTCCTTACCACTTTGCAGTTACATACGCACAGATTTGCAAAAATTGACATTTAGTCAGCATTATTCTCTGCCCTGTCTTTTCCTGTCATTTCATAAAGAATAACGCTGATGAATACAAAAAAAGCAGTGCAGTTTATGCCTCGCCTGGCCGCTGGCAGCCTGATGTTTGCGATGCTGAGCGCCTCCGCGCTGGCCGCCGATGCCTTTAGCTATGACTCACCTTACCTGTTTGGCGACTGGGGCGGTAACCGAACGCAGTTAGAAAACGACGGCATTAAGTTAGATGTTAACTACACCATGGAAAGTGCCGCCAATCTGGGTGGCGGAGCTGACAGCCATACCTCGATGCGCTACAGCGACCAGTGGGCGTTTGGTGCCAATTTCGATCTGCAAAAACTCCTCGACTGGCAGGATACGCAGTTCCAGGTCACCATTACCGATCGCAATGGCCGCAACATCTCCGATCAGGTGGCCGATCGCCGCACCGGGATGCTTTCTTCCACCCAGGAGGTGTACGGTCGTGGCCAGACGTGGCGCCTGACGCAGTTCTGGTTAAGCAAAGGCCTGTTCGATAACACGGTCAATCTGAAAGCCGGACGCGTTACCGTCGGCGAAGACTTCGATAACTTCGACAGCAAGTTCCAGAACCTGGCGTTTGGCAGCGGCCAAGCCGGTAACTGGCGCGGCGATCGCTGGTTTAACTGGCCGGTTTCGCAGTGGGGCGGCAGGCTAAAAGTCAACGTTACGCCAGAGGTGTTTTTCCAGGTCGGTTTCTACAATCAAAACCGTGCGAATTACGACCGTGGCGATGGTTTCCGGCTGGATACCAGCAACTCAGAGGGGAATCTGGTGCCGGTCGAGTTAGGCTGGAAACCGACGTTAGGCCCCGACAAGTTGCCGGGTAACTATCGTATCGGCTATTACTACTCGTCCGCAAATGGCGACAACTATGGCAGCTGGCGTGACGGCGCTTACCAGCGCAAAAATCATGCTTACGGCGGCTATGTCCTGTTGCAGCAGCAGTTGACGGCGCAGGGCGGCGATGCCAGCCGGGGTCTGGGCGTGACGGTTCAGGCGGTGATGAACGACCATAAAACCTCGAAAACCGATAATTATCAGTCCGTCAGCTTCACCTGGAAAGGACCGTTCGATGCCCGTCCGCAGGATGAGATTGGCATCGGCGCGGCGCGTATTCACGTCAACAGCGCCTACACGCGTTCGCTGCGTGAACAGAACGACGCCAGCGGGCAGACCGATTTTAACAGCCCGACCTATCTGCCTGTTCAGGACGGTTCGGAGTACAACTATGAAATCTATTACAACGCGCAGCTGACCAAATGGCTGCAACTGCGTCCTAACCTGCAATACGTTGTTGCGCCGGGTGCCGTTAGCGACGTGAAAGATGCCTTTGTCGGCGGAATCAGCGCTAACGTGAATTTCTGATCCGCCCTTCAGACCTGCCCGCAGGGCAGGTCTGCTTTCCCGCCTGCCCTGACGCTTTCATCCCGTACCTGCTCTGTTGATTCGCCTCAGTTTTCCGCAATTTTTTGCAAGCCCTGCCCCACTTCACGCGGTATAACCTCATCCATGTCTTACCACTGCGCATAACGGAAAAACCATGAAAACCTATATCAGCAAAGCGTTCTCAGCCGACCGGGCCTGGGGTGCACTCGACATCGCTAACTTTGATGGCACAACCGTACGGCTTCACTGGACGGATCAACCCTACAAGTGGCACATCAATGACGGTCAGGAAGTTTTTGCGGTGATGGATGGCTGTGTAGAGATGCACTACAAGGAAAACGGAGACATCAGGACAGTGCGCTTGCAGACAGGGGATATTTTTTATGCCAGCGTGGGCACGGAACATGTTGCCCATCCACAGGGCGAAGCGCGCGTACTGGTGATCGAGAAAGCGGGATCGGTCTGACCCCGGCCAGCCCTGAGGCACGATGGCTGGCGCACATTTTCCGCGTATACTGAGGCGCAAACACAGCCTTGAAGGAGGTTTCGCCTGATGACACCGTTGCCGCCGCTTGCACATCTGGGTCCGCGCATTTGTATCATGGGCCCCTCAAACAGCGGTAAATCTACCCTGGCCGTGGCGATTGCGGAAAAGCAGTCGCTGCCCGTTATTCATCTCGATCAGCTTTATCACCAGCCCAATACCGACTGGCAGCCCAGAGAGCACGCCGTGTTTTTACAGCTTCACCGCGAGGCAATCAGTGCAGAACGCTGGGTTATCGAAGGCCTCGCTGCCTGCCCGAAAGACTGGCGCGCGCAACAGGCTATATCCTGCTGGATCTCGCGATGCCTGTCAGTTTACTGCGTTATATCCGGCGTTGCTGTGCCACCACGCCGCGTGCCGGGGCGCTGCAAGGCAGCACCGATCACATCAATCTCGCCATGCTCAGGCATATCACCTGGGTGACGCCGGGCAATCGCCGTCGCTATCACCTCCTGTATCAGGGACTTAGCCTGCCCAGGTGCCGTCTGGTAGCTGCAAAAGCGATAAACCGCGCCTGGCAGGAGTGGTGCCTGACGCCCCGTCCTGCGACAGGGATCTTACCCGGCAAAACAGGCCGGTAGCCTTTCCTGCCTGTCTTTTGTATTGTCATGATCCTTACTGGCTCACTCCGGGATCGCAGAATGCACATCACGCCCGCGCAGGATGACCACATTCCCACCCTGCAACAGATTTATGCTCACCATGTTGTGCATGGCACGGGCAGTTTTGAACTGGATCCGCCTGATGAAGCCGAACTCGCCAGCCGGTTAGAAAAAATCCGTGCCGCCGGGCTGCCCTGGTTTGTGGCCATCGAAGACGGCCAGGTTTGCGGTTACTGTTATCTGGGCTTTTATCGTCCGCGCCCGGCTTATCGTTTTACCCTGGAAGATTCCCTTTATATCCATCCGGCTTTTCAGGGGAAAGGTGTGGGTAAACGCCTGCTGGCGCACGCGATTGACTGGGCAGAAAGCCGGGGCTTTCGCCAGATGGTCGGGAATGTGGGCGACAGCGCCAACGTGGCCTCCATCGCTCTGCACCGATCGGCGGGCTTCACCGTGGCCGGTACGCTAACCTCCGTAGGCTACAAACACGGGCGCTGGCTGGACACGGTATTGATGCAGCGGACACTTGGCGCGGGCGACAGTATCCCGCCTGAAAACGGATAGCGCAGGATGCGTGCCAGGCGGGCCGCTGCCCAGGGCTCAGGCGGAAGCGCCCAGCTCGTGTGAGATCGCCTGGGCGGTCGCTACCACCTTCGCCATCAGGTTTTTTGCCCCAATCTGTTGCAGCTTGGCCGTCGGCAGCGAGACCGACACCGCATAGGGAACGCGCTGCTGAATATCAAATACCGGCGCGGCGATACAGGTCACGCCCAGTTCGTTCTCTTCGCGATCCATCGCGGTGCGCTGCTGCAGAATATCTCTCAGTTCCTGCTGCATCTCGGGCAAGGTGGTGATGGTGTTTTTTGTCAGTTGCTCAATGCTGTCCTGATGGCTTTGCCAGTAGTGCAGCAGGTACTCTTCACTGCCCCAGGCCAGAAAAATTTTGCCCATCGCCGAGCAATAGAGCGGCATATGCTGCCCGATGTAGGCGCGTGTGCGCATCATGCCGGTGGTGGGTTCCAGTTTATTGATCAATACAACATGATCGTCTTCACGGCTGGAAAAGTTAACCGTTTCGCCCACGTCCAGGTTGAGCTTTTCCAGATGCGGTCCGGCTACGTGGATGATATTGAGCGATGACAGCGCTTTCTGACCGACCGAAATAAATTTGGTCGTCAGGCGATAGCTGCCAGGCGACGGGGCCTGGGTGACATAGCCACTGCTGTGCAGCCCCTGTAACAGGCGGTGGACGGTACTTTTATTCATGCCGGACAGCTCAGCGAGATGGGCCAGCGGGCAACCGTTCGGGAAATTGCTCAGTAACTCAATTAACTGAAGGCCACGAAACAGACTCTGTGTTCCCAACGGCTTATCGTTTTTATTTTCCTTCGCTTTATCCACTTTACCCACCATCCGCCGATCCTCTCCGTTTCTGACTTCCTGAGCGCACTATCGCATGATGTTAACTCATGGCATAACAACTGGGAATCTTTCGCTTTTTTAGTGTGGCCTGGCGATCGCATTCCGCCTGGCAGGAATTGCGCTGTTCATCACAATTTCAAAACAATATTTTAACTCCATGTTTCTACTGAGGAAATAGTCGCCTCGCTTCTTTGCTTTTCCGCATTTTCAGGGATAGTATTTTTTGGAATAGTATTTCACATGTTGAAATCAGCAAAAGCGCGTCACCACGCTTGCTGCCACTACTCACCAGGCGTCACGGGAGGCTGGAATGCAAACTAACCCGGATAAACCGGTCCTGACACTAAGCCATATCACCAAACGTTTCGGGGGAAACCCTGCCGTCAATGACGTAAGCCTGGATGTCTTTCCGGGCGAAGTGGTCGCGCTGTTAGGTGAAAACGGTGCGGGTAAATCGACGCTGATCAAGGTACTGGCCGGCGTTTATACCAGCGACGAAGGCCAGATAACCTTTAATGGTAACCCCATCCCCTCAGCGGCCGCGCTAAAAACCGCCACCAGCCAGCCTGTCGCCTTTATTCATCAGGATCTGGGGCTGATCGAGTGGATGACGGTGGCGGAAAATATGGCACTGATCATGGGCTTCAACCGTCGCCTGGGCCTGATTAACTGGCGGGCCGTGCGTGAACGGGCACGTTTAGCGCTGGAAGACGTCGGTATTCAGCTCGATCCCGATGCCCGCGTATTTGAACTGTCACGCACGGAAAAATCGCTGCTGGCCATTGCCCGCGCGGTAGCCGTCAACGCGCAAGTACTGGTACTGGACGAACCGACCGCCTCGTTACCCGCCAATGACGTACGGCATCTGTTTAGCGTGATAGAACGCCTGAAAAGTCGCAACGTCGGCATGATTTACGTGACTCACCGTCTGGATGAGGTGATTGAAATTGCCGATCGCATTTGTGTGATGCGGGACGGTAAACGCGTCGCAGAGGGCAACACGGCAGACTACAGGTTGCACGATCTGGTTGAAATGATTGTCGGCGAAGCGCTGGAAAGCAATCAGCGCCTTGTGCTGCCTGAGGGGCGTCCGCCCGTGCTGTCACTGGATCAGCTCTGCATCGATGAAGTGGGCCCGGTCTCGTTCAGTCTGCAACCCGGCGAGATGCTGGCGCTGGCCGGCCTGCGTGGTGCCGGTCAGGAGGAGATTGGCCGGATGCTGTTTGGCCTGAAACAGGCTACCCAGGGCCAGGTCATTTTTCGCGACAAGCCCTGCCATTCCCGATCGCCTCGCGAGGCTATGGCGGCAGGCATCTCGTTTGTGGCAGGCGATCGCACCGGTGAAAGTCTGGTTATGTCGATGAGCGTGCGTGAAAACCTGTTTCTCAACCCCTGCGCGAGCGGGCACCGGGTGATGTCCCATTATGGTCGCCGCGCGGAGGTGGGTGCCAGCTGGTGGAAAGTGCAGCTTTTCGACGTGCGCCCTAAAAACGTTGATCTGGATATCAGCGCCCTGTCCGGTGGCAACCAGCAAAAAGTGGTGATGGCCCGCTGGATGCACCTCAATGCCCCGTTGCTGATTCTTGAAGATCCCACTGCGGGCGTCGACGTGGGCGCGCGCGAAGAAATTTATCACCTGCTCAACAAAGCGCTGGCAGACGGCGTGGCAGTGCTGGTGATCTCGAATGACCTGGAGGAAATCGCGCATATCTGTAACCGCGCGCTGGTGTTTAACCGGGGCCAGGTAGTGGGTGAACTGAAAAACGAACAGGTTACTTTTGCTAATTTACTGGAGCTGGCCTCAGCCAGCTCTGCTGCCCCCTTCGCTACCGTCTGAAAAGGCAGTCAGGAGAAACGCTATGTCTAAAACCTCGGTGAAATCTACTGCACTTGAACAACGGGTCAGCCTTGCTCAGCATGGTTTTGCGCCGTGGTCGATGCAGGTCGTCACCCGCTACGGATTACTGTTGTTATGTGTGCTGCTGGCGTTACTGTTTTCAGTACTGTCCCCGACTTTCGCATCCCTGCTCACCGTGCAGGCCATTCTGTCCAGTAAGGCCAAAATCGCCCTGCTGGCGCTGGCCGCCACCTTGCCGATGATTGTGGGCAAAATCGACCTGAACGTCGGTTTCGGGATCGTGCTGTGGCACATCCTGGCCATTACGCTTCAGGTGGAATACGGCTTTTCCTGGCAGATGGCGGTGCTGACAGTGCTGGTCTTGTCGGCGCTGTATGGCCTGCTGAACGGCATTCTGGTGGCGCTGGCGGATATCGACAGCTTCGTCGCCACGCTCGGTTCCGGCACGGTGCTTTATGCCATTGCGTTGTGGCACTCCGGCGGTCGCCAGATCGTTGGTGACTTACCGGATGCCTTTAGTGCGCTGCACAGTACCGAAGTGTTTGGCATTCCGATTGGTGCCTTCTATGTGCTGGGCCTGGCGCTGGTATTGTGGCTGATCACTGAGCACACGCCACTGGGAAGGTGCATGTATGCCGTGGGCGGTAACCCCGTCGCCGCGCGCCTCAACGGTATTGCCGTGAATAAATACGTGATCGGCGCGTTTATCGCCTCCAGTGTGATCACCGGCTTCAGCGGGGTGCTGATTGCGGCGGAACAGGGCGTCGGCCAGGCCAGCGTCGGGATGGATTACCTGCTGCCTGCGCTGGTCGGGGCTTTTCTGGGCAGTACCACCATTCGTCCGGGACGGGTAAACGTCTGGGGCACCGTGGTCGGCATCGCTATCCTGGCTATCGGGATTGCCGGTATTCAGCAGTTTGGCGGTGCGTTCTGGGTGGAGCCGCTGTTTAACGGTGCCACGCTGCTGCTGTCGATTACGCTGGCCGGCTACGCTCAGCGCCGCCGTATGTTGAATCAAAAAGCCGTCGTGCGCAGTCAGAGCACGCCGGCGACCACACCTGACTCACAGCAAAAAACCATCACACCAGGGAACTCATTATGAAAAATCCGGTATTTGGTCTTTCTCTCATCGCCATGCTGGTCGCCACCTTACCAGCCCATGCAGACAGCTATCTCGATCAGGCGACAGCGGCCGTGGCTAAAGCGACGGCCAGCGCCACGACCTGGGACGGTCCGACGACCGGGCCAACGCTACAGCCTAAAAAGAAACTGATCTTTATCGCCTCGGATATGAAAAACGGCGGTGTGCAGGGCGTTCAGCAAGGCCTGAGCGAAGCGGCGAAAGTGGCTGGCTGGACGCTGGATACGCTGGACGGCGCAGGCTCTGTCAAAGATCAACTGGCGGCGCTGAATCAGGCGATTGCCCAGCGCCCTGACGGTATCGTTATCGGCGGCTGGAACCCGAACGTCGCCAAAATGCCGCTGAAAAAAGCCCTGCAGCAAAAAATCGTGCTGATGGCCTGGCACGCAGAGCCTCAGCCGGGCCCGATTAAGCAGTACGGGATCACCGATAACATTACGTCCGATTCTAATGAGGTTGCCCGTCTGGCGGCGCAGTACGCCATTGTGAAGTCAGGCGGCAAAGCGCAGGTGATTATCTTCACCGACTCGCTGTACAAAATCGCGCTGGATAAAGCCAATGCGATGAAGCAGGAAATTGAGAAGTGCAGCGAGTGTAAAGTCATCGACTTTATTGACACGCCGCTGGCCGATACCTCTAACCGTATGCCGTCGCTGACCTTTAGCCTGTTACAGAAGTACGGTGACCGCTGGCAGTACTCACTGGCGATTAATGACCTTTATTTTGACTTTATGGCACCAGCGCTGAAAACCGCAGGGAAAGGCGGCAAAAACGCGCCGTATAACATCTCGGCAGGCGATGGCTCGGTGTCGGCCTTCCAGCGCATTCGCAATGGTGAAAGCCAGGTCGCGACCGTCGCTGAACCGTTGAAACTGCATGGCTGGCAACTGCTGGATGAGTTCAACCGCGCCTTCGCCGGACAGCCCCCGTCAGGCTATGTCACGCCTGCGCACCTGATTACACCGGAAAATATCAGCCGGGATGGCGGACCGCAGAACCACTACGATCCGGAAAACGGCTATCAGGACCATTACAAAGCTATCTGGGGCGTGAAGTAACGGAGGCCAGCATCATGCAGGTAGAAAAACTGTGCTCCCCTGCCACCTGGGCCGAAGGCCCAGTCTGGTTACCGGCGCTGGATGGGGTGGTATTTAGCGATGTCAAAGGCAACCGTATGTACTGCTGGCAGCGCAATGGCGAGCTGAGTATCTGGCGTCATCATTCTCACTATGCCAATGGCAATGCCCGCGACCATCAGGGACGCGTGGTCAGTTGCGAACACGGTCGCCGGGCTATCAGCCGGACAGAAACAGACGGTACGGTGAACGTGCTGGTGGATAAAGTCGAGGGCAAGCGGTTTAACTCGCCTAACGATCTGGCGATCCGCTCCGACGGCACCATCTGGTTTACCGATCCGCCTTACGGGATCGTCAGCGATCATGAGGGTTACCTGGCTCCCAGCCAGGTGATCGGCTGCTATCTCTACTGTTTTGATCCGGAAAGCGGGCAGCTCAGCATTGCCGCCAGCGATCTGCAGCGGCCAAACGGGCTGGCGTTCTCGCCTGATGAAAGCGTGCTGTACGTGGCGGACATGTCGGTGGTGGATTTCCCGACGCTCGGCCGCCATGAGCTGCGCACCTATAAGGTGGACGGTCGCACGTTGTCTGCAGGGCAATTTTTTGCCGATGTCTCACCCGGTTTCCCGGACGGATTTTGTGTGGATGCCAACGGCGATATTTACTGTAGTTGCGCTGACGGCGTGATTATTTTCGACAGCAGCGGAAACCGTAAAGGCAAAATCCCGATTCCTGAAACGGTATCCAACTGCACCTTTGGCGGACCGAATAATGATGAACTTTATATCACAGCCAACACTTCACTCTACCGGGTAACGCTGCGCTAACGCCCCTGCACAGGCAGGGCGAAAAGCAGAGCAAAACAGGTCAGCTGTCTCTCAGCTGACCGGCCTGACTGTGGCCGGAATCGGGCAAAAAAGCCCAAGATCACAGAAGTCAGAATTAATTACATCCTGTTGATTTAAATGAAATAATTTTTGAGTCATTTCTTTGACTCGCTGCATTTTTCCCCATAGCATTTAGTTGAAATGACATTCCACATTATGAAATAAGACGCGGGGAGTATCAGTCAGATGAGAATCAGCTATCAGCAGTTGTATCAGGAGTTTCTTCGCGTACTCCTCAGCCGCAACGTGCCTCAGGCCAAAGCCGAGGCCTGCGCGCGCATGTTTACTGAAACCAGTCTTAACGGCGTCTATTCCCATGGCGTTAACCGCTTCCCGCGTTTTATTCAGCAACTGGATGCCGGCCACATTATTCCCGATGCGGATGCGCAAAAAGTCCTGTCGCTGGGTGCGATTGAGCAGTGGGATGCGCAACGCGCCATTGGCAATATCACCGCCCATAGCATGATGGAGCGCGCGATGGCGCTGGCCACGGAACACGGCATTGGGCTGGTGGCCTTACGCAATGCCAATCACTGGATGCGCGGTGGCAGCTATGGCTGGCAGGCGGCGGAAAAGGGCTTTGTCGGCATCTGCTGGACCAACTCCATTGCCGTAATGCCGCCCTGGGGCGCAAAAAGCTGCGCGATCGGCACCAATCCGCTGATTATCGCGGTACCGGGCGAGCCGGTTACGATGGTGGATATGTCCATGTCGATGTTCTCCTACGGCATGCTGGAAGTGAATCGCCTGGCGGGGAAAAGCCTGCCGGTCGATGGCGGCTTTGATGATGAGGGCAACTACACCCGCGATCCGGCCACGCTGGAAAAAAACCGCCGCATTTTACCAATGGGTTACTGGAAAGGCTCAGCGCTGTCTGTGGTGCTGGATATGCTGGCCACCCTGCTCTCTAACGGCGCCTCCGTGACTGAAGTCACTCACGACAACGGCGATGAATTTGGCATTTCTCAGGTGTTTATCGCCATCGACGTCGATCGGCTCATTCCGGGCGAAACCCGCCAGCAAAAACTCGATCGTATTCGCGCATCCATCACCGGTGCGGAACCGGCTGACAGCACACAGGCGATTCGCCTGCCGGGTGACAAATTCCCGCCACTGCGTGAAGAAAACGAACGCCTGGGTATTCCGGTTGATGAGCGCGTCTGGGCGCGCATTCAGGCGCTACAGGAGAAGGCATCATGATTACCGGACACCTTGCCAATACCGATCCCCGTCACTATCCCGCCGCGATTGCTCATGCTCTGGCCTACCTCGCCGGTCATGATCTGGCAAACATGGCCGCCGGCCGTTATCAGGACGAAGAAACCGGCTGGGTCGTACAGGTGTTAGATCTGCACACGGTTCCCGCCGCAGAGAATTACCCGGAGGCGCACCGCTATCACATCGACGTGCAGTATCTGGTGGCAGGCGAAGAAGTGATCGGCGTCGCCACACAACCGCTGGATCTGGCGGTGCATCAGCCTTACGACAGCGAACGCGACATCGTTTTTTATCAACATGCCCCCGATGAAACCCTGGTACGGATGCTGCCCGGCACGTTCGCCGTATTTTTTCCTCAGGATATTCATCGTCCTAACTGCGCGGTCAGTCAGCCCGGTCCAATCCGCAAAGTCGTGGTGAAGATCCCCACGCGCGATCTGGTGTAAGGCAGGGAGGCACGATGAGCATCACCACAAGCGCTGTCAATCATGAAAAGGTCCCTGCACTGCGCTGGCTGCGGATCATTCCGCCGATTCTGATTACCTGCATCATTTCGTATATGGATCGGGTCAACATCGCCTTTGCGATGCCGGGCGGCATGGATGCTGAACTGGGCATCAGCGCCTCGATGGCCGGGCTGGCAGGCGGCATTTTCTTCATTGGCTACCTGTTCCTGCAGGTGCCCGGCGGCAGGCTGGCCGTTTACGGCAACGGTAAATGCTTTATTGGCTGGTCGCTGCTGGCCTGGGCGGTGATTTCCATACTGACCGGCATGGCCACCAGCCAGTATCAGCTGCTGGCGCTGCGCTTTGCGCTGGGGATCGCCGAAGGCGGCATGTTACCGGTGGTGCTGACGATGATCGGCAACTGGTTCCCGGATGCGGAGCGCGGTCGTGCAAATGCCATCGTGATCATGTTTGTGCCGATCGCCGGGATCATCACGGCTCCGCTCTCAGGCTGGATCATTACCGGCTGGGACTGGCGCATGCTGTTCTACGTGGAAGGCGCGTTATCTCTGGTCGTGATGGCCCTGTGGCATTTCACGATCAGTAACCGCCCGCAGGAAGCGAGATGGATTTCGCCAGCCGAAAAACACTATCTCATCACCACGCTGCATAACGAACAGCTGATGATCAAAGGGCAGAACGTGCGCAACGCCTCGCTGATGCGCGTGATGCGCGAACCGGTTATGTGGCGGCTGATTCTGGTCAATTTCTTCTATCAGACCGGCATTTACGGCTACACGCTCTGGCTGCCCACCATCCTGAAAGGACTGACGCACGGTAATGTGGAGCAGGTGGGCTTTCTGGCCATTCTGCCCTACGTCGGGGCGATCGTCGGCATGTTTTTGTTTTCTGTTCTGTCGGACGCGACCGGACGGCGCAAGCTGTTCGTGGCGCTGCCGCTGGCCGGCTTTGCGCTGTGCATGGCGCTGTCGGTGTTACTGAAAGCGCATATCTGGTGGTCCTACGCGGCGCTGGTGGGCTGTGGCGTCTTTATCCAGTCTGCGGCGGGCGTGTTCTGGAGTATTCCGCCGCGCCTGTTTAATGCCGAGGTGGCTGGCGGCGCGCGCGGCCTGATCAACGCGCTGGGCAACCTGGGCGGCTTCTGCGGTCCCTACATGGTGGGCATTCTGATGGCGTTTTACAGCCGGGATGCCGGGGTTTACAGCCTTGCCATTTCACTGGCGATTGCCGCCCTGCTGGCGATGACGTTGCCCGCACGCTGCGATTCCCCTCAACAGGAGGCATTATGAAACGCTGGCTGGGACTGGACTGTGGCGGCACCTTTATTAAAGCCGGGCTGTACGATATACAGGGCCGCGAGCTGGCCGTCGCCCGGCAAAACCTGCCGGTTGTTGTACCGGAACCGGGTTATGCCGAACGCGATATGACGCTGCTGTGGCACCAGGCGGCAGCCGTCATCCGTGAGGTGCTGACCACCAGCGGCGAGGATGCGGCGTCGGTCGCCGGTATGGGCATTTCCGCACAGGGTAAGGGGCTGTTTCTGCTGGACAAACAGCACCGCCCGCTGGGCAACGGCATCCTCTCCTCCGACCGCCGCGCCCTGAGCCTTGTGCAACAGTGGCAACGGGAAGGCTTGCCGCAGAAACTCTATCCGCTGACCCGACAAACGCTGTGGACCGGCCACCCGGTGTCGCTGCTGCGCTGGATCAAGCAGCATCAGCCACAGCGCTATGCGGCGATTGGCAGCGTCATGATGGCCCATGACTATCTGCGTTTCTGTCTGACCGGCGAGCGGGCATGCGAAGAAACCAATATCTCTGAGTCCAATCTGTATGACATGCAGGCAGCCGACTGGTCGCCTGCACTGGCAGAGATGTCAGGTATCCCGGAGATAATATCGGCACTGCCGCCGATTATCGGCCCGACGCAGATTGCGGGCTATGTTACCGCCGGGGCCGCTGCCGAATGCGGTCTGCTGCCCGGTACGCCCGTCGTGGGCGGCCTGTTCGATGTGATGTCAACAGCGCTGTGCGCGGGCCTGAATGATGCGACGCGCCTGAACGCGGTGATGGGAACCTGGTCAGTGACCAGCGGCATTACCGACTGCATCAGCGATGAAGCAGACTATCCCTACGTTTATGGTCGTTATGCCATTGAGGGTCAGTACCTTATCCATGAGGCCAGCCCGACGTCGGCGGCCAATCTGGAATGGTTTTGTGACCAGTGGGGCATTAAGGACTACAGCCAGCTTAATGCGTGGGTAGCAGCGCTGGCCCCCGCCAGCAGCAGTGTGCTGTTTCTGCCTTTCCTGTATGGCACCAATGCCGGCGCCGATCTGCACGGCAGCTTTTTTGGCCTGCAGGCAGGTCACACGCGCGCCCATCTGGTTCAGGCCATCTACGAAGGCGTGGTGTTCTCACATCTGACGCACCTCAACCGTATTCTGCAACGTTTTCCTCAGGTTACCGCCCTGCGTCTGAGCGGTGGGCCTACGCGCTCTGCGCCCTGGATGCAGATGTTTGCCGATGCCAGCGGCCTGACGGTTGAAGTTCCGCAGATCAGTGAGAGCGGCTGTCTGGGCGCGGCGCTGGTGGCATTAACCGGTACCGGGGCTTATGCCTCACTCCAAGCGGCCCAGCAGGCCCTGGCCCCTGACATCGTGTGCTGGCAACCGGACAGCACGTGCTATGACCGCTACCAGCAAAAGTATCAGCGTTATCAACATCTGATTCGCGTCCTGCGCGACGCCCAGGGAGACCTGCCATGAGCCTGCCCTTACTCCAGCTGGCGCTGGATCACACCACGCTGGATGCCGCGCTCACTACCGCCCGGCAACTGCATCCGCATGTCGACATTATCGAAGCCGGTACGCTTTTGTGCCTGAGCTGCGGTGTTGAAGCCGTACGTCATCTGCGCCAGCAGCACCCGGAAAAAACGCTGGTCGCGGATTACAAAGTGGCGGATGCCGGCGGCACCCTGGCGGAGATGGCTTTTGCGGCAGGGGCTAACTGGATGACGGTGATCTGTGCCGCGCCGCTGGCAACCTTTGCCAGCGCGCTGGCGGTGGCGCAGCAGTACCAGGGGGATATTCAGATCGAACTGTTTGGCAACTGGACGCTGGATGATGCCCGGCAGTGGCGAAAGCTGGGTCTGACCCAGGCTATTTATCACCGTGGACGGGACGCACAGGCCAGCGGGCAACAGTGGAATCAGCACGATCTGGATACCATGAAAGCCTTATCAGACCTGGGTTTTGCCCTGTCCGTCACGGGCGGTATCACCCCGGATGACCTTTCTCAGTTTCGCGATATCGATGTGAAGGCGTTTATTGCCGGCCGCGCCCTGAGCGATGGCGAGAACGGCATTGCATGCGCCACCGCATTTCACCAGGCCATTGGCCGCCATTGGGGGACAGTATGAAACGCCTGCACCCGTTAGGGATTTACGAAAAAGCCCTGCCTGCGAATCTCACCTGGCCAGAACGTCTCGCGCTGGCCAAAGCCTGCGGGTTTGATTTTGTGGAAATGTCGGTCGATGAAACCGATGAACGGCTGGACCGGCTGAACTGGAGCAAAGAGCAGCGCCTGTCGCTGGTCAACGCGACCATCGAAACCGGCGTCACCATTCCTTCCCTGTGCCTGTCCGGCCATCGCCGCTTTCCCTTTGGCAGCCACGATCCGGCGATCCGCCAGCGCGCAGACGATCTGATCGATCAGGCCATCCAGCTGGCGAAAGATGTGGGGATCCGCACGATTCAGCTGGCGGGCTATGACGTCTACTACGAACCGCATGATGCAGGCACGGTCGCGCGGTTTGCCGAGGGCTTGTCACGCGCAGTGCAGCGCGCAGCAGCGGCGCAGGTGATGCTGGCGGTGGAGATCATGGATACCGAATTCATGAACGCCATCAGCAAGTGGAAAGCCTGGGAACAGCAGCAGGCTTCTCCGTGGTTTTCCGTTTATCCGGATGTGGGCAATCTCAGCGCCTGGGGCAATGACGTGACTGCCGAACTGACGCTGGGCATTGATCGCATCGCCGCCATTCATTTGAAAGATACCCAACCGGTCACCGCCCATTCGCCGGGGCAGTTCCGCGATGTGCCCTTTGGTGAAGGCTGCGTGGATTTCGTTGGCGTGTTTCGCACGCTCAAAGCGCTGAATTATCGCGGATCGTTCCTGATTGAGATGTGGACCGAGAAAGCCGAGGAGCCGGTTGCCGAGATCGTACAGGCACGGCGCTGGATTGAACAGAAAATGCAGGAAGGAGGCTTACTATGAGCATTGCCATGATGAAAGAGCAGGTGCTGGCGGCAAACCTGGCGCTGCCGCGCCACCATCTGGTGACGTTTACCTGGGGCAACGTCAGCGCCGTCGATCGTGCGCAAGGGCTGATGGCGATTAAGCCCTCCGGCGTGGAATACGACGGCATGACGGTAGACGATATTGTGGTACTGGAACTGGCAAGCGGCCGCGTGGTGGAGGGCACGAAAAAGCCTTCATCGGACACGGCCACCCATCTGGCGCTCTATCGGGCCTTTGAGGACATCGGCGGCATTGTGCACACGCATTCGCGTCATGCCACCATCTGGGCGCAGGCGGGCCAGGATCTGCCAGCCTGGGGCACCACGCACGCTGACTACTTCTATGGAGCCATTCCCTGCACCCGACTGATGACGGAGGCCGAAATTATTCACGATTACGAGCACAATACCGGCGAAGTGATTATCGAAACCTTCCGCTCACGCGGCATCAGCCCGACGGCCATTCCCGCCGTGCTGGTTAATGCTCACGGGCCGTTTGCCTGGGGGAAAGACGCAGATAATGCCGTGCATAACGCAGTCGTGCTGGAGGAAATCGCCTATATGGGGATTTTTTCCCGCCAGCTGACGCCTGATATCACCCGAATGCAGCAGCCGTTACTGGATAAACACTTTCTCAGAAAGCATGGAGCAAACGCCTATTACGGCCAGTAATTCTCTTCTTTTTACTCAGCGGGAGCGGTGAAAAATGAAAACAGGGTTTTATCTGACGTCCCCGGCCGATCGGCATTACGGTGCGGCGCTGTGGGCAGGGTTTTGGGGCGGTAACGTCGCCAGTTTTGTCAAATGGGGCACGGAGAATCCGTTTCCGCCCAGAACGCCGGACAGGGCAATTCCCCCCGCCGAGATGCTCCAGGATATGGGAATCAACGTCAGCAACCTGGTCTATCACTATTCCGGTCATGTGGTGAACTGGGGCGTGGCCGGTGTTCATCATATGTTCTCGATTTTCTTTGCCCTGCTCTACTGCGCCCTGGCCGAGATTATCCCGATCATTACGCTGGGTCAGGGCGTGGCGTTCGCCCTGATCATTACCGTGGCCTTTCACGCCGTGATCCTGCCCATAAACGGCTGGGCACCGCCCTTATGGCACCTGCCGCTGGCGGAAATTGCCTCGGAAACGCTGGGACATATTCTGTGGATGTGGACGATAGAAATCTTTCGGCGCGCCCTGGGTGGACACGTATCGCCGCGCCGTGCTGCATGAGTCTGTTGCGCATGTAAGTTATCAATTTTGGTTAAGAACCCTCTGAAATCCTGATGGCGCACTTTTCTCCTTGTGCGCCCAACAGCCTCGATCGCCGCGCTTTATTCAGCAAAAATACGCTATCGTTTGGAAATGTATTTTTCTGCCCGATAAACGGCGGTTGACCATTGTTAAGTCATTTTTACAATACGGCCTACGCTTAACCGTATCGGCTCGCCCGCGCGACTGCCGCTAATGAGTCAACCGACAGGCTGTAACATTCATGAAAATCGTCTCAATCCAGTATCTGCGCGGCCTTGCTGCGTTACTTGTGGTACTGGCGCACAACTCATCGCTGTTAGAGGGTCACTGGACCCGACACATTCCAGGCGCGCTGGGCGTGGACGTGTTCTTTATTATCAGCGGCTTCATCATGACCTTCATTACCCATCAGTTTAACGAAGCCCCGACCTCATTCATGGTGAAACGCTTTTTCCGCATCTGGCCGGTCTTCTTTGTCGTCTGGCTGTTGTCTTTCGCGGTGGTGTATCACGATCGCTCTCTTCACGATATGTCCTGTGCGCTCTATTTCTGTCTGCAGGATTACAGCAGCGCCGGACCGACGTTTGGATTCAGCGCGTTAGGGCCGCCCTGGACGCTGTCTTACGAGATCCTGTTTTACGCCGTTTTCACCGTAGCGATGTGCATCAACTACCGCTATCGCAGCTACCTTTGTGCACTAATTTTCATCGTCTCCAGTGTGGGATTTCAGCTTTACTACAACGGCAGTTTTGACTTTTCCTCACAGGTTTCGCCGCATCTGACGGTGACGCACTGGTGGCAGGCGTGGATTAAGTTAATCAGTAACACTATCTGTATGGAGTTCATCCTGGGGATGCTGCTGGCAGAATTGCTGGTGAAGCGTAAGCTACCGGAACTGGATAACAGAATGCGCCGACTGCTTCAGGCAGGGCTGGTGCTGGCGGTCATTACCGCCCTGATTACAGGACCTCAGCCCTTTGGCCTGCACGGCGGTTTCTGGCTGGCCGCCGCCATCATGATCATGACGGTGATGCTGAGCTACCGTGCCGACACCGGTCACAACCGTACGCTGATTTTCCTGGGGGATATCTCATATTCGCTGTATCTCATCCACTATCCGCTCATGGTACTGCTGATGAACAGCCTGGCAGATAAAGCCTGGACAGATAACCTTATGATTTTCGTACTGTCGGTCAGCGCCAGCGTGGCGCTGGCGTCGGTAATGTTTTTCTACATTGAAAAGCCCGCCATCAAAGCAGGTAAGCGCGTCGCCCGCTGGTTGTCTGCCCCGCTGACGCTGCATCGCAGTTCGTAATCCGGTAAACACAGTGGCCTGAACCGGTCACTGTGTTTGTTGTACTCAACACGCTGCCAGGATAACGGGCGTGAGGCTTGCCCGGCGCAACACCGGGCAAGAATACCGACTCAGAACAGCACGGAGTAGTTCAGACCAAACGTCCGTCCCCGGCCTTTGTACTGATACAGCGACGGTGAACCATAGGTCGGGCTGTAGTACAGCGGCGCGCGCTGGCCCCATACCGTGGTGTAATCACGATCCAGCAGGTTTTCCACGCTGAAGCTCAGCTTGCCGACAGGCAGTTCATAGCTGCCAATGAAATCAACAGTGGTGTAGCCGTTGATGTTGTAGCCCGCGTCGTCGCTGAGATTAAACGAGGTAGTGCTCTGCACCTTCAGGCTCCACGGATCCGGCGACCAGCCAACATAGGCGGTCGCTTTTGACGGGCTGGCGACTTTCACGTCATATTTTCGCCAGCTGCCATTCACTTTGGACTCGGTTTTGAGCACGTTGAAGTTCGCTCCGGTGCTCCAGTCGGTGTCCGGGATAAAGTAATCCACGGCCCCTTCCACCCCGTAAATGCGGCGCTTATCGTCAACCACGCTGATCGTCAGGTCCTGATTCTGCTGCACATTCTTGTCTGACAGCGAGTAATAGGCGCTGAGCTGCGTACGCAGATTATCGCCGGTATAGCGCCAGCCCAGTTCCCATGAATCGACTTTGATGCCCTGCAACTTGCTGGCATCCACATTAACGCTGTTGGTCAGCGGGAGATTGCCGTTAACCGCCCGGCCATAGGTGCCGCGCCCGTAATATTTGCCTGGATCGGGCAGCTCAACGCCCTGCGAGAAGTTAAACCAGGCCTGCTGCCGCGCCGTGATATGCATCAGGATACCGGCGTTATACAGGAAGTTATCGTAATCGGTAGAGCCGCCTGGAATCGCATCGGCCGAGCGCGCGGTACCGTTGGCAATCGCCTGCTGCTGAGCGTAACCGACGAAATCATCCACCTTGTTTTCGGTGTACTGATAGCGCACACCGCCACTCAGCGTAAACGTCTCATTGATGTCGTAGCTGGACTGCAGGAAGGTCGCCAGATTAGTAATGTCATAACCCGGATAACGGCCCGTGGTGTAGATGCTCTGGTTGTTCAGCCCGCCCGAGGCGGCCGACTGGCCCAGATCAAAGAACATCTGGTTGGAACTGAAACGCTCATGATCGGCGTCTACGCCGTAGGTCAGCTGCAGCCCATCGACCGGCTTACTGGTGATCGCCAGCTTACCGCCGTACTGATCGGTGTTCTGCTCTGAGGAGGACAAACTGGTGACGCGTCCGCCGGACACCGTGGGGAACGGATAAAACGCCAGTGACTCGTCCCGGTAGTAAACCTGCCCCACCAGCTCCTGACCAAGAAAATCAGTATTGGAGTACTGCAGGCTGACCAGATGGCGTTCGGTGCCGGGAAGGCGGTCGGAGTTCAGCCCTTTGCGGGTGTACGCGGTGCCTCCGCCCGTTACTGCGGAGAAGTTACGCCCAAGATAGAGGCCATAATCGTCATCGCCCTGACTTTTGTAGTACTGCGTGACCAGCTGCAGTTGCTGGTGGTCATCAATCTCCAGCGTGCCGGTGCCCATAATATCCAGACGATCGGAATACTGCAGGCCCGTCTGGGTATTGTCCATCAGCAGTGAGTCGCCCTTGCCATCATACCAGCCGCCAAACTTTTGGTAGGCAACGGACAGGCGTCCGGAGGCACGATCGGTGCCGCCGGAGAGGACAGCCGCCACGCGTTCATCATGGTCTTTGCTACTGTTGAATCCGGTTTTGGTGCCGGTTTCAAACTCAAACTGGGTCCCTGGCTGGCCTTTTTTGGTCACGATATTGATCAGGCCACCGGTACTGCCGCCGCCGTATAGCGAGGTGGAACCGGAGATCACTTCAATATGATCGATATTAAACGGATCGATGGAATCCAGCTGACGGCTGTCGGTACGCGAGGAGTTAAGGCGTACGCCATCTACCAGCACCACAATAGCGCGACCACGCATGTTCATACCGTAGTTGGTGCGGCCCTGGCTACTGACGTCCAGGCCCGGTACCAGCTGTGCCAGCGCATCTTTAAACTCTTTTCCGCCCTGGACCTGTTGCTCCAGTTCGGCCCCTTCAATCACCCAGGTGGTCTGTGCCATTTCCGCCACGGTGCGGTGCGTACGGCTGGCGGAGACAACCATTTCATTCTCACTGGTTTGCTGTGCCACCGCCGGTGCCATCATGGCTAATAACAGCGGATTAAGCAGCCAGATATTTTTGTTTTTAGTCTTCATCGTCGTTCCTGCATGCGAGGTTAAGGTTTACCCCAAGGACTCGGTATAGTTTTGAGTGGATGCAGCACCCTGCTGCGGTTTTTCCCGGCTCGCGCTGCGCCACTGAATCAGGGCAGGCGGCGTGCTGAGATCGAACAAATCACGCCCCAGCGCGCAATTCAGAATACGGGCGGAACGCCAGGCCATCAGGCTGAGTTGCGGTTCAGCGATGCCGTGCGTTTGCATACTGGCGTTGACCGCAAAGATGTTAGTGTCCCTGGGTCCGTTCCACTCCAGCGTGAAATCTTCGCGCACGCTGAACGTGCACTCGTCTTTCATGGTCAGGCGGCTCATCAGCGGTGACAGTAGCTCGGGCAACGCCGGGCGATAACCGGTGGCAAAAATCACCACGTCGCACTCAATCAGGTCATAACCCTGATCGAGCTGATGCTGTAACTGTAGCTGCCAGCATTGCTGATGGCGGGTCAGTTCCACCACCGAGCGGCTGGGAAGCAGATGCGCATTGCGCGGCTGCCCCAGCACCTCAAAGCGATGATACAGCTCGCGATAAATCGTCAGCAGCGACGCTGCCGTAATGCCATCCGAAGTCATCTTTTGCTCATCCAGCATGGTCTGGCGCGCCTTCTCACTCAGGCCGACAAAGCTGGATACGTACTCAGGGGTGAAATATTCATTGGCAAAGGCCGCTTCATCCAGCGCGTTAAAGTTATTGCGGCGCGACACCCAACTGACATTCGCCGGTTCACCCCACTCTCCCCGGAAGGCGTTCAGGAACAGATCGGCACCGCTCTGCCCTCCGCCAATCACGGCAACGCGTTTGCCGCGCAGATCGGGCTTGCGCAGGCTCATCTCACTGGCGTGGAAACAGGTCGCACTGATGCGGTTGACGCACGGCGGCAGATAGGGTTGTTTACCAATACCAAGACAAATATTGCGTGCGTAGCGCTCACCGTCATGGCTGTGAATCACGAAACGCTGTTTCGTGTCGTCAAACTCGATGCGCTCCACCGTGTGATTAAAGTGCAGGTTATCCATGCCCTCGGCGGCCCAGCGCAGATAGTCAGAAAACTCATCCCGCGATACGGTTCGCAGCTCTGCCGTCATAAAGCGGTAGAATTTCTTACGCTTCACAAGGTAGTTCACAAAACTGAACGGGCTGGTGGGCGCAACTGCCGAGACCAGATCCTTTAAGAACGAGGTCTGCATATGGCAGTCCGGCACCAGCATGCCGGGATGCCAGGCAAAATCCGGCCGACTGTCTAAAAACGCACTGGTAAAACCCTCGGCTTCGTGTGCCAGCGCCGCGATACTCAGGTTGAACGGGCCAATACCGATGCCAATAAAATCAACAGTGTTTGTCATGATTCAGTCCTTGGTGACCAGCCACAGCGGGTTTTGCAGATTTTCCAGGTAAGTGGGCAACATACGGCTCCCGCCATCCTGATCGGGCCAGGTGAGCTTTACCGGGTTCAGCACGACGCGAATGATTTGTGGCTTGAAGAGGGAGAAAAGCGCAAAGCGCGCCGACAGCTGCGGGTGCGCCTGCATGTAATCGCTCAACACTGCGGCAAGCAGTTGGTAAAAGCGCCGCTCGGGTACGCCAAGGCGCGCCATCAACGGCGAAATAAAACGCAGAACCGTGACAAAATGTCCGGTTTGCAGGTCATGAATCAAATAGTCCGCGCTCAGGCGGGCCGTGACATCACGGACCGCCTGAGGCAGAGAGGCCATCTCGGGAAAATCGTCCTTCACCAGCCGCATGTCGCCCTGAAAATCCTTCAGCAGGACGCGCTGCGGAATACTGTCTTTCATCGCCAGAGTAATATTTTGTCCGTGCGCGATCAGCGCCACGCCGTAACGGCACAGCAGGTGATACAGCGGCACGACGACCACGCGAAACATCTGACTGAGCCAGGCCTCGGCGCTCAGGCCCGAGCGGGCAATGTAGGCACCGATAAGCGGCTGTCCCTGCTCATCGCACTCCATCAACGTCGCCATCAGAATCGGCGTTTCGTCCTGATGCAGCCAGCGCGCAGGATTTTCGCGCCAGATCACGCCCAGCATTTCCTGGTAGCGATAGGGGGCTTCGGCCAGCGCGGCGTAACCTTGATGAGCGACATAGCCTGCGGCCGGTTCGCCCAAAATCACCGCCCCGCTTTGCTGCAACGTTGCATCAGTGGCGAAGACATGTTGTAACCAGCGCGAGGCCAGCGGGCCCGCCGCGATATATTTGCCAGGAATGCCGCGATAGCAGGAAGTGTTGTAGATCGTCAGCGGCAGTTTGATATCCAGTCCGCCCTGACGGCTGGCATTGGTCAGCGTGCGCAGTGACTGCTGTGCCAGCCACCGATCGCCAAACTCGCCCAGCGAGACCATTTTGCCAGTGGCCAGATCCGCGACAAAATCGAGTGCGATTTTTTGCTGCCATTGCCAGGGATGAACAGGTAACGGCAGCCAGCTGTCGTCCAGTCCCTGTGCCTGCCAGGCCTCGGTGAACCGGGCGTATTCGCCGTCATCCATCGCGGCATGCAGCAGTTGCTGGATGTCCAGCGCGCTGTCGCAGCGCCAGACCAGATGCTCACGCTGAACCGCCAGCCAGTGCAGGCGGAACGTGTTCAGGTATTCCGGGGCGTAGCGCGCCAGTGCCGCCAGTCCCCAGCCGCGTCGACCTTTGTTGAAGACAAATTTGGGATGGCCGCTGAGCAGGCACTGCAGGCGGTCGGCATCCAGATCGATAAGCGCGTCCGCGCTCATTCCCTGACGCGCCTGCATAAGCTGAAGATCGCCGCGCAAGGTGGCGTAGAGATCCTGCATATGCTCCGCTACCGTGGCATCGCTCATCGACAGCACCGGCTGTAACTGGCAGAGCAGGGTCTGGGCCAGTACCGGCGTATCCGCACAGCGCAGGCTTTGCGCATCGATCCATAGCCAGCCCCAGATGCCGCGCTCGGCGGTGAAGTGCCACTCAGCGCCCGGCAGGCTGATGCAGTAACGGTTATCGCCCTGCGCCTGGGCCTGAAAGACCTGCTCGTACTCCAGCTCGGCCAGCATTTTCGCCACCAGCTGACGGTTCACGGTTTCCCATGCGTGCGAATTCATCACAGGCCCACCTCGCTGAAGAAGCGGGCACGCCGGGTCATCACCAGGCGAGAGCGCTTGTGAGGGAAGTCGAACTCTTTAACGGTGGCATAGCCCGCAGGTGCCAGATGACGGAACAGGCGCTGATTATCAGCGCGTGGCTCCAGCACCAGCCGCTGGGTGTGCGGGTTATCCAGGAACAGGTAGTGGCTGATACCGCGCAGCCAGCTCTGTACATAGTGCGGTCCACGCCACTGCGATTCGCCCACCAGCAGGTGCAGGCCGCGGTCATACGGCTGCCAGCTGTAGTGGCGTCCGATACGGTCTTCGGCGGCCCAGTAGATTTCAAAGTAGCTGAAAGGCGCATCATCAAAGCAGCCAATCAGCGGAAAGGCATAGCTGCTGGTGAGCTGGCGTTGCAGGTAGGCGGTCTGCACCGCCAGCGATCCGCTCTGCTCCCAAAAATAATCCACGCGCGGATCGTTCATCCAGCGGGTGAACATCTCGGCATCCCGCGCAGGATCGGCCACGCGGAAACTCAGCGTCCGGCGCACGCGCGGATCGTAACGGCGATAGACTTCGCCTTGAGGACGCGGCGGACGCTGGGGGAAGTAAATCTCACGTTCGGCATCAAAGACCATCTCGCCGGACGCCTGCTGAGGCGGCGTGGACAGCCACAGCGGCAGTTGCCAGAAGGCCTCGCGGTGCACGATATCGCTTTTCAGCGCGGCAAACAGGGCCAGCGCCTGCGGCTCTTCCCGCCATTCGGCATAGGGCAACACAATGGCGGAAAGCGACGGAGCCGCGATAAACATCTGATCCAGCGCATCACGCAACCAGCCTTCGGCAAGCGGGCCGGTATAATGCAGGACCGCACTGTTGTCCTGTCCCCAGCCCAGATTCAGGGCCTTACCAGACTTCTCGCAGCGCAAACCGTGGCCGCTGTGAACAATCGTTGCCTGAGACATTTAGCGCTCCTGGGACAGAAGGGGATTGGTGAAGTTGAAGTAGATTACCGACGGATCGACGATGCTGTTTTCATTGTGATCGTGCAGGTAACAGAAGAAGTTGCCTTTCACATTCCAGTGCGGACTTTCCAGCACGTAATCGAGACAGTCCGTGTGCGTGACCTCGCAGCGCAGTGCAGACAGCGCATCACGTACGCGCGCCATCAGGTGCGTTTCGCTGTCCATGCCCGCCGCGCCCAGTGCCGCCGTGACCGCGAACGTGGAATTCACTAACAGGTAATAGGGGAAATAGCGCAGCAGCTGTTCGCGGCTAAAGACGTTTTCTGCCTGCGCTTCGCTAATCTCATCCAGCCAGCCTGCGGCGTGCGGCATAAAGGCGCTGCCCTGGCAATCGCGATAGATCAGGCCAACCGGCAGGTCTTGTGCCATTTCCACCAGGATATTTTGCTGATGCGCTAACAGCACCAGTCCGTAATCGGCTTCGGCCGTAAACAGCGGTTTCAGCACCTGCTGGCAGTATGCGTCCACCCAGGCATGGGCGGCCTGTTGTTCGCTGATACGCAGGCGCTGGCTCAGGCGCTTAACCGCCGCCGTCAGCAGTGCGTCGCCGCCGTCCGGCGCGGACTGCGTCAGGGAGACCAGCACGTTGGTCTGACTCTGCGGCTGGTCGACAATCAGGTTTTCACGCAGTGCGAACAGGCTCTCTTCCCTGATCGTGCCCTGCATATCACGCAGCCCGGCCCAGCCGTCTTCCTGCATCACACGAAACGTCGGGAAACGCGCCTGCATCGCCTGCCAGCGCGCGGTCTGCGCCAGCCGCGCCAGCCGCATGCCGCGTTTGACTTCTTTCACCGATAAAGTGCGGACGGAGTTAGTGAGTCGCACGCTCAGCGAGAACTTGATCATGTCACGACTGGTCGCGCAATAGAGCGAGCGTGATGACGTGGTGGGCAGCCAGGATGTTCCCGCCTCACCCAGATCCTGTAGCAGCCCTTTATCCATCAGTTGCTGACACCAGCTCTGCTGCAGCAAATAGTCCGCCTGCCAGGGATGCAGCGGGAATAACCACCGCTGGTCCGTCAGCGCATGTAGCAGCTGCGGTGCGTTCTCGACCGCAAAACGCGTCAGGCGCTGCTGTAAGTTCAGTTTCAGGCTGTCGCCCGCCAGGTAATCTTTATCCACCGCGAACCAGCGCAGCGGAAAATGCGGGGCAAAATCGGGCAGGTAGCGTCTGGCCTGCTGCGGCGTGAAAGGTTCGTGCGATTTGGGGGCAGGATGGAAAGCGTGCCCGACCAGCAGCGCCTGTTCAGCCTCGGCAAAATTGAGTGCGTTTTCGCGCAGGCCGCACCAGTCATGACGGGACGCCGCCGCTTCGCGGGTGTGGGCATGACTTTGCATTACGCGCTGGTAAAACGCCTCGCAGCCTGCGACGGGCAGCGCGTGCTGGTGTTGTAACTTATCGACAATCAGCCTGGCGACGGTTTCAAACGCCACCGGCTGGCTGCCACGCTGCGTCACCAGCCGGGCCGGAAAGACAAAACGGTGGTGCTGCGTCGGAGAAAAGTAAGCCACCTTAAAGTGTAAGGTCTGCTGTTCATCCAACGGGATCGTCAGTTCGGCGGGGTCACCCTGGCTCAACTGCCAGTCCCTGGTTTCACGGATCAGGGCGTTCAGGAAGCATTGTGCCGCCACGTCCCAGGCCCCGTCATGCGTTGATTGTATCATTATCAAACAATTTCCAGTCGTTATGATAATGCGAATTCTGCCGATAACAGTTCTCATTATCAACGACAATTGTTAGAATTGGCAGAATAAATTTTACAAATACATACAACAAAGATACGGGTTAGCAACATCGTGACATCTCCTGAACTGGCCATGACGCAAAAAAAAGCTTTAGTAAACTGGCCTTTAGCCATCAGCGCCGGGTTGCTGGGTGTGGGACAAAATGGCCTGCTGGTCGCGATTCCGGTGCTGGTTGCTCAGACCAGCCTGAGCCTGTCGGTGTGGGCAGGACTGTTAACGCTCGGCTCCATGTTGTTTTTGCCCGCGTCGCCGTGGTGGGGAAAGCAGATTGCCCGTCAGGGAAGTAAACCGGTGGTCCTGTGGTCGCTGGCCGGTTACGGCACCAGCTTTTTGCTGCTCGGTCTGGGCTGTGCGCTGCTGTCTGTGCAGGCCGTCAGCGCACCGATTGGATTAGGCATATTAATTATTGCCCGGGTTTTTTATGGTTTGATGGTATCGGCCATGGTGCCCGCCTGTCAGGTATGGGCGCTGCACCGGGCGGGCGAAGAGAAGCGCATGACGGCGCTGGCGACCATCAGCTCCGGCCTGAGCTGTGGCCGACTTTTTGGCCCCCTCTGCGCGGCCGGAATGCTGGTGATTCATCCGCTGGCCCCGCTGGCGCTGTTGGTGGTGGCGCCGCTGCTGGCGCTGGCGCTGTTGCTGCCGTTACAACGTTCGGCCCCGCAGCCAGCGGTGACGCGTAAAAACGCCCGCCTGCGCCCTCATTGCCTGCCCTACCTGTTATGCGCCCTGCTGCTGGCGGCCACCGTCAGCCTGATGCAACTGGGGCTGTCTCCGGCGCTGGCCCGACAATTTGCCGGGCAGACGGCGGCGATAAGCCATCAGGTTGCCTGGCTGCTGAGCGTTGCCGCCATCGCGTCGCTGAGTGCGCAGTTTCTGGTGTTGCGTCCGCAGTTACTGACGCCGCTTTCACTGTTAATCAGCGCCGGGATCCTGATGACGCTGGGCCTGGGCATGATGCTGACCACGCCGCTCTGGCTGTTTTATGTCGGCTGTGCCGTGATGTCGTTCGGTGCGGCGCTCGGCACACCCGCCTATCAGTTGCTGCTCAACGACACGCTGGCAGACGGCGCCGGAGCAGGCTGGATCGCCACCAGCCATACGCTGGGCTATGGCTTGTGTGCCCTTCTGGTGCCAGTGATCACGCACTCGCACGGCGAAGCCGCGCTGATTGCCGCCGCACTCACTGCCGCCATGCTCTTTATTGCCCTGTCGGGGCTGATCTGGCGTTCACGATCAGCCTTATCGGCTCATTAACCACAAGGAACGACGATGGCTGACGTCCCTGCTTACCGCCTTTTTGAGGTCAAACTGGCCCGCAAACATCACCTTTCACCTTCGATGCTGAGCCTGGTGTTTAACGGGCCCGACGTGGCACAGATGAAATCGGATGCGCCCGACCAGCGGATTAAGATTTTGCTGCCTGCCGAAGATGGCAGCCTGCCCGACCTGCCCAATAACGATGAGTGGTACCAGACGATTCTGTCGCTGCCCAAAGCGCAGCGGCCGCTGCTGCGCACCTATACGCTGCGCCACCTGGATGTCCAACGTGAGGAGCTGACCATTGAGTTTGTCAGCCACGGTACAGAAGGCCCGGCCTCGGCCTGGGCCATCAACGCGAAACCGGGCGACAGCCTGGTGATCGTTGCGCCGAATGCGGCTTTTGAGGCCGACAGCGGTGGCTATGAATGGACGCCGCCAGACGGCCTGCGCAATGCGCTGCTGATTGCCGATGAAACCGCCTTGCCTGCCGCGAAAGGCATTCTGGAATTGCTGGCCCGCCAGCCCCATCCGCCCTGGGTTCAGGCTTTTTTTGAGGTGCCGGATGCTGAGGATTGCGTCGATTTACAGGCGTACGCGTTTGCCGACATTGTGTGGTTGCCCCGCAAACCTGCGTTTGCTTCACATGGTGAATGCCTGATCGCGGCAATTCAGTCCCAGGTCAGCGTACCCGATGGCGGCCAGCAGCAGGCCGTGCAGGAAGAGGAAGACGGTGAGTTACTGTGGGATCGTGCGCAGGCGCGCAACAATGAATTTTACGGCTGGGTGGCCGCCGAATCGACCGTCGTGAAACTGCTGCGTCGCCATCTGATTGGCGAGCGCGGCGTTGATCGCGAAGCGATTAACTTTATGGCGTACTGGGCCAAAAAGCGGGCACACTAAGCGTCTTCTTAACCGCATTTTATTCAGGGAAGCCAGCATGATTTCAGGACGTTGTTTATGCGGAACGGTGGTATTCAGGCTGACACAAAAGCCCAGTCATTTTTACCGCTGCCACTGTTCGCTGTGTCGTCGCCAGACCGGCACGGGCCATAATCTGGCGACGATCGTTAATGCAGACCACTTTCGCTGGTTGGCCGGTGAAACCTTTATCGCCAGCTGGCGTCGCCCGCAGGGATACCGCAATGACTTCTGCAGGAACTGTGGATCCACCGTGCCGAACGACTTACGTGACCGGCCGCTGATCTGGCTGCCGATTGGCCTGCTGGATGACGATCTTGATCTGCATTGCGCCGGCGACTATTGCCTGGACGATGCCCTGTCGTGGAGCGGTCATCCGGTTGAAAACCGCCATCAGCAGGCTCCTGACTCGCTGGATGCCCTGCTTCACGCCCTGCACGTCACACCGTAAATCCAGTCCGCCGCGTAACTGGCGCACGAAAGCTGTGCCGTGGCGGATCGTCTGCCCGGCCCGTGGCGCCCGTTACGGTACGTCCGTTTGCGGTGCCGTTTTCAGCAGGTCAAGTAAGGTCGCGATGGGCGGATCCAGCATGATAATGTCTTTTTTAATCAGCAGATGCAGCGTGGTGGCGCGGCGCACCCCATGCCGAAGCGGCAATATCTTCAGGATGCCCTGTGCCAGTTCGTGACGGATGCGCGCCTGCGGAATCCAGCCATAGCCCACCTGATGCATTACCGCTTCTACCGCCGCGTCAATGGTTGAGAAAGACCAGTAATCGCCACTGCTGCTTTCATTCTGCACTGTAAAATGTTCGCGATCCGCAATGCGAATCAGCGGATACCGCGCCAGTTGTTCCTCATCCAGGTCTACGCCGCATTGATGCAAGGGGTGATCGCGGTGCGCCACCGCGACAAAATCCACGTTCATCAACCACTCGCCCCGCCCGGCCATATCCTGACGCTGGGTTACCACCATCACATCGGCCTCAGCATAATCGGTATCGGTTTCGAGCACTTCGGTGAGATTAATTTGCGTGTGTGGGTGGCGTTGCTGAAAGGTTTTCAGGACAGCGAACAGGCGGCGGCGCGGAAAGATGCTGTCCACCACCAGATCCAGTTTGGTTCTGACGCCGCTGCGTATGGCGCCCGCATACGCCTCCAGCGAATGAAACGCCTTAAGAAGCGGCCGCACCTGCGCCAGCAGCAATTCACCGGCGGGCGTAAGTACCGCTTTGCGCCCCTCAATGTGCAGTAAGGTGATGCCAATACGCTGTTGCAGCATGGCAAGATTGTAACTGACTGAGGACTGGCTGCGGTTGGTCAGGTCGGCGGCTTTTGCAAAGCTGCCTTCTTTCATAACCTTATCCAGCAGGCTCCATTGTTCCAGCGTGGTTTTATGCATCATCAATCCATTTTTTGAATGGTTTTCATCATAAATTAGCGTTTTTAATTCATAAAGTGAATGACTAAGCTGGACTCACCAACAGAGGAGAACGAAAGATGAGCAGCTTCGACAAACACAATCTTGACGGTTTCACAGGTAAACATCTGGTTTATACCTACGACAACGGCTGGAATTATGAGCTGTACATTAAAAACGAAGACACCATTGATTATCGTATCCACAGCGGGATGGTGGGTAATCGTTGGGTCAAAGACCAACACGTTTATATCGTCAGAGTCGCGGAAAATAGCTATAAAGTGTCCTGGACCGAACCTACCGGCACCAGCGTCAGCCTGATTGCCAACATGAGCGACAAGCTGTTCCACGGCACCATTTTCTTCCCACGCTGGGTCATCAATAATCCTGAACGTACCGTCTGTTTCCAGAACGACCATCTGGACGAAATGGCGAAATACCGCGATGCGGGCCCAACCTACCCAATCGAAGTGATCGATGAGTTTGCCACGATTACCTTTGTACGGGATGCCGGAAAAAATAACGAAGACGTGATTGCCTGCGCGGCAAGCGAGCTGCCGGCGAATTTCCCTGAAAACTTAAAATAATCACCAGGCAGGAAAGGGGCTAAGCCCCTTTTTGTTCACCAAGACGCACACAGCAATACGATTCCGCCAATGCAATATGGCCCGGTTGATCTTTACTGGCGGTTATCCCTGACCGGTTCCTTTCCCTTATCACGCCTCTTTTATCCTGTCCGGACATCCACCTCTGTCCGTACCCTCTCCCCGTACACCTGGCGCAAAACAGATCTGTGCACAGAACTTTTATGTGCCTCACACGAAGCCGATTGATAAAGACGGCAGATGCCGTCATCCTGCTTTAAAAGCCGGTAAGCACAGTTCGTCAACTGTGTGAAAATAGCCTGTGACAGTCGTCAGCAGAAGATATTGCCCGGCCACCGCAGCGCGACCACGTTATTTGCGCTGAGGCGCATGGCGTTGCAGGTAAAGCGCAATCGCGGTCGTTCACCTGAGAGCGACGGTGAACGCTAGCTGGAACAGGGCGTGTTTAAAGCACGCATTGGCAGATCACAAGGAGTCAACGGTAATGCATATCGATCTGGACCATTTTACGCCGATTCAGAGTCTGGCAGGTGGCCTGCTGATTGGCGCAGCGGCGGGTCTGTTAGTGATATTTTGTGGCCGCATCGCCGGTATCAGCGGCATTCTGGGCGGCCTGCTGAAACGTCAGTCGGCTGACAAGCCGTGGCGGTTCGCGTTCATTGCGGGCCTGGTGTTGTCACCGCTGGTGTTTCAGTTATTCAGCGCGCTGCCCGCTATCGACATTGACGCCTCATGGGGACGCCTGGTGCTGGCCGGCTTACTGGTGGGCCTGGGCGCGCGCCTGGGCTCGGGCTGTACCAGCGGTCACGGCGTCTGTGGTTTATCGCGACTGTCGCCGCGCTCACTGGTGGCGACACTGGTCTTTATGTTAACCGCCATGCTGACCGTCGGCATGATGGGTCACGGGTAAACATCAGGAGGCACGATGGTCGTTTTATTTTCTCTGCTTAGTGGACTGTTGTTTGGCACGGGCTTGCTCGTCAGCGGCATGGCGAATCCGGCGAAGGTTTTGGGTTTTCTGGACATTACCCGCGCCTGGGATCCCTCTCTGGCGCTGGTGATGGGCGGCGCGGTTATCGCCGGGCTGGTAACGTTCTGGCTGGCTTCCCGACGCAAGCGGCCCGTCTTTGAGGAAACGTTTTATCTGCCTGGCAACCGCACACTGGATAAACGGCTCATCAGCGGCGCAGCCCTGTTTGGCATCGGCTGGGGACTGGCGGGCATCTGCCCCGGCCCGGCGCTGGTCCTGCTCGGCGGCGGCGTGCTCAAAGGCATTGTCTTTGTCCTGGCGATGCTGGCAGGCATGCTGCTTTTTGAGTGGCTCGACAGCCGCACGTTATCGCGTGGTCAGTAATCCCAACTGGCCATCATGAAAACGTTCAGATGGCCACATGGCGAGGCACGGCCTGATGCCGTCCCCGTTTCGTGAGCCCTGTCCGTAATCTGGCCCTGATGCAGAAACGGAGTGGCAACAGCACGGGATCGGTTACCTGAACCACGCTTGTGGCCTGCCGCTGAACCGGATCACCCCGCCAGCGAGGAGCGGTAGCGCAGCCTGGCGGGCAAAACGATCTGCCGCTCCGCCAGGTCCTGCCCCTGAATCATTTGCGTGATGACCGAAAAGCACTCCTGCGCCAGGCGCGGCACATCCTGCTCTACGGTATCGATATGCAGTGACAGCGAGTCATATAAATAGTGATCGTCGAAACTGGCGATATGGATATCACTCTCCAGCAAATGGTGCTGGCTCATGTAGCGCAGAACCCCTTCCAGTAAGCCACAGGCGGCGGTAAACACGGCTTTCGGCGGCCTGCCTAACCGCGCACAGAGCGCGGCAAACATCTCATAGCCGCTGCTGGGGTGGTAGTTGCCCTGGATGATCCATTCCGGTCGCGGCGTGACGCCCGCCCGCGCCAGGCCCTGCATAAAGCCAGCCAGCCGATCTTTCGTCGGTGACAGGCGCGGCTGCCCACCCAGAAAATAAACCTCATCAGGATGCGCGCGCGCCAGACGTTCTACCAGCTCGGCAGTTGGCGTTAGTGAATCCGTTATCACCAGCGGCAAACTGCTGTTATTTACGTGGCGGTCAAACAGCACGACCGGCAGTTGCTCGCTCAGCTTCAGGTAGTCGCTGTCGCTCTGCTGACTGGAGGCGACGATCAAACCATCCACCTGACGCGAGACCAGATTGTTGACCACCAGGGTTTCCTGACTGGCATTTTCATCGGTGCAGGAGATCAGCAGTTGCAGACCCGCTTCACGGCACAGGTTTTCCAGCGCGTGAGAAAACACGGCGAAACCATAGTTGGTGATTTCAGGCACCACCAGCCCCAACGTATGGCTGCGATTTTCACGCAGCAGACGCGCGTGGATGCTGGGCTGATAGTGATGTTGCTGAGCAAGGGCCATGACGCGTTCACGCGTTTCCTGCGCCACGCGCAGTTCTTTACCGCGCCCGTTAAGCACCAGGCTGGCCGTGGCTTTTGACACCCCGGCCAGCGCAGCGATATCACTGATGGTAACGCGCTTTGTTTTTTTCACGACGGTGCTTCGGTTAAGGAAACAAGGGCTTATTCTACCATGCAGGATCGTAACGACCAGTAGCAGGCCGTGACTTCTGCGCTACCGCGCAGGCGTAACTCCGCCGGATGCGTGGGAAAGTAACGGCTACTCATCACGCCTTCTCCGTCATTGATAAAAATCTCTACGCTGGAGTGGTCACACAAAATATGCAGTTTGTGCGCCCGCCCGTTCCAGTGGCGGTACAGCCATTCGCCGGTTTCCAGACTGCGGCGCGCCAGGCACAATGCATCCGCATGCCAGGTCAGCAGCAGTGAACCGGCGAAATCCAGCGTGATCCCGCCGCCTGATTCCAGCATCAGCTCAAGCCGTTGTGCAGCGAGTAACGGAGCCTGACTGGCGTTGCCGTGATAGCGCTGCGTCTCGCCGCGCAACGCCTGCAGTTCCGCCACCGGTTGCTGGTACAGTTTACCGTCGCGCGCGCTCAGTTCCCGGATACAGGTCATTTGATGAATCCAGCCGAATTTCACGGTAGGCTGATGCATCTCCTCCCCGTCCGGGACGCCCATCCAGCCCACCAGCAGCCGACGGCCATCCTCGGTCAGCGTGGTCTGCGGCGCATAGAATTCAAACCCCGCATCCAGCTCAGTGAACCCCCCGTGCGTATAGCGGGCGTTTTCATAATCCAGCGTGCCGCTGAGACAGGCGCAGGGATGGCTGTTCAGAAAGCGTTTCTCTTCCCGTTCAATGCCCTGAGGACAGCAGATCAAAAACGTCGATTCTCCCAGGGTGAACATGTCCGGGCATTCCCACATATAACCGGCTTCGCCCAGTCCACCCAAACCGCTACCGGCAATTTCGCCGAGGTTTTCCCAGTGGTGCAGATCGCTTCCGCGCAGTAGCAGGACTTTGCCCTTGAGCTGCTTGTCCTGCGCGCCCAGCACCATGTACCAGTGTGCGCCATGACGCCAGACTTTCGGATCACGAACATGGCCGGTGTAGCCCGCCGGCAGGGGAAGCACCGGCCCCAGCTTATCGAATCCCCCGTCAGGGTTCTGCACCGCCAGGCACTGCCAGGCGGTACGGGAGCCGTCGGCAAACTTAACGTTGCCGGTATAACACAGGGTTAAGGTGCCATTATCGTCTACCGCGCTGCCTGAATAGCAGCCGCTCCGGTCGTACTCTTCGTCTGGCAGCAAGGCGACAGGTTCATGCGACCAGTGCAGCAAATCCGCAGAGCGCCAGTGGCCCCAGCATTTATGCTTATGCTCACAGCTCAGGGCGTTCCACTGGTAGAACAGGTGATAGTGCCCGTCGAAATGGATAAACCCATTGGGATCGTTAAGCAGCCCGGTGACCGGTGCCAGGTGCCAGCCCGGATAGTGGCTGTCCTCGCGTGCTTTAGGCTGGCCTTTCATTACCGCCTTCAGCATGGCGGGCAGCAGAGTGTTGTTAGCCATCATTCAGAGTCCGTTTTGTATTTCAGCAGGAAGGCGATCACAAAGGCGACGCTAAAGGCGATAACCATACCAATAATATAATTCAGCAGCGAACTGGCCTGAACGATCGCCATACCGGGTAAGCCCGTCAGGCCCACCGCCGTCATATACACTTTCATCGACACCACCCAGGCACCGCCGATGGCTCCCCCGATCAGGCCGGCGATGAAGGGCTTCATGAAGCGCAGGTTAATACCAAAGATGGCCGCTTCGGTAATGCCCAGCAAGGCAGAAAACGCAGAGGGCAAAGTAATCGCCTTGATTTTGGCATCCTGCGTTTTGAACCACACGGCCAGACATGCGCCGCCCTGTGCCACGTTAGCCATCGCCCATATCGGCAACAGGAAATTGACGCCGATAGACGGGTTACCCAGCAAGCCAGCTTCAATCGCGTGGAAACTGTGATGCACACCAGTAATCACGATAACGGAATACAGCCCGCCAAACAGCAATCCGGCCAGCCAGCCTGCATGGGCAATCAGGGTGCTGAGCACAAAGGAGATACCATCCCCCAATGCGCGCCCTGCCGGGCCAATGATGAGCAGTGCCACAAAGCCAGAGATGATCACTGTCAGGAAGGGCGTCAGGATCAGATCGAGCGCATCCGGGATGATGCGGCGCAGCTGTTTTTCCAGCAGACTCATAAACCACACGGCCAGCAGGACCGGAAAGACCGTGCCCTGGTAGCCAATCATCGCCACTTCGATACCAAAGAAGTTCATGGTATGGAAACCGGCCGCCACGCCCCAGGCATTAGTCAGCGCAGGATGCGTCAGAATACCGCCCAGCGTAGCGCCTAAGAACGGGTTACCACCAAACTCACGGGCCGCCGTAAAGCCAATCAGAATCGGCAGAATGATAAACGCCGCCGAACTGCACATATCCAGCATGATATACAGGGCGTTTTCCGGGTTAACCCAGCCATAGGTTTTGACCATGCCCAGCAGGCCCATCAGCAGGCCGGAGGCAACGATCGCCGGAATAATCGGGACAAAAATATTCGACAGCAACCGGGCGATACGCTGGAAGGGATTGAGCTTACGGGCCGCAATGTCGGCCGCTTCCGATTTACTGGACTCGCTGATGCCCGCTTCCGCCACAAACGCCGCATAGACTTTGTTGACCACGCCTGTCCCAAAAATGACCTGCAGCTGGCCCGCGTTGCGGAAACAGCCCTTCACACCGTCGATTTTACCGATCGCGGCGGTATCCGCTTTGGCATCCTCGACCAGCACCAGCCGGAGCCGGGTTGCGCAATGGGCTGCGCTGGCAATATTTTCTTTGCCTCCCAGCAGCGGCAGTAATGCGCGGGAGATTTGTACAAAATCCATAAAAAACCTCTGTGTTGTCGTGTAATGTTGTCAACCCGGTTGAAACGGCCCTACAGGGCCGCCCGGTCAGAACCAGGTTTCCATTTGTACGCCGAAGTTCCATTCACCGCCGGCTTCAAAGCCGCTGCTGCCAAACGCATCGCCGCGCGCATAGTTGTCCAGTCGGTGATCCCAGTCCATCCAGGTGGCGAAAAGGCGAATTTCCGGACGTTTCAGGAATTCTCCTACGTTGCTGGCTTTCAACGTAGGCGCAACGGTCAGTTTGTAGAAGTTACCACTTACTGCGCTACGCTGATTGAAGCCTTCCGGACGCAGATCCATATATTGATAGGTGGCTTCGTACTGCATTTCGAAATTCTCCGTCAGCCCCTGAATCAGGCGCATGTTGGCGGTCGCCCACTGATAGCTGTCGCCTTTGACGTAACGATCTTTACTGCTCTGCGCCAGCACCGCCGGAGCGATATGCCAGCCGCCGCCCAGTGGGGTGATCCCGTAGCTGGCCAGACGCCAGGTATCCGCATCCGGCAGCAATGCGCCGTCGGACCCAATGGCTTTGACCTCTGCACCTAAGCCGTGACCATACAAGAGCGCGGTTTTCGCCGTTCCTTCACGCAGACCATAAAAGCTGTCGTTGTGCAGCCCCACCAGGGCATGCAGACCGGTATTCGCAGCATCGCCTTTCACTTTCAGGCCATTCACGTCCAGCCGATCGTCATTGTCTTTGGCGCGCATACCGCTGAGCATCAGCTGGAACGGGCCGTAATAGTTGTTGGCTGTCAGAATGTAGTTCTGTGCGGTGTTATCGTTGTTTTCGATATCACCAAAGGTGCGCCCGTAGAGCGACAGGTTGCTGTGAGCCTGATCGCTCCACTTCATGTCGTAAATACCGGCACCGGTCCCGGCGAGGAACACGACGTCGGAGTCGATCCAGTGAATATCGAAATTGTCGCGGTCAAAGCGTTTCCCCGCCCAGACGGTGGTGTCTTTGAACGCGCCCGTAAAGGTGGGCAGTTGACCGAGTTCCACAAACGCCTGCCGCAGGTTGAGATCGCTACTGGCGGCCGTCCAGTCGTTATAGGTCCGCTGACCGTCGGCCAGCATGGCTTTAAAGCGGGTGGTCGCCCCGTTTTCCAGCGTTTGCTTATGTTCCAGATTCAGTTCGACATAGGTATCCGGTTCGTTGCCTAAGCGCCCGACATGCCCACCGGTTTCCCCTGCCGGCGTCACGGTCGGGCCGCCCTGCGTTTTGGCCGCCGAGCTGTTCATTAATAAGCCAGAACGCGCATAGCCGTGAAATTCAAAGCCCCCGTCATCACTCGCCTTCTGTTCCAGTTTCGCCGTGCGCTGTTCCACCTGGGTGGCAGTGGCCTGGGTTTGCTGTTGTGCGCTGGCAAGCTGCTGGGCCTGTTTTTCTGCTGAAGCGGCCTGTTTTTCTGCGGCGTTTGCGCGACGTTCGGCGGCGTCAGCACGCTGCTCAGCCGCCTGCAGGCGCTTTTCCAGCGCGGCCAGCCGGGCTTCGATACTGCTCATGCTCGGTTCCGCAGCCAGAGCCGGGCCTGCGCAGAGCAACAATCCAACGGTTGCAGCAAGTCTCTTTTTTCTCATCGTTTTGCCATTCCAGAAAGGTTCAGGTCGTGGTGTTGTCATTTTGCTAAACCGGTTTAGGTTTTGGATAATATTGATCGCCGGATTTCCAGGCAAAGCAATTTGCTAAACCGTTTTTATGATTGTGAGTCAGTTCGCAAAACGACACGATGTGGTGGGAAAGGAAGCGGCAAAAAGCGGGGAGCGCGGACAAAGCAATGGGCAGTCTCCTGCCCAGTGTTAAGGGGATAATTGTGCGTCAGACAGGCTGCTGACGTAACGCTGTCAGCGGCCCTGGCCCGCTGAGCGTGAAGACGGAAAGCAGCGTGAAGGCCAGTGCAATACAGCCCAGCACCAGATACGCGCCCTGGAAGCCAATGCTTTCGTACATATTGCCCGCCAGTACCGACATAAAAATCATCGCTAACTGCTTAAAGAAGCAGAAGCACACCAGATAAATCGTGGCGGAGAAGCGCACCTCAAACTGGCTGGTGATGTATTTAAAACAGCCGACGATCAGGAAAGGGATCTCAAACATATGTAATGTTTTCAGGATCACCACCTCCACCGCCGTGGTGGCAAAAGAGGAGCCCATAATGCGCACAGACATGATCATGCCCGCCAGCAACAAGGCATTTTTGCCGCCGATACGGTTAACGATGAGCGGCGCAAAAAACATGATGCAGGCGTTCAGCAATTCGCCCAGCGTGGTGACGTAACCAAAGACGCGCGTGCCCTGCTCACCCGACGTAAAAAACGAGGTAAAGAAGTTGGCAAACTGCTGATCAAATACATCGTACGTACAGGAAACGCCCACAACATATAGCGACAAAAACCACAGTTTGGGTTGCTTAAACAGCTCCAGTGCCAGCTTCAGACTGAACGCGGACTGGTTCGCCCCCACGGCCTGCGCCACCGTGGCAGATGAGGAATTGCTGGTGCGTGAAAAGAACAGCAGCAGCGCCAGGATCACGGCACAGCCAGAGCCTAACCAGAAAACAAACTGGTTATTAATGGTGAACATGATGCCGACGATAGAGGCGCACAGTGCCCAGCCAACGCAGCCAAACATACGGGCCCGGCCAAATTCAAAATGGCTGCGGCGACTGACTTTCTCAATATAAGCTTCAATTGCAGGTGCCCCCGCATTGTAGATAAAGCCCAGATAAATACCGCCCACAACCGAACCCGCCAGAATATTCACCTGCAGGAGCGGGCCAAATACATAAATAAAGAAAGGGGCGAACATCACCAGCATGCCGGTGATCACCCATAACAGGTGTTTGCGCAGCCCGAGTTTGTCGGAAAGCAGCCCAAACAGCGGCTGGAACAGTAACGAAAACAACGAAATACTGGCGAAGATAATGCCGGTGTCCCCTTTGCTGATGTGATTAATATCATGCAGCCAGATGGGGAAGAACGGGAAATAGGCACCCATGATGAAAAAGTAAAAGAAGAAGAAAAGGCCAAACAACCAAAAGTTAGTATTTTTTAAATAGTACATAGCGGACTTCCTTATGCGAGAGTCAGGCAGGCCGGAGCCTGCCCGCTAAGTTACTTTTGTTGCCCCCAGGTAAACTGGTAGCCATAACGTCCGGCACTAAGCAGGAATTCAGGGGACACCGACGGACTCCAGGAGTCATCGCCGCCGACGCCCATATGGAAGCCATCAATGTTGAGCCAGGTGCCTGCTTCAGGCTGCAAAAGGTGACGGTGGCTGGTATCCATCAGCTGTTTCTGGCTGTAGCGGCTGATGTTGAACTGAAAATCACCGCGCCACTGATGGACACCGTACCGCAGTTCACGCGTGCCACAGCGCAGGCCGTTCTCGGTGGGGAAGACATACGGCGTGTACATGTCGTCCAGCGATAAATCCCAGCGATCAAAGCAGGCCGCGGTCAGGCGATCCGGGTAGTTTTCATGGGGACCCAGACCTAACCAGTTCACCCGATCAGCCACCTCCGCTAACTGGCAACACATCCCGATGCGGGCCGGATACGGCGTATCGCGGGCGACCTCGACATTGACCGTCACCTGCATCTCACCAAAGCCATCGATACGGTATGTTTTGCGGCTGACAAACAGGGTCTTGCCCTGGAACTGCCAGGCATGTGCGGTGGTAATCAGTACGGCATCGGTGAGCGTTTCCGCGCTGCACTGCAGGGTGATAACGTCCGCCTGGTAATGCCCCGCCGCTTTCCAGCGCTCAACCCAGGCGTTGGGATCGATACGGGTGGCCTCGCTGACACCGATATCGTTATCCAGTGGCGCGCGGGTGAACTGGTCCGTCAGCGGCGACAGTAACTGTGCTTTTTCATCAATCCAGTACTGCGTCAGGACGCCCTGATCCCGACTGAACGCCCAGCGCTGGTTATTCACCACCACGCTAAAGCGGTCTTCGCTGCGCTCAAGCACGGGGGCGCTGGCGGCCACAGACGCAGGCGCGATATCAAGAATCGTCTCCAGCGGCCACTGCTGCCAGGCACTGATGTGTCCGGCTTCGGACCAGGCGGTAGGTTGCGGCTGCTCTACGCGCACCGTTAACCACAATTGCCCTGCGGATTCTGGCAGTGGCATGGCGGGCAGGGTAATACGCTGACGGCCCTGCGGTGCGATGTCGAGCGTGACCTCACCTGTCGCCAGCAGATTACCGTCCTGGGCCACGGACCAGTGCAGAATTTCATTGTCACTATGGCGGAACAGGTATTCGCTGGTGACCTCCAGCGTGCGCTCACTGCCGGGCAGCAGGCTGAACTGGAAGAACTGCTGTGCGTGGCGCGCTTCATACAGCGACGGATGCGGCGTCCGGTCGGCAAAAACCAGCCCGTTCATGCAGAACTGACGGTCGTTGGGCGTATCGCCAAAGTCACCGCCATAAGCGGACCAGGCTTCGCCGTTCTCATCGTACCGAATTAAAGACTGATCGACCCAGTCCCAGACAAAACCGCCCTGCAGGCGGGGATACTGACGGAAGGCCTGCCAGTACTTCGCATAGCCGCCCAGGCTGTTGCCCATCGCATGGGCGTATTCACACAGAATCAGCGGCCGCTGCTCGCCCGGCATCGACAGCCATTTCTTAATCGACCATTTTGGCACCGCCGGGAACGGCTGGTCCTGATCAACGCGCGCATACATCGGGCAAATGATGTCAGTGGCCGCCGTGTTGGCGCCGCCGCCTTCATACTGCACCGGACGGGACGGATCTTCGCTTTTCAGCCAGCGGTAGAGCGCATCATGGTTGGCACCATGGCCTGATTCATTGCCCAGAGACCAGATAATAATGCAGGGGTGATTGCGGTCACGCTGCACCATGCGCGTAACGCGCTGGCTCATCGCGGGCAGCCAGGCCGGATCGTCACTCAGGCGATTCATTGGCACCATGCCGTGGGTTTCGATATTGGCTTCATCCACCACATACAGCCCGTAATAATCACACAGGCTGTACCACAGAGGATGATTGGGATAATGGGAGCAGCGCACGGCGTTAAAGTTATTCTGCTTCATCAGCAGAATGTCCTGCACCATTGTTTCGCGATCCATCACCTGGCCGTGGACAGGATGGTGCTCATGACGGTTGGTGCCGCGGATAAGCAGTGGCTGGCCATTGAGTAACAACAGGCCGTTCTCAATACTGACGTGACGGAATCCCACATCGCAGGCTTCCGCTTCAATCAGCGTGCCGTCCACCCGATGCAACTGCACCACCGCCCGATAGAGATGCGGCGTTTCCGCGCTCCAGAGCGCAGGATTGTTCACGCGGAGGGACAGCGTTGTCCGATCGTTCCAGGCGCCGCGCTCGTCAACGATCGCACTGCCCAGTGGCGATGTCGCGTCCCCCACCAATTCACTGCCTGCAAAGAGCTGTATGCTCACCTGTAAGTCGTCATCCAGCGTGCCGGCGACGCGCACCTCGGCGTCCAGCCGGGCACGGCTGAAATCGTCATTGAAATGTGTGCGGATACGCAGATCGCGGATATGGGTGGCCGGTTTGTGCAGCAGGGTGACATCGCGGAAAATGCCGCTCATGCGCCACATGTCCTGATCTTCCAGGTAGCTGCCATCGCTCCAGCGTAACACCATGACGGCAAGACGGTTTTCACCCCTGACCAGGTACTCCGTCAGATCATACTCCGAGGGCAGACGACTGTCCTGACCATAGCCAACCCAGCGGCCGTTGCACCACACATTAAACGCTGAATTCACACCGTCGAATACCACTCGGGTTTGTCCTGACACCAGCCACCCGGCATCCACATTAAATGTGAGCGAATAACATCCTGTGGGGTTTTCAGCGGGAACGAAGGAGGGATTTACCGGGATGGGATAGGTGACATTGGTATAGATGGGAACATCATAACCCTGCATCTGCCATACCGACGGCACGGCTATCGGCGCGGCCTCGGCCAGATCCTGCGTCCGCCAGCTCTCCGGTACGGCCTCGGGCGCGGTGAAATAAGCAAATTGCCACTCGCCATTCAGACATTTAACATGCGCTGACTGATGCTTCTCACGCGCTGCTTCTGCACTGCGCCAGCTGCAAAAAGGGGGATGGGCTTCCAGCCGGTTACGTTCGCTGATGCCAGGGTTTTCCCAGTCGCGCCGGGCCAGTACGGCAGCCAGTGAATCTCTCTCCAGGGCCATGTTACTCTCCTGCGTAAAATTGTTATCCGCTCACATAAAAATGACATTACGAGCCAGGTCAGCGCTTGTAAAGCAGGGAAAGGCGAATGAGTGAACTGCCTCACAGCAAAGCGCATTCGGGCATAACGTAGCGTCGGGGGCCTGGCGAAGCAGGACAAAGCGGGCGCGGTCAGGCAACGTCGAAGCCGTCACAGGTCAGTGAAATCAGCCGGGAAACTGATAAGGCCAGCGCAACGCGGTGAAATGATACGGCAGGAGAAGGGGGGCAGGTTCGGGTGCGTAATCCGTCGTGGTCGCCAGGGTGACGGAACGCGCGCATCTGGGCGTTCCGCCAACGGTCACCTGCCCCGTATGGGTTCTGCTGCCCGCCGGGCGGGCCTGCGCGCGGCGACAGTGGGCATTAGCCCGCAATCTGATGACGATAGGGCAGCGCCGTCATCGCGCCTTTGGCGGTCGTCGCCAGTGCGCCACATTGCTGAGCGCTGGTTAAGCATGCCGCCAGCTCCGTTTCATTGGTGGGCAGGCCTTTTTCTGCCAGTCCCCACAATAACCCCGCGACAAAAGCGTCACCGGCACCGGTGGTGTCCACGCTCACCACGGGCAACGTGGGATAGTGATAATGCTGACCCTGGTGCCAGACTTTTACGCCGGCTTTGCCCTGGGTGACCATCAGCAGACTGATCGCATAGCGTTCTGCCAGCATCTGCAGGCTGTCACCGCCCTGCGCCTCTTCGGTCAGAAAGGCCAGCTCTTCCTCCGACAGCTTGACCACATCTGCCTGTTGCAGCGCGCGGTTCACACAGTCACGTAACTGCGCGTCATCGCGCCACAGGTCGTGGCGAATGTTGGGATCAAAGCTGACATATCCCCCGGCTTCGCTTATCCGCTGCATCGCCGTAAAGGTCGTGGTACGGGACGGTTCGGCGGCCAGCGCAATGGAACAGCAGTGAAGCCACTCGCCCGGCTGAAACGGCGGCAGATCGCCTTGTTCAAGAAACAGGTCTGCGCTGGGCCGGACCATGAAGGTAAAGGAGCGTTCGCCCTCATGGTCGAGCGCGACCACGACCGTTGACGTGCGATGCGCGCTGTCCAGCGTCATATACGCCGTCTCAACCTGCTCACTGGCCAGCGTTTGCTGCATAAAATGGCCAAAGGGATCGTCCCCGACCCGGCCGATAAATCCGCTCTTGCCCTGCAAGCGGGCAATGCCGACGGCCACATTGGCGGGCGCGCCGCCTGCACACTGAATTAAATGCCCCGGTCCGTCCGGAAGCAGGTCCACCACAGCGTCACCCAGACACCAGACTCGCGCTGTCATCGTTATCTCCTGCTCAGCTATAGCTAAATTTTACTAAACCGTTTTAGCATAGCAATGCTCAGCCGTCATCAATGTGATTTAGGCAGAGAAAACAGACACAGGGCTGACGGTCAATTGCCTTAAGCATTGTAGTAAAGCGATACAAAGTCACCGCCACCAGGGTTAAACCGGCGTGCTGGCAACTGCTACACTCGTGACACTCCAAACACAAAAAGGCGAACCTCATCATGTCTGAACAACACTATCAGCCCGCTAAAGTCTGGAAGTGGGACCCGGAAGCCAAAGGTAACGGCGCCAAAACAAATCGCCCAACCGCAGGCCCAACGCATGAAAAAGCCCTGCCGGTCGGTAAACATCCTTTGCAGCTTTACTCCCTTGGTACGCCAAACGGCCAGAAAGTCACCATTCTGCTGGAGGAGCTGCTGGCGCTGAACGTAAATGATGCGGAGTACGATGCCTGGCTGATTAACATTGGCGAAGGCGACCAGTTCACCAGCGGCTTTGTTGATATCAACCCGAATTCCAAAATCCCGGCCCTGAGTGACCACTCTGCCACGCCGCCGATTCGGGTGTTTGAATCCGGTAATATCCTGCTCTATCTGGCAGAGAAATACGGTTATTTTCTGCCAAAAGACATTGCGAAGCGCACCGAGACGCTGAACTGGCTGTTCTGGCTGCAAGGCTCTGCCCCTTATCTGGGCGGCGGTTTTGGTCACTTCTATCACTACGCGCCAGAGAAAATTGAGTACGCCATTAACCGCTTCTCACTGGAAGCCAAACGTCAGTTTGACGTTCTGGATCGTCAGCTGGCCAATAACCGCTATCTGGCCGGTGATGACTACACCATTGCTGATATCGCCACCTGGCCGTGGTACGGCAGCATGGTGCTGTACAACCAGTACAACGCGGCCGAATTCCTGGATCTTCAGTCCTATAAAAATGTGGTGCGCTGGGCCAAAGAGATCGCCCAACGTCCGGCTGTGATGCGTGGTCGCAAAGTTAACCGCGTGATGGGCGATCCCGCCGACCAGCTGCGTGAACGCCATGATGCATCGGACTTTGATACCCAAACCCAAGACAAGCAGGCCTGAGGAGAAAGACAGTGAGTGCATATGTCGTATTTATTCGTGATAACACCCTGAATCAGGATGAAATGGCTGCCTACGCGGAAAAAGCGGGCAAAGCACGGGGTGACCATCCCATCAAACCGCTGGCGTTCTATGGCGAACTGGAAACGCTGGAAGGGCCTGAAGTCGAAGGCGTTGTGATTATTGAGTTCCCGACGACTGAGGCGGCGCATGCCTGGTATGACAGTCCGGAATATCAGGCGGCGAAACAGCATCGCCTGAAAGGCGCCAACTACCGTGTACTGTTAGTGAAAGGCGTGGACAGCTAACGGCCAGGGGCCGCTGTCGTCCTGCGGATCACGACGTCATCCTGACGGACCCGCAGGCCGGCGGCTGCCCACTTAGCCAGCCAACGTAACCCCTGCCCTTGTGAACCTCATCCCGGGATGGTTCCCCTGTCTTTGATCAGCTAAAACGAAACAGCGAAATCGCCTGCTGCAACGCGCCTGCCTGCTGCCGTTGCTGCTGCGCAACCTGAAGCGTTTCGGTCACATGTTTGACGTTATGCTGCACGCTGTGATCGATACTGCTAATACTTTGCTGAATCTGCGCAATGCTCTGATTCTGCTGGACGCTCATCTCAGAGAGTTCACTCACCAGCTGTGACAGGCTGTCGATACTCACGTGAATGGCCTGCATGGTTTGCGCGGCCTGGTCAACCTGAACGGTGCCCTGACCGGCGCTGGAGCTGGAGGCATCCATCAGTTGCCGGATTTCCCGTGCCGCATTCTCACAGCGTAACGCCAGGGTACGCACCTCACTGGCAACGACTGCGAATCCGCGTCCTTCCTGACCGGCTCGTGCGGCTTCCACCGAGGCGTTCAGCGACAGGATGTTGGTCTGGAAGGCAATGCCGTCAATCAGTTCAAGAATGGTTTTTACCCGCCCCGACTCGACATTAATCTGGGCCATTGAGTGCATGGCCTGCTGAATATTCTCCTGGCCTTTACTGGCGACCTGGCGGGTTTCCCGGGCCAGATCGCAGGCCGTTTGCGCTTTGTCCCGTGCCAGACTCGCCGCCGCGCTGATTTGTGACATTGCACTGGTCGCAACATCCAGCGCCTGCGCCTGCTCGTCAGTGCGCTGTGACAGCGCGGCATTACGAGACAGCATGCTGTCTGATTCCTGCAGCAGTTCCGCAACGCCGTGGCTGACCTGATTTAACGTACCGCGCATCGTCCCCAGCGTCTGACTAAAGGTGCGGGCAAAGGGCGTTTCGCTCTGCTGACTGTCCGCAAACAGCGTCAGGCAACCAGGCTCGCGGTTAATGCGGGCAGCCAGTTGCGCCACTTCGCTGGAGGCGCGCAAATCCGCAGCCATCTGCCGGGCAATAAGCACCAGCATCGCGGTTTGCGCCACCACAAACAGTGAATGAAACAGCACCATCTCCAGACCAGGATGGTGAAAGACCACGATGCCAAACCGATCGTGCTCCTGCAGATAGTTAAATACCAGGTGATGCACCGCGCCTGTCGCGGCTGCCATCAGAAGCGGTCGGCTGTCGCGGTAAACCAGCAAGACCGACAGTAAAACAAAAACCGAAAAGTGAAACTCGGTTTCGCCCCGGCCCAACTGAATCAGCAGCCCCGCAAACCCAATCAGCGTGAAGGCCAGCCAGAGTCGGGAAAACAGCGTTCCGTTTGCCAGCCATCCCACCAGCGTGGCGACCAGCGCCAGCGCGGTACCCACGGTTATGGCCAGCCACGTTGACTGATACAGACTGCCGACGATAGCGGAAATCACTACCAGGGCCCAGCACAGCATAACAATCAGCCTGTCGGCCTGCTTCGCAATACGCTGAGGGGAAACCCCCTCCTCGACGCGGGTTAAATCTGTATTCATAGGTACGCATCCACCAGAGGTTGCACCGCGCCTCAGACCTGAGACGTGCCCAGAGTTGGTCGGCGCAACGGGCGCAGACACATAAGATTGGTATCGACGCGTACCGTAAATACTTTATGGCGGGTAATGCATAACTGAGGGCGATTTTTCAAAACCTCACAGATTCGTTAACGATGCATCCATCTGCAAATTTTCCTGCAGAAAAGTCACAAACGCCGAGATGCGTGCTGGCGGCTGCCGCTGCGCCTGCCAGACGGCAAAAATATCGCCATCGGGCGCATGCCAGGCAGGCAGAACATGCAGCAATTCCCCCGCCGCAATGCTGTGTTTTGCGTCCCACCATGAGCGCAGCAAAATACCATGACCATCCAGCGCCATGCGCATCGCCACTTCCCCGTCGTTGGTCACCAGATTACCGCGCACCTTCTGGCTCAGGTTCTCAGCGCCGCTAACTAAGCGCCACAGAGCGAAGTCGCTGTCATGTTGCCTGAGTAAAATGCAGTTATGTTGCGCCAGCGCACGGATACTGTCTGGCAGGCCGTGCTTCGCCGCATAGCCTGGCGAGCAGCACAGCACGCGCGGATTCTGGACCAGCTTACGGGCGATCAGCCGCGAATCCGGCGGCTCGCCTACGCGAATATCAATATCCACATGCGCATCAAGAAAATTCAGCGGCTGGCTGCTGAGCTGCAGGGAGAGGGCCAGATGAGGATGGCGGGCGGCAAAAGCTGACACGCAGGGGGCAATATGGCGACGGCCAAAGCCGAAGGAGGCGTTGATGTTCAGCGTGCCGCGTAACTGCGTCGTTTCACCACTGACCGCCTCTTCCAGTGCCGCCAGTTGCTCCAGCAGCGGACGGGCACCGTCCAGATAGCGCCGCCCTTCCGGCGTCAGTTCCAGCCTGCGCGTGGTGCGGCGCAGTAACTGTACGCCCAGCCGCTGCTCCAGCTGGCTTAATCGTTTGCTGACGGCCGCCAGCGATAATCCCAGCTCGCGCGCCGCCGCCGTTAAGCTGTCCAGAGAAGCGACGCGCAGAAAGAACACTAAGTCATCACTGGAGGTGCGTGATTCTCTACTTTGATTCAACATGGGATTAACTTCCAGGCTAATTATTTACCTCAGGTGGAGAGTTATACTGCGCCGATGCCTGATCATTAATCAAGCTGCATATCGACAGCCTTCACCCACTGACGGGCCCCTACAACATCAACCTCAGAGGTACCCTGTGACAGAGAAAATTCATCGTATCGCCGTGATTCCCGGCGACGGCATTGGTAAGGAAGTAATGCCAGAAGGTATTCGCGTGATGAATGCCGCAGCAGAAAAATTTAATATTCCGCTGCAGTGGACGTGGTTCGATTATGCCAGCGCGGAATACTGGCAACAGCATGGCAAAATGCTGCCTGATGACTGGTTTGCTGAGCTGAAAACCTTTGATGCGATCTATTTTGGCGCGGTCGGCTGGCCCGATATCGTGCCGGATCACGTTTCTCTGTGGGGGTCGTTACTGCAGTTCCGTCGTGAGTTCGATCAGTACGTTAACCTGCGTCCGGTCCGCCTGATGCCCGGCGTGAAAGCGCCGTTAGCCAACCGGCATCCCGGTGATATCGACTTTTACGTCGTGCGCGAAAACACGGAAGGTGAGTACTCCAGCGTCGGCGGCACGATGTTCCCCGGCACAGAACGAGAAGTGGTCATTCAGGAAACCGTGATGACCCGGGTGGGCGTTGACCGCATCCTGAAGTTTGCCTTTGACCTGGCGCAGCGTCGGCCTAAAAAACACCTGACCTCTGCCACCAAATCAAACGGCATCGCCATCACCATGCCTTACTGGGACAACCGCGTTCAGACAATGCAGGCGCATTATCCTGACGTTAAGGTCGACAAGTATCATATTGATATTCTGACCGCGAATTTTGTTCTGCATCCCGACTGGTTTGATGTCGTGGTGGCCAGCAATCTGTTCGGCGATATTTTGTCAGATCTGGGCCCTGCCTGTACCGGCACCATCGGCATCGCGCCGTCCGCTAATATTAACCCGGAAGGCAACTTCCCCAGCCTGTTTGAACCGGTACACGGTTCCGCGCCCGATATCGCCGGTAAAAACATCGCGAACCCGATTGGTCAGATTTGGTGTGGTGCGATGATGCTGGAGCATCTGGGCTACAAGGCGGCAGGAGATGCCGTGCTGGATGCCATCGAACGCACGCTGGCCGCAGGCGAGCACTTAACCCGCGACCTGGGCGGCAGCGCCAATACACAGCAACTGGGCGACGCTATCGCAGCGGCGCTGTAAGTTACTCTGCCAGCAGCACCACGCTGTCCGGATGCCAGCCTGGCGGCAGTGGCTCAGGCCGCTGAATCGCCAGGTGGTGCAGGTGCAAATGTTCAACGCCGCGCGCGAACAGGCCCGGCAGCCCGCCCGGATAGCGCTCCACGCCGTACGCCTCGCCCGTGGCCACATCGACCCGGTACGCGTTGTCCAGCCCCATCCCGGTCGGTGAGTCCGGATTACAGGGCGGGCGAACATCGAACTGACCCTGTACGCCCTGCGCGACTGTCTGACGCAGCTGTAGCTGGCTGATGACGATGTCGCGGATCCAACCCGGCTGCGCCGCATGCAGGTTGATCGCTCCTTCTGCCACACCGCTGAGATGGCTGAACTGAACCTGTTCAACGATCCCCGGTGGCACCTGCGGATCGCGCGTGCGCACAGAAATAAACAGGGGATCGGCTTTGCCCCAGTGGCAGGCGGCAACATGGTGACAGTGAAAGGTGATGTGACTGAACAGGACGCGCCGTATCGCACCGCCGTCCCGCGAGACGATGCCAATGCCGCGGTTGGAATCAAATATGCTGCAGCCGGTCACGGTAATATCTTCGACGTCATCCCAGGTTTCCGTGCCGATTTTAATCGCGCAGCTGTCGCTGCGCAGCAGGCAGTTGCTGATCGCGATGCGCCGGGCCGGACGGCGCAGACTGCCAGGCTTCAAGGTTGTTTTAATGCAAATCGCATCGTCAGCGGCGCTGAAGTAGCTGTTGCTAATCAACACGGCCTCGCAGCTGTCGATATCCAGCGCGTCCGTGTTGGGCAGCGTCATGGCGTTATCAATGGTCAGATGGTCAATGTGTACATGGCGGCAGCTGACAAGGTGCACCGTCCACATTGGGGCCTGAAACAGGGTAAAGTCCTTGAGCGTCACCTGCTCGCAGTCCTCAAAGACGATCATGCGCGGTCTGTCTGCCCTGGGCATGCGATAGCCCTGTTCGTCGGCCTCTGCCGCAAACCAGGCTTCGGCGTCGCCTTCTATACGGCCTTTGCCACTGATCGTCAGATTGCGCTGCCCCAACGCATACAGCAGGACGTTATGCGATTTCTCAGCACTGCTCAGCGTCTTCCATTGCTGATAATCTGCCAGGTGCCGGCTGGCAATCAGCACCGCCCCGGCGGCCAGATGCAGCTCAAAATTGGAAGGCAGATTCAGGCTGCCACTGCGATAACGCCCCGGTGGCAACGTCAGCCGACCGCCGCCCGCTTCGGCAATCTGATCGATCGCGCGTTGCAGTGCCTGCGTGTCCGGCGTTTCACCGTCCGCTGCCGGATGAAAATCAGCAAGAGAAAGATCCATTTTTCGGCCTCCGTCGTGAAGTGTGACCTGGTGGGGTTATTTCACCGCGCCTTCGGTCACGCCACTGATGAATTTGCGCTGGAAGAACAGGAACACCAGAATGAGCGGCATAATGACGATCATCGCCCCTGCCATCAGTACCGGGATATCGATGGTGTTTTTATTCTGAAAAAACATCATGCCAATCGGCAGGGTACGCAGTTCGTCTTTATTCACCAGAATTAACGGGATAAGAAATTCGTTCCACGTCCAGATAAATAGCAGCAAGGCCAGCGTGGAGATCGTCGGCCAGATAGCCGGGACTAAAATGCCCCACAGGATTTTGACGCGCGACGCACCATCCATTACGGCCGCTTCAACCAGCTCTTTCGGAACCTGCTGGAAGGCGCTGGCAATCATCAGCGTCGTAAAGGGCAACGAGAGCGCAATCTGCGGCAGGATCAGGGCCAGAGTGGTATTGGTTAATCCCATCCAGTGCAGTTCGTGATACAGCGGAATGATAAAGGCTTCACTTGGTAATACCATGCCCAGCGCCAGCATCGCCGCCACCAGCTTTTTACCGGGGATTTTCAGCATGGCAAAGCCAAATCCGGCCAGAATACCCAGCAAAATACTGCACAGCACCACCGGAATCACGACCAGCACGGAGTTCATAAAGTAAACGTTAAAATGCCCCTGTTGCCAGGCGGTCACGTAATTTTTGATATTCAGTGACGCAGGCAGCGTAAACACGCCCTGAAACAGCTCTGTCTGAGTCTTAAATGAGGTCATAAACGCCATCAGAAACGGCATGATGGTCAGCAACGCCACGACCCAGATGAGCGCACGAGAAATAACCGGAGTGCTTTTCATCAGTAACGCTCCTTCAGGGCCAGATGAATCAGGTAGTTAATCCCTAGCACAATCATCATGCTGAATACGGCAACCGATGAGGCATAGCCGAAGTAGTGCAGATCAAAACCCTGCTTATACATAAAGATATTGGTGACCATCGTGGAAGTGCCCGGCCCGCCCTGGGTCATCACATAAACCAGATCAAAGGCTTTTAAGCTGGCAATCACCGTCAGGAGCAGCGCGATACGCAACTCCGGGCGCAGGCCCGGCAGCGTGATGCGCATAAACTTACGCCGCCGCGACGAGCCATCCAGATCGGCCGCTTCCAGCAGGGACGGGTCCATACGCTGTAGGCCCGCCATAAACAGCACCAGACAGAAGCCAAAGAAGTACCAGGTGGCCACCATGCCCACGGCAGGCAGTGCCCAGGTAAAATCCCCCAGCCACGACATTGCCAGCTGCGGTAAACCGACAGCACGCAGGAACTGATCGATCGGGCCAAATGCCGGGTTATAAAGCCAGCGCCAGACCACGCCCAGCACCGCCATCGGCATGATATAGGGCAGGAAGAACAGAATCCGCAGCACGCTGCGCTCGGTATTGTTGCGGGTTTCATACAAAAAGCTGCACAGCAGGAGTCCGACGCTGATCGGCAGCAGCGTATAAAACAGCATCAGGATGGCGTTGTTGCCCAGCGCAATCCAGAACACCGGATCGCTGAACATGCGCAGGTAGTTAGCGACGCCGGCGAAAACCGGCATGGATATGCCATCCCATTCGGTAAAACTGATTCCCAGTGACGCCAGCAGCGGCAATAACAGAAACAGTCCATAAACCAGCACGGCTGGAAGAAGATAGAGAAAATTGCGCCAACTGCTTTGATTCAACATAACCGTACTCGTCGTAGTGAGATCGACATTCAGGCCCGGCAGATATGCTGCCGGGCATCCGGCTTAGTGTTTCAGGGTTTTTATATAACGCTGATAGTTGTTATCGAAGTTAGTGACCATCTGATTCGCCGTGAGTCGTCCCGCCAGCAGCAGCTGTACGTTTTGATTGAGTTCGGCGTTCATCGTCGGGGTGGCCCAGTCCACATAGTGACCCAGTCCGTCATAGGCATTGAGCGTCAGCCAGACCTGATAGGCCTCGCCTAAGAGCGGATTGTCGGCCGGGATTTTTGCGTCTTTACTAGTGCTGGCGGGCAGGAAGCCCACACTCAGCCAGCGGTTTGCCATGCTGTCTGACACCATATAGTTGATAAATTTGGCTGAGGCATCCTGCTGCGCTTTGGTTTTTGCCATGCTGGTCATCGAGAAGGCCAGGTCAGTCCCGCCGACCATCAACGGCTGCTTCACACCCTCACCCGCCGGCATCGCGGCAAAGTGAATATCTTTATTGTCTTTAAACTGGCCCAGATACCAGGTGCCGCTGACCAGAAAAGCCGACTGACCGTTCTGGAACAGCGTGGCGGCATCATCGTGGCCAATGCCCTGATAGCCAGGGAACAGGTAACCTTTATCGGCCCAGCCTTTCATCATCGTGGCGGCCTTAATCAGCTTTTCATCTTTGAACGTGCCGCCCACGTCATAAATCAGGTCATCCAGCGCTTTACGATCGTGACTTTCAATCTGCGCTTCCCACAAGGTGCTGAGCAGTTGCTGACCCATATTGCCGTCCAGCAGACCTAACATCATTGGCGGCGTGCCCTGCTGCTTCAGTTTTGCCATGGCGGCTTCCAGCTCGCTCAGGGTTTTCGGCACCGCAATACCGGCTTTATCCAGTAGCGCTTTGTTGTAATACAGGCCGACCATTTCACCGAGGCTGGCAACACCGTACAGCTTACCGCTGCCAAACTGACCACTGTCAGACCAGCGGTTACGCTTCAGAATGGAGTCCGGGAAGCGTTTGGTCCAGCCGTACTCGGCCGCATAGCTGTCCAGCGGCAGCAGCAGTTTGTCTTTTACCAGCGATCCCATATCGCCGCCGCCCTGGTTCACCTGTGCGATCTGCGGCCCTTCGCCTGCGGTTAACGCCAGCTTCAGGGGAATTCGGGTATCTTCGAAAGAGTGCACGGAGCGATTAATGACGATGCCGGGGTTTTGTTGAGTGAATTCTTTAATGCCTTCATCGACTGCCGCCGTTTGCTGAGGATACGTATAGATATCCCACTCATTCAGCGTGACTTTGCTGTCGGCATGCGCAACGCTGCCCATCAGCAAGCCCGCCGCCAGGAGGCTACGAACCGACGTGCGAAAACGGAACGAACGAACTGAGGAATCAGACATCATGCTCACTTTCTCCAATAGAGGACGGGCATCCTTTCTTCACACGGTCTGCACTCCCGCAGACTGAAGCCGCATAACTCACCTTCTCATCCATAGTTACTTTAATAAAAAAATAAAGTCAAACACCGGGCCGGCGGAATTGCCAGGTTGTGAGCCTGCGCAAAAAATCAACCTGGCAGACCACTTATCCGAATAAGCGCGGGGTGATAAAAAGAAATACAGCGTAATATTCATGCTGATCTTTTCCGCGGCAGCACAATAAACCACCGCCAAAATGACGTAATAACCTGCTGATAAAAAATATGAAAATCCTATGACGCTCACATTTTTAACTTTTAATTTAAACGGATAATCCGCGCAGGCCTTGCGGTAGCACGCCACAAGGGCGCACGGAGACTGGTCTGGTCAGGCAGAGCGCGGACATAACGGGAAGCCCACTGACAGCACGGTAATTATTCCATCTTGAAAACTAAGTCAGCTTTCATTAACGTGAGATTGTTCAATGACTGACCTGTGAGAAATGACGATGGTGAATCAAGGTGTCATTCGTCCGGCGACCGCGTCGGATTATCCCGCGCTCTACCGTATTTGTCTGGAAACGGCCAATGCTGGAAAAGATGCCAGTCACTGCTATTCCGACCCTGAGTATCCCGGGCAGCGCTTTGCCGTGCCCTATGCACGCTTTGCCCCGGATTTTGCCTTTGTGCTGGAGGTTGACGGTGAGGTGATGGGATATGTCGTTGCCACACCAGATACCGTCGCCTTTGAAGCGCAGCTTGCACGCGACTGGTGGCCCCGGCTGCAGGAGAAATACCGCGATCGCACACCTGTCGCCCCTTACGACAGCAAGATTCTTGACAGTATCCGTCAGCCTGAGCCTGCCGCACAGGCGCTGGTGACGCAGTGGCCTGCCCATCTGCATATCAATCTTCTGCCGCCCGTTCAGGCGGGCGGCTGGGGACGCAGGATGATCGAACATGAACTGGCAGCCCTGCGCAACGCGGGTGTGCGCGGTGTCCATCTGGGCGTCAGCCTGCAAAATGAGCAGGTTTGCGCGTTTTATCAACGCCTGGGATTCAGCCATATCCTGCGCAGCAACGCCATCTATATGGGCCAGTTACTTTGATCAGGGGAAGCTTATGACCAGCCTGCGCTTACAGAACGTTAAGAAGTCCTATGACAACATCGGGGTGATTCACGGGGTCGATCTCACCATAAACAGCGGCGAGTTTGTTGTGTTTGTCGGGCCTTCCGGCTGTGGCAAATCCACCCTGCTACGCATGATCGCCGGACTGGAAGAGATTACGGACGGAAAGCTGCTCATCGACGACAAAGACATGACCCGCCAGCCTGCCACCGAACGCGGCATTGCCATGGTCTTTCAGTCTTACGCGCTCTATCCCAATATGACCGTGCGCGGCAATCTGGCGTATCCGTTAGAGGTCATGAAGAAATCAAAAGCGGAGATTGCCCAGGCCATTGAACAGACCGCCGCGCGCTTACACCTGACAGAACTGTTAGACCGCCTGCCGCGCGCACTGTCCGGTGGTCAGCGCCAGCGCGTCGCCATTGGCCGGGCCATCATTCGTCATCCCCGCATTTTCCTGTTTGATGAGCCGCTGTCCAACCTGGATGCCGAACTGCGTCTGCAGATGCGCATTGAAATCGCCCGTCTGCATACCTCACTGGGCAATACCATGATCTATGTTACTCACGATCAGTCTGAGGCAATGACGCTGGCCGATCGCATCGTCGTGCTGCGTAAAGGCAAGATTGAGCAGGTGGGCGCGCCGCTGAGCCTGTACAGCGATCCCGACAACCTGTTTGTGGCCGGATTTATTGGCTCACCGAAGATGAATTTCCTGCGAGCTGAGATTACGGCGACGCGTCAGGGCGAAGTGCAGTTAACCGTCCCTGATCTGGCCATCACGCAGCTGGTACTGAAGATTGAGGCGCCCTGCCATGAAGGTCAGCGCGTAACGCTGGGCATTCGCCCTGAACATATTCAGCCCGCTGCCGCCACACCATCTGCACAGCAATTTAGCGGAACGCTGTCCTTTGCCGAAATGCTGGGCCATACCAGCTACCTTTATCTGGATGTGGGCATTGAACAGATGCTGGTGGTAGAAGAACGTGAGGCTCAGCCACGTGAGTTGGGGACGACGGTCAGGCTGGGACTGTCAACCGATCACTGCCTTCTGTTTGATGAGCAGGGGCAGCGTCTGCGCTAAACCGGATGGCGCCCCGGCGCCGTCAGATGACTTTTCCAGCTTCACCAGTGCAGGCCGCATCATCATACCAGCGGCCTGCGCGCCCCTCGTCAGGTCACCGGTTCTTCGTCTGCCTGTGCAGCCAGCAGGTCGAGCAGCATGTTCACGGCGAAACCCGCCGCGCCCAGGGCCCACATCCGGTTGGATTCGGTGAGAAACTGCAGCGGTGTCATATGAGGCGTAAGCTTCAGACGATAGGCCTGAAAGCTTTGGGTGATATGGTCTAAAAGAATACGCGAGGCCATATGCGGCTCCATAGCCAGATAAACGATATCCGGATCGTAGGCGACCGACAGGTTTGCCAGTGAAATTCCCAGCTCACGACCGGCCTCTTCCAGCGCCGCCAACACATCGGCCGTCGGACGCTGATCAAGCGCCTGCAGCGTTAACGGACCGCCCTCCTCATCCTGCGCCACACGTTGCAGAATGGCGCGGGACGAGGCCACATCCTCCAGCAGGCGCATCGAGCCATCACCGACCAGGCCATTGCCAATTTCGCCCGCTTTGCCGTGCCGTCCACGGTACAGTCGCCGGTTGAGAATGATGCCCGCACCGATGCCTTTGCCGTACGTGGCGATAACGGCAGACTGTGCATGACCCAGTTGCCCAAAGACCATCGTTGCCATCGCCATCGCGTTGGCATCGTTTTCGATAAAGACCGGCAGAGAAAAGCGCGTTTCCAGTAGCTGCGCAATGGGGACATTTTCCCAGTCGAGAACTTTAGACCGAATGCAGTAGCCGTTTTCGGCATCGACTAAGCCGGACAGGGCCAGGCCAATCGCGCCGACGTGTTTTTCTTCAACACCGCGTAAAAACCTGGCCAGTGCGTCGCCTAACTGACGCGGCGTGATCGCGCCCGCAGGCATCTGCTGTTCCCCCAGCAAATTGCCGCTGAGATCCGTCATGACGATCAGGTTACGTTCGGCATTCAGCTGGATTCCGATGACGCTGGCGCGATCGGGATTCAGCCCCAGCAGCGTTTTAGGCCGCCCCATTGAGACCCGCCGCAGGCCAAGCTCCTGCACAATGCCCTGGGCGAGCAGGCGGTTGGTCGCCTGAGACACGGTCGACATACTGAGTCCACTGCGAACCTTCAGGTCAGACTGACTGATGGGCGCATGTTCCACAATCAGTCGCAGAATGCGCGCGGTGACGTTGGGAGCGATCATAAAGTCCTCAGATTTGATCGTGCCATCATTAATGCGCCGTCCAGCGCATCGTATTGCGCAGCGACCAGGCGAGCCTGCACATCGCTTGCCAGCCAGGGCAAAATCGGGGTTGCCAGCCCGCCCATTAACGCAACCTGCCCCTGACTGATGGCGGAAAGACGATTCACCATCAAACCAATATCGTGAGCGGTTTGCCGCAGTAAGACGGTCGCATGAGGATCGTCTGCATGTGCCGCGGCGAAAACCTCGGGCACCACGCGCGCCCAGTCGGCCGGCATGGCATCGCGCGTCCACAGCAGCATGGATTCCGGGCTGTGATCAAAACGCGCCATCAGGCTGTGCGTCAATGCGGTACGTTCAACAATGGCTTCATGCGCCAGCAGCGCCAGTCGCAGTGCCCGTCGACCAAGCTCAGCGCCCGATCCCTGGTCGGAAAGCGCAAATCCCCAGCCGCCCAGCAGCGTAAAGCGTTCGCCATCCCATGCCGCGCCCTGGCTCCCGGTGCCGGTAATAAAGACCGCGCCCGGTGCCGCCGCATGCGCACCGGCGCAGGCGATTTCCACATCACTGACGACCTGCAGGGCCGCGCAGTCGGGCTGCCATTGTGCCAGACGTGCCTGAACGGAGGCCACATTGGCCCCCGCTAAACCGGCTACCAGCGACGTGTGAGACAGCGCCTCGGGGGCCAGACCGGCCTGAGACAGCACCGCCGCGATTAACTGTTCAACGCTGTTCAGTGCGGCATCGAACTGGGACCAGACGTTAGCGGGACCGCCCACAACCTGGGCCAGGAGCGTGCCCTCACTGTCGGTTAACCGTGCGCGACACTGGGTGCCGCCGCCATCAATACCAAGGAGATAGTGTGATTGCACGCGCTTCCTCCCGCCTTAACTCATCTCGATTCTGTAATCTGCGAACGATAGGTGAAAAAAACTTAAATCGCAATAACAAATAAATATAGGGAAAAAAAAATAACTATTTTTTATTTAAAATCAGTTAAATAACAAAAAATACGTACGCAAATCACACAACCCGTTATTGACATTACTTTTTCCATCGTAATAAGTTGGTGGTCAGCATCTCAACCATAACGTCCGGTCAGCGGCGTGATTACCGTTGTCAGAACTCAGGATCAGGGGTTTCCCATGAAAGTAGGCATTATTGGTCTCGGCTTTCGTCTTTCTCACGTGGTTAAAGAGTTTCACAAAGCCGATCCCGCATTTTCGCTGGTAGGCTATTGCGATCCCGCACCTGCCGGGCTGCCGAATCTGCACAGTTTTGGTATCGATCCCGGCAAGGCGTTTGACTCCATTGACGCGCTGCTGCAGCACGGCGGCTTTGATTTGTTGCTGGTGGGCTCGCCAAACTTTATGCATCTTGAGCATGTCACGCAGGCGCTGGCAGCAGGTTATACCGTATTTACGGAAAAGCCTGTCGTGATCAATGAAGAACAGACGATGGCGATGGCAAGACTGGTGCGCCAGTACGGTGAAGACCGAATCCTGGTTGGGCTGGTGCTGCGTTACTCACCGCTGTACCACGATCTGTTGGCCGCACGGGACGATCGTCGACTGGGTGAAATTACCTCAATTGAAGCCACTGAGCATATCAAGCCTTACCATGGCGCGTTCTTTCAGCGCGACTGGCGCAGGCTGGAAAAATATGCCGGCCCCTATATTCTGGAAAAATGCTGTCACGACATCGATCTCTATCAGGGATTAATGCAGGAACGTCCTGTGCGGGTTGCCAGCTTTGGTGGACGCAAATCCTTTACACCACAACATGCGCCGCAGGGCGCAGTGAATGCGCAGTCTGAGATTTACCATACTAAACCGAGTGGCTGGGCGAGTACCGACGCGGTCTTTGACAGCGATGCGGACATCGTCGATTACCAGACGGCCCTGATTGAATATGCCAGTGGCGCGACGCTCGCCTTTCACGCCAACCTGAATGTCCCGGACGAGTTCCGTCGCTTCTGCGTGATCGGGACTGACGGCATGGCCGAGGGCGATTTTGTCCGTAACTATTTCCGCGTGCACAACGCACGTACCGGCGAAAAAGAGGTTGAAACCATTTACAACGGTAATGCCTACGATGGCCACTACGGGGCTGATGCCTTGATGGCTGAAGAGATCGTGAAACATATTAAGCAGGGCACGCCGCTTAAAGTTTCTGTGATCGATGCACTGGAAGCGGGCCTGACGGCCATTAAGATTGACGAAGCGCGCAAAACCCGCAGCGTCATCGATCTGACCGAAAGCTGGAAAAATTTTGACGCCAACCTGGGAAAAACGGGAACGCCTTAGTTCCCTCCTGATCTTTTCTCCCCCGAGAGCATCAGGTTGATCGCTAGCATCACTGACTGGTACCTCACTCAAACCGGCCCTCTGGGCCGGTTTTTTTTAGGGCAAAGGGAAACGTACCGTTTCTTACCAGCCTGCCCGCCGATACGAAAGGTTGCTGACAGCCTGCGCGTGAACGACGCTCCGCGCCTGCGACGCCTTCATCAGGTTCACGCTGAGGCACGCCAGTGTGGCTGCCTGCTTACAGGAGCCACATTCAGAGTGGCTCCTGTAAGCAGGCCATTCGGCGCTGCAGGCGCCTTGCGGCGTCAGGGGCCAGTCAGCCACAGCCCGGTTTCTTCGGGCGTTGAGGACAATGCCTGTACCCGCCCTGTCCGGCGTGCCATACCGTTTCGTACGCCCCTCAATTCGTCCCGCTATTTAGCAATCTGGTCGCGTTTTCTGTCACGATTATCACAATCATAATTACGTGCGAACGATAAAAAAAACCGATAACTCTGCTGCTAACTTTAGCCAGGAGAAAATAAAGCCATAACCGAAGCGGTAAGTCAGGCAAAAACACGACAGTTTATTCTGTGAATCTTAACTGCGGACTTTCCCGATTTCGTAAAGTTATCGCGTGTTGCTAAATTAACATGCGTGCAGTAATCACGTCTGGAAAAACCATTCAACGTTATAATTAGATGTCATATAAAGTTAAATGAATGCCTAATAAGAAGAGTGAGATAATGTGTTTGCCAACAGAATAGCGTATATTCATTGCCGTACTTCACTTTGTTAATGAAAAAATATAACGCACAGCAAACATAAAAAACGTTTCGAAGAGATAATGAAAAATAGCTTATATAACCCTTATATTACTGAGCCTATTCATCACGTCACGAGCCAGGTGGCCGGTATTTGCTATCATCTTCCCAATGCGGACTTTGCACGTCCTGAGAAAATGATACTTAATGACGACAACATTATTTCATTACACAATCACCTTGCAACTGAAGCAGCATTAATGATTATTCCGCTGTGCGATCGCCAGTTAAAGGAATGGATGAATCAGCCTGCGCGTTATTTACCTTTGCAGGATTCACGGGTGCGTATTGGTATTAATTATCACAGTCTTTTGCTTTACCGGGAAAGATTACTGGAATTAATTAACACCTATGCTTTCTGGCTTTTTGATTTCGCACCGCCTGGCGCAGAGTGGCATTTAGTCGAATCTTTTCCCTTTTCCGCAATTGTCCTGAGTGAAACCTTCTTTAATGACAACTATCGGAAATTTAGTTTTCCTTTCTTAATTGAATCGTTAAGGGAAAAAGGCGCCGAGATATTCGTCCGCGGTTATGATCCAACGTTGAGCGCAGAACAACTCGCAGCCGTGAACATCAGCGGCTGGCAATTACAGCGTTTATCGGGCGATCTCATTCCTTTTACGCTTTAACCTTTCCTGCGTTCGATTAGTAATGGATCATATCGAGATGAACCATTAACCCCTTCTAAAGTGTTGCCTTAGGTGCGTTGTTAAGAGTTTTAAGCCAAAAAAATCAAAACTCATACCAATTTTGCTATAACATTTAACACATCTGGATCATTGAGCTTAACGGAAGAGCCTAATTAAGAATGCCTTTAACTTTTGTACTTTATGACTGAAAACAATCTATCTAATTGTTTTCTTGTGTTTTATGGCAACGAAACGAGGTCAACATTATGGGGAAAAACTCCTCATCCTTTAGCGTGGTCCGTTTTTTAACGGTGCTGTTCGCCGTGCTAACGGGTGCGTTCATGTTAATTGGTGGTATCTGGTTAGCCACGATTGGTGGTTCCTGGTACTACATCATTGGTGGTGCAGCTATGCTGCTTACCGCTTTTCTGCTCTGGCGTCGAAACAGTGCTGCGCTGCTGGTCTATGCATTACTGCTGCTGGCGACCCTGGCATGGGGCGTTTGGGAAGTCGGTACTGACTTCTGGGCGCTGGCACCTCGCACCGATGTCCTGGTCATTTTTGGCGTCTGGCTGGTGTTGCCTTTTGTTTACCGGGTCTTTTATCGTCCAGGCAAAGGCCCATTGAGTGCGATGGCGGTTGCCCTGGTGGCCAGTGCAGTCGTATTAGCCTATGCCGTCTTTAACGATCCGCAGGTTGTTAACGGCGCCGTGCCTGCCACAGCAGATACGGCGACGCAGGCTCAGCCGTTGAGCAATGTTGCCGATGCTGACTGGCCAGCTTATGCGCGCGATCAGCAAGGTACACGCTATTCACCGCTGAAGCAGATCAATCACGATAACGTGAAAGAGCTGCAGGTTGCCTGGCAGTTCCAGACCGGCGATATGAAAAAGCCGAGCGATCCCGGTGAAATCACCGATGAAGTGACGCCGATTAAAATCCGCGACACGCTGTATCTCTGCTCACCTCACCAGATTTTGTTCGCCCTGGATGCGGCAACGGGTAAGCAGAAATGGAAATTTGATCCCGGTTTGAAAACTGACCCAACCTTCCAGCATGTTACCTGCCGTGGTGTGTCCTACCACGAGTTCCCGCCAGCTAAAGATGCCGCGAATACGCAGCCTGCGCTGTGCTCGCGTCGTATCTACCTGCCTGTGAACGATGGTCGCCTGTTTGCACTGGATGCGGAAACCGGTGAACGTTGCCCGGCCTTTGGTAATAACGGTGAGCTGGATCTTCAGCACAAACAGCCGGTCACTACGCCTGGCATGTATGAGCCGACCTCTCCGCCAGTGATTACCGACACCACCATCGTGATGGCGGGTGCGGTGACCGATAACTTCTCAACCCGTGAGCCATCCGGCGTTATCCGTGGTTTTGACGTTAATACCGGCAAACTGCTGTGGGTATTTGATCCGGGTGCGAAAGATCCCAACGCGATTCCGGCGGATGAACACACGTTCACCATGAACTCGCCGAACTCCTGGGCACCTGCGGTCTACGATCCGAAACTGGATATCGTTTATCTGCCTATGGGCGTGACAACGCCTGATATCTGGGGCGGTAACCGCACCCCAGAGCAGGAGCGTTATGCGAGCAGCGTTCTGGCCCTGAATGCCACCACCGGTAAGCTGGTGTGGTCTTATCAGACCGTGCATCACGATCTGTGGGACATGGATCTGCCGTCGCAGCCGACGCTGGCCGATATTACCGATAAAGACGGTAACACCGTGCCGGTGATTTATGCGCCAGCGAAAACCGGGAACATTTTCGTCCTGGACCGCCGTACCGGTAAAACCGTTGTACCGGCCCCCGAAACCCCGGTTCCGCAGGGTGCCGCAAAAGGCGACCACGTCTCTCCGACTCAGCCTTACTCTGAACTGACCTTCCGTCCAAAACAGAATCTGACGGACAAGGACATGTGGGGCGCCACGATGTACGACCAACTGGTGTGCCGCGTGATCTTCAAACGCCTGCGCTATGAAGGTCCGTTCACCCCGCCTTCTGAGCAAGGTACGCTGGTGTTCCCGGGTAACCTGGGCATGTTTGAGTGGGGCGGGATTTCGGTCGATCCGCATCGTCAGATTGCGATTGCCAACCCAATGGCACTGCCGTTTGTGTCCAAGCTGATTCCGCGCGGACCGGGTAACCCGGAAGAGCCACCAGCCGGCGCAACAGGCGGTTCGGGTACCGAAACCGGTATTCAGCCGCAGTACGGCGTGCCGTATGGCGTGGAACTGAATCCGTTCCTGTCACCATTTGGCCTGCCCTGTAAACAGCCTGCATGGGGTTATGTATCGGCAGTTGACCTGAAAACCAATAAGGTCGTCTGGAAGCAACGTATTGGTACCGTTCGTGACAGTGCGCCAGTGCCGCTGCCATTCAAAATGGGTATGCCAATGCTGGGCGGCCCGGTCGCCACAGCCGGTAAAGTGTTCTTTATTGGCGCAACGGCCGATAACTACCTGCGTGCTTACAGCACCGATACCGGTGAGCTGCTGTGGCAGGCGCGTCTGCCAGCAGGCGGTCAGGCGACACCAATGACTTATGAAGTTAACGGTAAGCAGTACGTCGTGATTGCTGCCGGTGGCCATGGTTCATTTGGTACCAAACTGGGCGATTATGTCATTGCCTATGCACTGCCGGACCAGAAATAACCTGAACCTGTAAAAACAAGGCGGACTCCGGTCCGCCTTTTTTATGCCGACCTTCCGCCCTTTCTGCCCTGCCGCCAGTTTAGCCAGGCGCACACGCCCACCACGAGGCTGGTCGCCAGAAAGACGGGCCGCATGCCCCATGCGCCGCCAATAAACCCGCCGAACACCGGCCCCGTTACCTGTCCGATATACTGCGCCGAGGTGGAATAGCCCAGCATCCGCCCCACCTGCGTGGCCGGAACAGTGTGACGAATAATGGCGGTAATACAGGGCATCAATCCGCCCAGCGCCAGCCCCATCAAAAAGCGCAGAGGCAGAAGTTGCCACGCGTCGGTAATAAACGCCTGCGGAATGAGTAACAGCGCACAGCTCAGCAATCCGCCACTCAGTACGCGCCAGTGGCCGATACGGTCGGCCAGCCTGCCGGCATAAGGCGCGGAAAGAATGCTGCCCAGCGCGGCTGCCGCCATGACCACACCCGACATCAGCGTTATGGCATGCTGCTCATGTAAAAACTGGCCGATATACAGGGTAATGATCGGCTCAATCGACATGTTGGCAAAAATCAGCAGCATGCCTGAGAGCCACATCAGCCTGACGTTAACAAGCTTGTGCGGCGACGGGTCGTCAACCGGCTGAGACAGCTCCTGGTCGGTTTTTCGCACCGGCGGCCGCGCTTTCAGTAAAAAGGTCGTCGCCAGAAAGGCCACAAAGATGATCGCCCCCATCAGCCAGAAGGTCGCTCTGATCCCTATCAGCGGCGGCAGGACGCCACCCAGCAGCGGACCAACAATGTTACCGGCCATCATGCCGGATGCCAGCACACCCAGAGCCCATCCGGTGTGCGCTTTGGGCGTTTGTGCCGCAATCAAAATGGTCGAACCGGAGGCATAACCGCCCAGTAATCCCGCCAGTAAACGCAGCGCCACCAGTTGCCAGGCCGCCGTCGCCATGCCCGTCAGCGCCATGGCTACTGCCATACCCAGACTGGCGCGGATGAGCATCAGCTTACGTCCGTAGCGATCGGCCAGTTTCCCCCACAGCGGCGCGGTTAAGGCCGCACTGAAGAAGGTGGCACCATAGGCGATGCCCGACCAGCGCGCAATTGCAGCAGGCGCGTTGACGCCAAGCTGCTGCACATACAACGGCAAAAACGGCAGCAGAAGCGTCATCGCTACCAGTGTGGTAAAGGAGCCGAATACGCAAACCCACAAGTTGCGTTGCCAGTGTTCAGAGTCAGGTGCTTCCGACGCGGTTGCCATGCGATATCCCCCTTATGTTCAGGGATTCAGGCTACCAATGGTCACGAGACAACAACAGTGAGGGCGGGATATTTGTCTGCTGGCATAGTTTGTTGCTGTATTGCAACAATCAGCGACCACTGAGCTGGCTGATAAGCACATCACAGAGCAGATTGACCGCGGAAACCGCCAGACTGTCCTGATGCACCAGCAGGTAACTCTGCAAGCGATCCATCTGCCACTCTGACAGCACCTGCACAATCGTGCCCTGCGCCAAGGCTTCTTGCACCATGTACGAAGGCAAATAGGCAATACCCGTGCCTGCCAGCGCGGCATTCAGCAAAGCCATACTGTTGTTAGCGCGAAAGCGGCTGCGGACATCCACCGCCAGACGCTGTTTATCACGGCGAAAAGGCAGCGCAGCCGTGTGTGCCGGACCGTGGAACATCAATAAATCATGGCGTGGTAACAGGCGAGGATGCGAGATAGCAGGATGCTGCGCCAGATAAGCCGGGGCGGCATACAACCCCCAGTGGATATCGTTCAGTACCCGGAAATTGCCCTGACGTGGCGCATGAGCGCGGATGATAACCGCGACATCCACACCTTCGTCCATCGTCTCGTCGTTGTTATCCGTCAGACTGAGGTCGACGTTGATGTGCAGATGACCGCGCAGAAAGCGATTGAGGATGGGAACGATGCACTGACAGCCGAAGGTAACGGGAGCCTGCAGGCGCACATGTCCAACGGGATGTTGATGCGTCTCCTGAACAAACGCCTCTGCCCGCTGCATTTCATCCAGCATGCGCACGCAGTAGGGATAGTAAGCCTGGCCTAATTCGGTCAGGGTCATCCTGCGGGTGGTGCGCTGCAGTAAACGGATCCCCAACCGTTGTTCCAGTCCGGCGATCTCCCGACTGATGTGGGATTTTGACACGCCGAGTACGCGCGCGGCTTCTGTGAAGCTTTTTAATTCAACCACGCGTGCAAACACCATCATGGCGATGAGGTTATCGCTGTTATTCATGGGCTTCCTGCGGACATCGCGGCACGCTGCCGCCGGGTGCAACATGGCAGGCGCGCCATGTATCAGGCGTTAAGCATAAAGGAACGTCAGGAAAGCTGACAACATCACGGCGGAAAGGAGGCAGAACATCGCACGGGCGATGTATGGACATTGCCACAAACGATCAGGATGGCAATGTCCATACAGAGACTAACTGGCCATGGCGAGAGGAAACAACAAGCGATCCGGTTCAACACGGCGCTGGCGTCGTAACTGGCCGGGCGTCATCATAAAATAGTTTTTAAAGGTGCGCGTGTAGGCCTGTTGCGTATCAAAGCCGTAGTTCATCGCCACCTGCAGGATCGCTTCATTGCTGTTGAGCAGCGTCAGGGCCGATTCGGTCAGGCGGCGCTGGCGGATGTACTCGGCAAGTGAGAAACCGGTGTGCTGGCGAAACAAACGCTGTAAGTGCCAACGGGAATAGCCCGCCCGGCGGGCGACTTCGTCCAGATGCAGATCGTGTCCTAAATTGCTTTCTATCCATTCCAGCAAACTACGAATAAACTCGCGCTGATTCATGGTGTTCTCCTGGTTAAAGCAGATGTGCAGGAACACACTTTAGCGCGCTAAATTTATCCCTTAATTAGCGGAAAATTAGCGCAGAATTAGCAAAGCGCTCCATGCCTGCACCGACGCCAGGTTTTGTCGCCTTCCCGGCCAGTGCGGTAAGAGTGCTGAGGCTGGTAACAGCAATAATTCTGCGCTAATAATCCAGCGCTACACTGGGGTCATTTTTCTGGGGGACGTCATCCATGCGCGTGTTGCTGGTTGAAGATGATGAAATGATCGGTGCCAATTTACAGCAGGCGCTGGAAGCCGCGGGCTGGTCTGTCGACTGGGTACGCGATGGCGTGTATGCGCACAATGCCTGGAGCGAAGGCGGTTACAGTTGCGTGCTGCTTGACCTCGGTCTGCCTCGCGACGACGGGTTGCAGGTGCTCAGACGCGCACGTGGGCGCGGTGATGCCACACCGGTATTAATTCTGACCGCACGCGACACGGTCGCTCAGCGGGTGCAGGGCCTGGATTACGGGGCAGATGACTATTTGCTCAAACCCTTTGATCTGCAGGAAGTCATGGCCCGTATGCGCGCGATCACCCGACGCCACCATGGTTCTGCCGATTCGGTGCTGGGCAGCGGCGATGTTCAACTGGATATGTTGACCCGCGAAGTCCTGTACAAAGGGCAGCGTGAACAGCTCACCGCCCGGGAATATGCCCTGCTTTATGCTCTGCTCGAGCGGCCCGGTGCCATTCTGTCACGTGAACAGCTGGAAAACCGTATCTACGGCTGGGGCGAAGAAGTCAGCAGCAATGCCGTGGACGTTCTTATCCACGGGATGCGGCGCAAGCTGGATAATGATGTGATTCGCAACGTGCGTGGGCTGGGCTGGCGAGTACCGGCAATATGAAAATCTTTATGCGTTCATTACGAAATAAATTACTCAGTACCCTGCTGTTGATTCATTTACTGATGATTGGCGGTGTCGCCTGGTATTTTTTTAACTGCTACGGCGAAATGGTTGGCGTCATTAAGGACGAACAGCTCGCCAAGCTGGCCGATGCGTGGTCCGTTAACCGTGAAATCCCCCCGTTGATGCCGGTGATTGCGCCTGCGCATAAGATCAAAAGTGCCTTTGTCATTCAACTGTGGGATGCGCAGGGCCGGTTACGATCCAGCTCATGGCCAGAGCTGCATGCGCCCTTACAGCCGGAAAATGGCTACAAAGACGTGCAGATCGGTGACTGCCGCGACTGTGAATGGCGCATTTACACCCGTTCCGGTCAGCCAGGCAGTGAGATTAAAACCATTCAGGTCATGCTGAACCTGAGCTATATGAAAGAGATGATGGTGCGACGGGCGCTATCGGCGATTATTCCGCTGATTTTGATGATGCCGCTGTCGCTGCTGGTCATCTGGCTGGTCGTGCGCAAGATCACCCGGGATTTGCGCGTTGCCTCGCGAGAAATCGCCGCCCAGGATGCTCACCATCCCCACAGCGTATCGCCGGAACGGCTGCCCGACGAAATTCAGCCCCTGGTTGAGGCCTACAACTCCTTACTGGATAAACTGCGTGCCGCCTGGTCTTCACAACGTCAGTTTATGGAAGATGCCGCTCATGAACTGCGGACGCCAGTCACCGCCGTTACGCTGCAACTGGAAAATCTGCGTCAGCACATTCAACCCGGCGAGGCCAGCCGTCAGTTCGCTCAACTGGAATCAGGTGTGACCCGCACGCGCCATCTGGTCACTCAACTGCTGAATATGTCGCGCTGGGAAGATCAGTCAGTCGTCGCGCACCTCGAAAATATCGATCTGGAAGATGTGCTGAAAGAGAGTATTGAACAGCTCATGGTTGTGGCGGATAAACGCGGTATCGACATTGGCTTTAGCGGCACCACGCACTATCGACTGCAGGCCGGGCGTTCCGAACTTCGCAGCCTGTTTGATAATCTGATTGGCAACGCGATGTTACATACGCCTGAAGGCAGCATGGTCGATGTGCTGCTGCATCGTGTGGCGGGACAAACCGTTGTCGACATCGTTGATAATGGTCCGGGTGTACCGGAATCCTTTCTTGAACGCGCATTCGATCGCTTTGCCCGTTCACCCGACGTTAAAGCGCAGGGCAGCGGTTTAGGTCTGTCTATCGTGCGCAGCGTCGCCCAGAAACACCATATCGACGTTGCCCTTGCCAACTGTCGGGACGCACAAGGCCTGCGCTGCGGTTTTCAGGTGCGCGTCACCTTTCCCTGATTCCTGCCGATCGATTCGGAAGCCGACAACGTAAACGGTTGCCTGGTTCCGTTCGCCACAACCCTATATTGTGATAATCATCACAATTATGATGAATTGTTATGCAACACATTTTGACAAATGTGATCAAAAGCTATTTTCTATCTCTCTGTTACAGGCACGCTACGCTAACTAAAACAGGCGGCCTGAGTACATTACTGCCCAACCTTTGGGATTGATTTCCAAACAGCACGCAAACGATTGTCTTGCGTATGAAAACCAGTGGTCAAATATAATGAAATTTAAAACGTTAGTTGCAGGTGCCCTGCTGGCAGGCTCCCTGAACGGTGCAGTGCAGGCTGCAGAAAACGATCCCCAGTACCTTTCCGACTGGTGGCATCAGAGCGTCAACGTGGTGGGCAGTTACCACACCCGCTTCGGGCCCCAGTTCAATAACGATGTCTATCTGGAATACGAAGCGTTCGCCAAAAAAGACTGGTTTGATTTTTACGGCTACGTTGACCTGCCAAACTTCTTTGGCGTAGGTAACAACAACGCCAACGGTATTTTCGACCACGGTTCACCGCTGTTCATGGAAATCGAACCGCGTTTCTCTATTGATAAACTGACCGGCACCAGCCTGGCTTTCGGTCCGTTTAAAGAGTGGTATTTTGCCAACAACTATATCTACGATATGGGCCGTAACAGCGCAAACCGCCAGAACACCTGGTACATGGGCCTGGGCACCGACATCGATACGCACAGCGATATCGGTCTGTCACTGAACGTCTATGCCAAGTACCAGTGGGAAAACTACGGTGCTGCGAACGAAGACAGCTGGGACGGCTATCGCTTTAAGGTGAAGTATTTCGTGCCAATCACCACACTGTGGGGTGGTAACCTGGGCTATGTAGGCTTTACCAACTTCGACTGGGGCTCAGACTTGCGTGATAAGACCGGGCCGATCCGTACCAGTAATTCCATCGCCTCCAGTCATATCCTGTCACTGGGCTACGAGCACTGGCACTTCTCTGCTGTGGCGCGTTACTTCCATAACGGCGGTCAGTGGGGAGACGGTCAGGAGTTAGGTTTTGGCAGCAGCGCGTCTGAAATTAAATCAACGGGCTGGGGTTACTATCTGGTGGCTGGCTATAACTTCTGATCAGTTTGTTGCAAGACAGGCACGGTAATTGACGGTGGCCTCCCCCCTGGGAAGGCCGCTGTTGTATGCGCCATCCAACGTCGTTGAACGGCATCACCGACAAATTACTCGTCTGATTTAACAACGTTAATGCGCCACGGAATATTGAATTTATCAATAAACATGGCGAAGCCATCAGACCAGAAAGTTTTTTGCCACGGTGTGGTGACTTTCCCGCCTGCCGACAGCTTTTCAAACCAGGCTTTACCCTGTTCTGCATCCGTGGTCGCCAGACTGACGGCATAGCCTGCGTGCTCTGACGCCGGTGGCTGGTCAGGATTGCCGTCACTCATCATCAGTTCGCCCTGCCCGATACGCAGATGCGCATGCATAATTTTTTCAGGTGGCAACGGGGGTGCAGACTGGTCGCCAATCTGTTCACCCTGCTCCGGCATATCACCAAACGTCATTTTTTGCAGCAGCTGTCCACCTGTTGCCTGCAAATAGAATTCCATCGCCTCTTCACAGCGACCATAGAGAAACAAATAAGGACATACTTGCATTATTACCTCGATACAGGTGAGTAGAAACTTCCTTATAAAGAAGTAATAAGTGTAGACGACAGCGCAGAGAAGAGGATTCATAACGGCGCAAAGAATCTCCTTTCAGAGGATTTACCCAATCGCCTGAGACGTCGCCCCCGTTTTTTTTCAATTAAATCAATGCCTGGTACGCTAATAATGTTTTACGTGTTAATAACCATATTATCTCACAGGCAATAGTCACTTTTATTTACTACTGCAAGGATTAGAATTAACCCTTAAATTACAATTCCTTAAAATAAATAATAAATGAACTGTTCAGACAAATGCTGACAACCGCACTTTCCTGCTTTGCACTTCCTCGTTGACTCAACCTATTACTGGACCTGAAAACCATACCGCCGGCGTTAAAGCATGAAATAACCGAAGCGGCAAGCGAAACGTCAACCTGATAATAGTGAATCAGTTGGTTCATTATTTCGCTTATGTTTTATGCACTTAATTCTGTGCTTATTTCGGTGCGTTCCAGCTAAATATTTAGCCCCAGGATGCCGATATATCTGTCCATAATCCCCCCTGTTCAGGACTGTGTTATGTCGTTAAAAAAATCATCACTGTTGGTGTTGTCTTTTCTGTTAATTCTTTTTCTTATCAGTATTTCCGTCAGCATCTGGTTACTGGCCCGCAGCAACGCGTCACTTAATGCCGTGAATAAAGAAATTCGTGTGGTGCTGTCGGTGATTGACCCCATCAACCACAGTCGTACCTTACGCGTCCGTCTGATGGAGTACATGAAAGAGACGGAGAATGGTGGCCCGCAGGGCGCCGCTTCACTGGACAGCGTAAAAAGCGTTGCCGCTAAAGCCGATGCCGCTTTCCAGGCTTATCTGAACGCGCCACGTATTCCGGGAGAAGAAGCGGAAGCAGAACGCTATCGTCAGGCTTACCTGGCCTACCGCGATCAGGGCATTCAGCCTTTAATCGCAGCGGCCGAGGCCGGGGACCAGCAGCGCTTTAAAAACCAGATCGCAAACGTCGTGCGCCTGGATCGCCAGTATGAAATTGTCCTGGACAAGGTGCTGGCACAACATGAAGCCTTTGCGAAGAAGCTCAATACGGATGCCCAGAGCAACTTTTCCTCTGGGATCCTGTTGTTAGTCGTATTTGGTGTGCTGTTTCTTGCCATTATCGTGGCCATACTGGTCTTTGTCAGACGCTATATTTTATCGCCGCTTGATCACGCCAAAGCCCACTGCAGCCAGATTGCCGCAGGAATTCTGGACAAACCGGTGCCGGTCAATACCGGTTCAAAGAGCGAGATTCAGCAGTTAATGACCTCTATGGAAAGCATGCGTACCGCGCTGACCGGCATTATTACCCGCGTCCGCCAGGCAACCCAGGCGGTCTCTTTCGCCTCGCAGGAAATTGCCAGCGGCAACGTTGACCTGGCCTCGCGCACGGAACAGCAGGCCGCAGCCCTGACCGAAACGGCCGCCAGTATGGAGCAGCTGGGCGCGACCGTGAAACAGAATACGGACAATGTCTTTGAAGCCTGCCGTCTGGCCAGCGAAGCCGTGAAGAATGCGGAGAGCGGCGAACACGTGTCCCAGCAGGTCATCGTTTCCATGTCAAAAATTAACGAGAGTTCGAAAAAAATCGAAGACATCACCAACGTCATTAACGGCATAGCGTTCCAGACCAATATTCTGGCGTTGAACGCGGCCGTTGAAGCCGCGCGAGCCGGTGAGCAAGGTCGCGGATTTGCCGTGGTAGCGGGCGAAGTACGCAATCTCGCCCAGCGCAGTGCGGTGGCGGCAAAAGAAATTGAAGGACTGATTGCGGAATCGGTGGCGACAATCCGGGTCGGCTCCGATCAGGTCAGCCAGACCGGTGAAGCGATGAATGCGATTATTGCCTCGGTCGGCCGGGTCAACGTTCTGATGGATCACATTTCGACGGCCTCCAATGAGCAGCATCATGGTATCAGCCAGATTGAAAAGGCGGTGACCGAAATGGACAGCGTGACCCAGCAAAACGCCGCACTGGTGCAGGAATCGGCCGCCGCGGCCGCGTCGCTGGAGGAGCAGGCGCAGTACCTGACACATTCCGTGTCGGCGTTCCGTCTGGCTGACGCCTAATCGCCTGCCCGCCCCGGAAAAAAAGCGGGGCGGGCAGGGAAGTCTGTCAGGTGATATCTCCACCTGACAGGCTGTTATCGCATCTGACTTGACCTGATTTCTCTCTGCACCGCGTCTGAACGCTGACCGCCCATCCGATCCAGCCATAACTGGACTCTGCCCTGTTAAAAATTCACCACTATTCCTATCGGCAAGAATCAGAGAATTGATTATTCTGCTGCTTCCTGCTCGCGAACGGGCACCTGTTTCAAAGCGATTATTGCCTGTAGTGAGAATGGCCATCATCCTTACATGAGGTTTACTCTAAATGACACCAGCCTTGACTTCAGGGATGGCACCGACGTCTGCCTCGTCGACTGCCCATACCAGCTTAGCCGGGCGCATTGACGCGCTGCCCTCTTCTGGCGGTTTGTGGCGATTCATCTCGCTACTGGCGTTAGGCGGCTTTTTTGAACTCTACGATCTGTTTGAAACCGGCTATATCAGCACAGGGTTACTGGCCGCCGGCATTTTCCATGCGGGCAGCGCCGGTATTCTGGGCATTACCGATCAGGCCGCATTTGCGTCGGCGACCTTTCTGGGCTTATTTGTGGGGGCCAGTTTGCTTACGCCTTTTGCCGATCGGTTTGGCCGTCGGCTGACCTTTATCTGTGCGTTAGCCTGGTACGGATTTTTCTCGTTACTGATGGCGTTTCAGCACAGCGCAGAGATGGTGATTCTGTGTCGCTTTTTGGTCGGTATTGGGTTGGGCGTAGAACTGGTAACCATCGACACCTACCTGAGCGAATGGGTGCCCACGCATCTGCGTAACCGGGCGTTTGCCTTCTCCTTTTTTATTCAGTTTTTATCGGTGCCAACAGTGGCGCTCATGTCATGGTGGCTGATGCCGCAACATATTCTGGGCCTGGAGGGCTGGCGTTGGGTGGTCATCGCGGGCGCTGTCTGCTCGCTGATTATCTGGCTGGTGCGTAAAAACCTGCCGGAATCCGCCCGCTGGCTGGCTCAGCAGGGACGGCATGAAGACGCCCATGCCGTGATGTCGGCCATGGAAAAACGCTGCGGCATCGTGCCCGGCCAACACCTGACGCACTCACAGCCTGCGGCAGCCTCTGACACGAAAAGCCGCTTCCGCGACATCTGGGCTCCGCGCTACCGTAACCGCACCCTGATGCTGGTGATAATGAACTTCTTCCAGGCGATTGGCTTCTACGGCTTTGGTAACTGGTTGCCTGCGCTGCTGTCCGGGCAGGGTACGTCCATTACCCATAGCCTGCTGTATGCCTTTTTTATCACGCTGGCCTATCCCATCGGCTCGTTGATTTGTGGCAGCTTTACCAGCCAGCTTGAGAATAAATGGCAAATCGTCCTTTCTTCGCTGATGACAGTGGTGTTTGGTACGCTGTTTGCCCTGCAGACGAACCCGGTGTTGCTGGTGATATGCGGATTTTTGATCACCTTCTCTAATGCCTGGCTGACCTGCAGTTATCATGCTTACCAGACCGAGATTTTCCCGACCGCTATCCGCGCCCGAGCAGTAGGTTTTTGCTACTCCTTTAGTCGGTTATCGACCGCCTTTAGCAGTCTTCTGATCGGCGTGATTTTGCAGCACACCGGTACGCATGGCGTCATCGCCTTTATTGTATTGAGCATGCTGATGGTGATGCTGTCGGTGGGCGTTTTTGGTCCTAAGACGCGCGGTGTGACGCTGGAAAATATTTGATCGTGCAGCCTTCCCCGGTGGGGGAAGGCTGCAACGTACGTGTTACTTGCCTTCTAACACCTTGATATCTGAGCTGCCCTGACGATCTTTCACATCCTTGCGCAGGTCAGCCACCTGCTTCGCGGTGACCGTTCCCGGTACGTTATTGCCCCAGCTGTGACGGATGAAGTTCACCACGTCCGCGACCTGTTGATCGTTCAGACGCCAGCCAAAGGCAGGCATGGTAATCGTTGACGGCGCGCCCTTCACCCCACGCAGCTCGCCTCCGACCAGCACAATGTGAATCAGCGAGGTCGGATCGTCCGCCATCACCACCGGGTTGCCGCGCAGCGCGGGATAAAAGCGTGTATAACCGCTGCCGTCCGTTTTATGGCAGGCCGCACAGCTGTCGACATAGGCCGCAGCGCCTGTCTGGCTGTCATCGCCTTTCCATAAGGCCTTCGCGGTCGCGTCATCCACGCTAAAAGCCACCTGATGCGGATCTTTCGCACCCAGCGACTTCAGGTAACGGGCAATCGCCGTGATGTCGTCATCCGTCAGGTGCTGCAGGCTGTGATCAACCACATCCACCATGCCGCCAAAGGCTGAGGTGTGATCGTTACGGCCATAGCGCAGGAACTGGCGCAGGTCATCCTCACTCCAGCGGCCCAGGCCGTCACGGTTGTCCCCGCGCAGGTTGCTGGCGGTCCAGCCATCAATCGGCGCACTGCTGCCCGCCAGATAATCGTTACTGTCGGCGTTGGTTAACGCTTTCTCCTGCATGGTCACGCTACGCGGCGTATGGCAGGCACCGCAGTGACCCAGCCCTTCTACCAGATAACGGCCTCGCGCCAGCGTCGGATCCTCCTGCGCGGCAGGCTGGAACGCTTTTACATCCGGTGCGAACAGGTTGCGCCAGATCGCCAGCGGCCAGCGCATCGACAGAGGCCAGGGGATATCGCTCGCTTTGTTGGCCTGACTGACAGGGGCGACGCCATGCATGAAGTAGGCATACAGCGCCTTCATGTCCTCATCGCTGACCACCGCATAAGAGGGATAAGGCATGGCGGGATAGAGCGTATCGCCATTTTTCGCAATACCGTGCCGCACGGCTTTCTGAAAGTCATCGTAGCTGTAATCACCAATCCCGGTCGATTTATCCGGCGTGATGTTCGTTGAGTAGATCGTGCCAATCGGCGTGGCCATCGGCAAGCCACCTGCGAAGGGCTTGCCGCCTTCACTGCTGTGGCAGGCGACACAGTCGCCCGCGCGGGCCAGATACTCGCCGCGTTTTATCAGATCGCTAGTGCTCTCATCGGCCAGGGCAACAAAGGAAATACCGCCCAGAATCAGGGCTAAAATGCCGTTTTTCATCGCCATCATCCTTATGCCTGCACCAGAGGGCCTGGGTTTTTCAGATACTGCTCGCGAATCGCTTTCGCTGACCAGTAAGTCAATGCCGCCACCATGCCGGTGGGGTTATAGCCGAGTCCCTGAGGAAACGCCGATGCGCCAGGCACAAAGACGTTAGGCACATCCCAGCTTTGCAGATAGCGGTTAACCGCGCTGGTTTTAGGATCCTCACCCATAATCGCCCCGCCGCTGATGTGGGTGGTCTGGTAGACGGTGGTGTCGAAATGTGTGCCGGGTTTTTTAGCCCCGCCAATGATCATTTTCGGGTTCATGGCTTCGGCGATTTTATGCATTTTCCCCACCATAAACTGCGCCATCTTGATGTCATTTTCCTGCCAGTCAAACGTCATACGCAGCAGTGGCTGACCGTAGGCGTCTTTATAATTCGGGTCCAGATCCAGATAGTTCACGCGGTAAGACTGGTGCGCACCATGGGCATCCATAGAAAGGTGATGCGTGTACGTATCGGCAACGGCGGCCTTCCACTGGCTACCCCAGTTAGGTGTTCCCGGCGGGGTGGGCAGACCCGAGATGGGTTTGGTGCCCGCCTGATTGACCCAGAATGGCGATCCACCGACAAAACCGTGCGGCCCGTGGTCAAAGTTATCGGCGTTGAAATCATCCACGCCGACACCGGCACCGCCTGCGCCAATAAACGGGTTGGTGGTGGTGTTTTTATCGAACAGCGCTTTCAGCGTCGACAGGTTCTGGTAGGCAAAGTTGCGTCCGACCGTGCCTTCGTTAGTGATCGGGTTGTAAGGCTGGCCAATGCCGGACAGCAGCATTAGGTGGACATTGTGGAACTGGAAGGCTGACAGGATGACCAGATCTGCCGGTTGCACATGTTCACGCCCCTGCGCGTCTACATAGGTGACGCCGGTAGCGCGTTTCTTATCGTCCGTGAGGTTGACGCGCAGCACATAAGCATTATTGCGCAGCTCAAACTTTGGCTCCTGACGCAGCGCAGGCAGGATATTCACATTGGGTGAGGCCTTGGAATACATATAGCAGGCGTAACCGCTGCAGTAGCCGCAGAAGTTGCACGGTCCCATCTGCGCGCCATAGGTGTTGGTATAAGGACCTGAGGTATTCGCCGAGGGCAGATCGTAAGGATGATAGCCTACTGACTCGGCGGCCTGGGCAAACAGCTGTGCTGACCAGGTGCGCTTTTGCGCGGGCAACGGAAAGTTGTCAGAGCGATCGGGCGCAAACGGGTTACCGCCTTTGTCTTTGCCGACAACCTTACCCTGAATACTCCAGGCACTACCGGAGGTGCCAAACACTTTTTCTGCTTTATCAAAAAATGGCTCCAGCTCCTGATAGTCCACGCCGAAATCCTGAATGGTCATCCCTTCAGGAATAAACTTTTTACCGTAGCGCGCCTCATAGTGGCTGCGAAGTTTTAGCTCAACCGGATCGACCCGAAAATGTACACCTGACCAGTGCAGCCCTGCGCCACCGGTGCCGGTGCCCGGCAGGAAAGCTGCTAACTGGCGATACGGCACGGCAGTCTGTGACGCATCATGACGGATAGTGACGGTGCTTTTGGACAGATCCTGGAACAGCTTTTTTCGGATGTTATAGGTCAGTTCATCAATCGACTGTGGATAGGATCCATCGGGATAGGTATCACGATGCGGACCGCGTTCCAGTGCCAGCACATTCAGACCGGCCTCGGTCAGCTCTTTGGCCATAATGGCACCTGCCCAGCCAAAGCCGACAATCACGGCATCCACTTTCTTTAATTCATTTGCCATGCTCAGCTTCTCTCTCCACGAATCGACACTGACGGGAACGGATACCGTTCACCGCGCTCTACCCAGTCCATAAAATCGGCGCGGGCGCCAGGGAAGTTGATGAGCTTCCAGCCCACCATGCCCTGATTGCCACCGTGGATCGGATCGCTAAAGAAGCCTTCACGGGTGTTTTGCAGGAGATAAGAGAAAAACACGCTGGCGGGGAGCTGGCTGAAATGGGCCTTGCCGCTCTCCATCGCCTGAAGCGCCGCATCCTGCTGTTCAGCGTTCAGTTGGGCAAAGACCTTACCGTACTGCTGCCGGCTATACTGGTCGGCGTCGGCCAGGCCGAGACGGTAAATCTGCTGCGGTACCAGCGGCAGCTGATAGCCCATTTCTTTGGGGAGATCCGGGTTAAAGGGGCCCTGCATATACCAGTTGGCCCCGGTGGCATAAGGCGTATTCATCTGGCGATCGATAAACTCCGGCACGCCCGCTTCCAGCGCGCCCGGACCGCGTTCATCGGCGGGGATCAGCCGCGCCACGGCAGCGTTGATAAACGCAAATTCCTCGGCAGTAAACCAACTGGGTTGATAGTCTCGGGCGACCTGGCTTTCGGCAGGCGTTGCGGCCTGTGCCTGAGCGGGTGCAGAAAAGGCACCCAATGCGCTGCTGCCTACCGCCACTGCGGGCGCCAGGGTGATGGTCTTCAGCAAAAAATCCCTGCGTGAATGACCCTTTTTCTGGTCTGACATGACATTGCCTCATCACCGCATCAACTGCGGTACGAAAAGAGAAGTGAATGCGCGTTGTAGTGGTTTTTATTTGCGGATTTCGGGTACAACAAGCTGTTACCGGTAACAGTGGCGCTAAGTGTAACACCATTACCGACAAATACTTAGTTTAAGGAAACAAAAAAGCACAATTTCATTAACATATAAGTTGTCAATGTCATGTTCAGAAACAACAGGCTACAGACAGATGGCCGTTAAGACGTTATAAAAGCGATTACACAACAGCGGAGTACCTATGTTTAAGTCTTTCTTTCCACGACCTGGGCCGTTTTTCAGTTCGGCCGCCATCTGGAGTTTACTGGCGATTTTTGCCTGGTTTGGCTTTGCCAGCGATTTACCGGCCCATTTCTGGCCTGCGTTTCAGGCCGCCATCAGGCAGCCCCTGCCCACGACGGTGATGCGCTTTATTGCGCCGGGTGAGTTATGGTTCTATGGCTATTACTGGCTGATGGTTGCCCTGTTCGCTCTTGCGTGGCGCATCATTGATAACCATCCCTGGCAGCGCTGGTCGGTCTGGGGCTCCGCGCTGATTATTTTTGTGACCTGGTTTGGCGTCCAGGTTGGCGTGGCCGTCAATGCCTGGTATGGCCCGTTCTACGATTTAATTCAAAAAGCGCTGACGAAAGCCGGTTCGGTACAGATTGCCGAATTTTATGCTCAGGTCATCGCCTTCCTGGGTATCGCGTTGATTGCGGTGGTCATTGGCGTGATGAATGCTTTTTTCATCAGCCACTGGGTATTCCGCTGGCGCACTGCGATGAATAATTACTATATGCATCACTGGCAGCGCCTGCGCCACGTTGAAGGCGCGGCACAGCGTGTGCAGGAAGATACCATGCGCTTTGCTACCACGCTGGAAGGCTGGGGCGTGAGTTTCATTCAGGCCATTATGACCCTGGTGGCGTTTTTACCCGTTCTGGTGGCGCTTTCACATCATGTAAAAAGTATCCCGATTCTGGGCAGCATCCCCTATGCGCTGGTGATCGCGGCGGTGTTGTGGTCACTCTTTGGTACGGCGCTGCTGGCGCTGGTGGGCATTAAGCTTCCCGGCCTGGAGTTCCGTAACCAGCGCGTTGAAGCGGCTTATCGTAAAGAGCTGGTTTACGGCGAAGATCACGCCGATCGCGCCACGCCGCCGACCGTAAAAGTGCTGTTCCACAATGTGCGGATTAACTATTTCCGTCTCTATTTTCACTATCTTTACTTCAATATCAGCCGCATCCTTTATCTGCAGGTGGATAACGTGTTCGGGCTGTTCCTGTTGTTCCCGTCTATTGTGGCCGGTGCCATTACGCTGGGCCTGCTGAACCAGATCACCAACGTGTTTGACCAGGTTCGGGGATCGTTCCAGTACCTCATTACCTCGTGGTCCACCCTGGTCGAGTTAATGTCGATCTATAAACGTCTGCGCAGTTTTGAACAGATTCTGGACGATGTGCCGCACGATGAAATGATGCACGACGCTTCTGAAGAGGTGTCATAACCTTTCTGGTCGCCTGGGGTAGTTGCCGCAGGCGACCAGCGGTCGATTCCGCATTGTCTCCCCCACTTTCCTTTTCCTTCTCCTGCCATTCATTGCGCATGATGCCGCGGTGTTGTCCGTTCAGGACGACATCCGCGCCCGGGTTATCGCCGGTACGCGCAGCGTTGAGGGATGATGGCGCGCATACAAGGGGCTTTTCTGGCAAAGGCTGAACGGTTAAGCGAACGATCTGTTGGTCAAAGAGACAGGCCCGATGGGGCAGAATGATGCCGGAAAGCGGAGTAGAGGCAGTAAAGTGACAGGTTCTGTTGCGCTAAAAACGGAGCCAGGACGCCATCAGGCGTCCTGTCAGCACAGACGTTCAAGGCTTATTTATACAACTCAGCCGTCATGTGCACACCGTTGTTGGTGTTCGCTTCGGTGATCTTATAGGAAGCACCAGCATCCTGCGCCTGAGCAGCAATTTTCGCTTCTGCGCTGTCCAGTGTTGAGCCGGTCGCCGTCACAGTTTGTGCAAAAGCCGCAACAGGCAGAATAGTCAGGGCGATTAATGCAGCAAAAGTTTTGATAGTTTTCATGGTCAATTCCTCGGTCTTTTTCGTTTAGATAAGGCTACATGCCTTGTGTGAAAGCATAATAGGACGAATATCGCACAAGAAAAAGCAGAGGGTTTTGCTCATATCATTCAATAAAACTGAAAATGAAAAGCACGTTTAGCGCTGTTTAAACACGAAAGGTTAAATGACTACACCTTGCATAGCAGGCAGTATTAATGACTACCTGTGCGCCTGACGACTTTCGCCCAGCGCTATGCTGTTATGTCACAAGACGGCAAAGACAGGCGTTACGCCGTGATGCTCTGAGACGAGTCAGGCCGTGATGGGATGTTGGCTGAGGGTACGCAATTGGGCAGCAGAAGAGACGATTAGGACGGGAAAGCCTCTTAGCGATCATGCCGTACCAGACGGCATGATCACGGTTCGCACCCTGCGCGCGCGAAGAGCGTGATCACGCCGAATGGCACAACACCATCCGGTGGCAGGCCGGTCAAAACTTAGCGGAACACGCTGATCGCTTCCACCAGACGGTTAGCCTGATGGGTCATACGGCCCGACGCTTCTGCGCTTTCCTGAACGCGGGCGGCGTTTTGATGGGTAATATCGTCCAGATCTTCTACCGCCGTGCTGACTTCACTGAGCGCGGTCGCCTGTTCCGCCGTGGCCGCGCTGATTTGGGCAACGAGCGAAGTGACGTTCTGCACCTGCTGCACAATATCCTGCATGGTATGTCCCGCAGCACCGGCGTGCTCGTTGCCTGAACTGACCCGGCTGGCGCTGGTTTCCACCAGTGCTTTAATCTCGCTGGCGGCTTTTGCGCTGCGCTGTGCAAGGCTGCGTACTTCGCCAGCCACAACGGCGAAGCCTTTACCCTGCTCACCTGCGCGTGCCGCCTCAACGGCGGCGTTCAGCGCCAGAATATTGGTCTGGAACGCGATGCTGTCGATTACGCTGGTGATGCTGGCAATGCGTTCTGAGCTGTCGGCGATATCCGCCATCATGCTCATCATCTCTTTCATCACCTCGCCACCTTTGCTTGCCGCATCGCTGGTATTGACGGAGAGCGAACTCACCTCCTGGGCCGTTTGCGTATTACTCTTCACGGTGGCGGTCATTTCGTTCATGGTCGCGGCCGTTTGCTGCACGTTCGCTGCGGCCTGTTCGGTCCGGCGGCTCAGTTCATTGTTACTGCGGGCAATGGCGTCACTGGCGCTCAGCACGTTAATCGCCTGGCCACTCACATCGTCCACCAGCCAGCGGAACATCAGCCCTAGCTGCCCAATGGCGCGCAACGTCAGCCCCACCTCGTCAATGCGGTCCATCTGCTCCACCTGGTGACTGGCCCCGGTGGCCACGCGCAGTGCCTGTTTGCACATGCGCTCAACAGGACGGGAAATTTGCTGCTCCAGCCACAGGCTGGCAAGCAGCAACAGAACGGCCATGCCGCCCGCAAATCCGCTCAGCGCCAGCGGTGCCATTCCCAGCGCCCAGACGCCTGCGACGGACAGCGGCAATAAAGCCAGCAGCGCCGTACGAATGCGCCAGCGCAGTGGCAGCGTTTTTAAGATCGAGCCGAGGCGGCGCCAGCCGCTGCGCACAATTAATCCTTTGTGAAAGCGGCGGCCTTGCGCGCGACCTTCACGAAAATCACGGTAGAGCGCTTCACTGGCTTTCACATCCTGAGCGGATGGCTTCGTCCGCACCGACATATAACCCTGCACCTGACCGTTGCGCACCACCGGAATCGCGTTCGCCCGCACCCAGTAGTGATCCCCGTTTTTGCGGCGGTTTTTCACCAGCGCTGTCCAGGGTTCGCCCTGTTTTAACGTCGCCCACATATCGGCAAAAGCTTCGGGTGGCATATCCGGGTGACGCACCATATTGTGCGGCTGCCCTTTGACCTCATCAGATGAAAAGCCACTGGCTTCAACGAATGCATCATTGGCATAGGTGATATAGCTGTTGAGATCGGTCGTTGTCATCAGTGTGGCATGATCGTCATACACATATTCACGCTGAGAAACAGGTTGGTTGTTGCGCATAGGAGTCCTTGATAGTACCAGTCAGACTTGCACCAGAAGCATGGATGAAAGCACGTGAAAGGTAAGCTTTACCTTTTTTTATGTTTTCGGCAGTGGCGCATTTACACTTTAGTGCTACGCGTTAATTTATTGCATTAAAAAAGCCGCTCAGTAGCGGCTTCGTTTACTCACGGGAATTTTTAACCCATTACATTTTAACGATTTACTTTAACGCAACTGATTAGCGCGCAGCACTATCCCACCCGCGCCCGGCGCGTGACATCCGCAGTGAGACTAACGTCTTACCGTACCGCTTGACGGGTTAATAGCGCATTCCTTATGGATTCAGCTTAAATCGACATCCCGTAAGCCAAACCACCACGTCAGTACAAAGCCACTGACCCAGGCCACGATCAAACCGCCCAGGTACACGGCCATGCCAGCAAAAATGCCCTGATGCGAGGTCATTAACGGAAGCGTGACCAGACCCGAAGGACCAAATACCGTATTCATGCCGACCGGCAGCCCCAGCCAGGCCACCAGACCGATAAAAAATCCGCCCACTGCCCCGCCGCCGCAGGCCGTAATAAAGGGTCTGAGCCGCGGTAGCGTGACGCCATAAATCAGCGGTTCACCCACGCCCAGCAAGCCGGGCACGATGGCGCCTTTTATCTGGGTGCGCAACAACGCGCCTTTTTCCGCTTTACACCAGAGCGCCAGTGCGGCCCCCACCTGACCGGCACCGGCCATAGCCAGAACAGGGAACAGTGAATTAAATCCCTGGGTTTCCATCAGCGCAAAATAGACCGGAATAAACCCCTGATGAATGCCAAACATCACGGCGATCAAAAACAGCCCAGCCAGCAGGGCGCAGCCGAAGGGGTTGTTATTGAGGTGGATAAACAACCACGACATTCCCTTAAACAGCTCGCCGCCGAGCGGCATGATGAGCAGATAAGTCAGCGCGCCCGTGATTAATAAGGTTAACAGGGCGGTAAGAATCATATCCAGGTTATCCGGGATGACCTTGCGCAACTGCCTTTCCAGCCAGCCACCAAACATCGCGGCCAGCAGCACACCGATAATGTTGCCACGCGGATCGATAGCCAGACCAAAAAAGCTGTCCATGCCGCTGTAATAGCCGACCTTCGCATCGGGCACATAGCCCAGAAGAAACAGCGAGGCGATAATGGCCCCGTTTACGCCGGTGCCGCCAAAGGCTTTTTGCGCGTTATAGCCAATCAGGATGCTGAGAAAGGTGAATAACCCTTTACTGAACACTTTCATATAGGCCACGGTGTGCAGTAAGCCTGCAGGATGTGCGCCCGGCGTGCTGAGGTGCAGGCTTTGCTCAATCAGCGTGGCGAATCCCAGCAGTAAACCTGCGGCGATAAAGCCGGGGATGAGCGGTGTGAAAAGGGTGGCGAAACGTGCCAGAAACTGATGCACTGCGCGGGTCTGTCTGGCCTTTATCTGCTGTTTTTGTTGCGCAGCCACCTGTTGCAGATTCGATGCCCCCTGTGAAAGCAGCAAATGCATCCGTTCCGCCGCCGTTTGCGCCTTGCCGGGACCGAGCACGATCTGCAGTTGATCGTCACCCTTGATGACACCCAGCACGCCAGGCAAACCTTTCAGCCGGGCGATGTCAGCCTGATTCTGCTTCAGCGTCAGGCGTAAACGGGTCATACAATGGCCGCAAACGGCAATATTGTCTGCGCCGCCTGCTGCCTGCACGATAGCGTGCAGAAGTGCATCGGTCACGTCCGCCATCAGCGTGCTCCCGCAGCCTGTAGCGCCCGACGAATAAAGCCCTGATGTTGGGTCAGCAACGTTTTTGCCTCATCAGCACTCAGTTCCGCCAGCACCATGAGAATGGCGGTTTTGCAGTGCCCGCCGCAGGCCGCCAGGGCGGCACTGGCGCAGGCTTCATCACAATCAGTAGCCTGCATCACAATATTGACCTGGCGCTGTACCAGCTTCTGGTTCGTGGCTTCAACGTCCACCATCAGATTGCCGAAGACTTTGCCTGTACGAATCATCGCGCCGGTCGTCAGCATATTCAGGACCAGCTTCTGTGCGGTCCCCGCCTTCATGCGTGATGACCCCGTCACCACTTCAGGCCCGACCACGGGCGTCAGGGCAATATCGGCGACGTCGGCCATTTCGCTGTGCGGATTACAGGTCAGCGCAACCGTCGTCGCCCCACATTGCCGGGCGTAATCGAGCGCGCCCAGAACATAAGGCGTGCGTCCACTGGCGGCGATGCCCACCAGCACGTCCTGCTGGCTGAAGTGGATGTCTTTCAGATCCTGCGCGCCTTGCGCCACATTATCTTCAGCGTTTTCCACCGCCTGCAAAATGGCCTGATGGCCCCCGGCAATCAGGCCAGTTACCTGCTCACGCGGTGTGCCAAAAGTTGGTGGGCATTCACTTGCATCCAGGATCCCCAGGCGGCCGGAGGTGCCCGCGCCCACGTATATCAGTCGCCCACCGGCCTGAAAGGCGGCGCAGATAATATCCACAGCGCGGGCGATAGCCGGCACAATAGCCTCAACGGCCAGCGCAACTTTTTTATCTTCATCATTAATGACGCGAAGCATCGCTTCCGTGCTCATTTCGTCAATATTCAGGCTGGCCGGATTGCGCCCTTCCGTGACCATCTGACTGAGATCGATTTTCACGCTTGTTCTCCACAGGAATAATTTATTCTGGATATTTTTAACACAGCGAATGAAAAATTCATCCTTTCCAGCTGCTTTTTTGTGGCGCCGTGAGCGGTGCAGCCAGACAGAATAAAAAAAAGGCCCAACCATCGTTGAGCCTTTGATTTGCTAATCCGCATTAAGGCGCGGTTTGCGTCCGTAACTGCAATTCATACGCTTTCGCCTGCTCTGCATCGAACTGGTTTTCCCAGCGGGCAATCACCAGCACCGCCAGGGCGTTACCCACGACATTCAGCGCGGTACGGGCCATATCCATGATGCGGTCAACGCCAGCAATAAACGCCAGTCCTTCCAGCGGAATACCGACGCTGCCAAGCGTCGCCAGCAGGACGACAAACGAAACGCCTGGCACGCCTGCAATCCCTTTAGAGGTCACCATCAGCGTCAGCACCAGGATGATTTCATCAGTCAGTGACAGGTCGATACCGTACAGCTGCGCGATGAAAATCGCGGCGATACTTTGGTATAACGTTGAACCATCCAGGTTAAACGAGTAGCCGGTGGGCACGACGAAGCTGGTGATGGCTTTTGGCGCACCGTAAGCTTCCATCTTCTCCATGATGCGTGGCAGCACGGTTTCAGAACTGGAGGTCGAGTAGGACAGGATCAGCTCGTCTTTTAAAATGCGCATCAGCGTAGTAATGCGCAGTTTGCAGAAGCGTGCTACCGCCCCCAGCACCACAAACGCAAAGAACAGGATAGCGACATAGACCAGCAACACCAGCTTCGCGAGTGGCCACAGCGAGGCAAAACCAAAGTTAGCAATCGTCACGGCGATCAAAGCAAACACGCCTACTGGCGCGTAGCGCATGATCATATGCGTCACTTTAAACATGGTTTCAGACACGCCGCGGAACAGGTTGACCAGCGGATCGCGCTGTTCGGAGGGCAGGGCCGACAGCCCCAGACCAAACAGGACTGAGAAGAAAATAATCGGCAGCATTTCACCCTTCGCCATCGCGGCAAAGATGTTCTGCGGGATCAAAGAAAGGATCGTCGCAACCAGACTGTGCGTCCCTTCCTGTACCTGCGCCGTCGTGGCTTCATATTTAGAGATGTCCACCGTTGCCAGCGTAGACATATCAATGCCAGTGCCGGGCTTAAACACATTTGCCAGGGTAATCCCGACCACAATGGCAACGGTGGTAATCACTTCAAAGTACACAATGGTTTTGAGACCAATACGACCCAGCTTTTTCGCATCACCAACACCGGCTATACCGACAATCAGGGATGAAATCACGATAGGCACGACAATCATCTTTATCAGGTGAATAAAGATATCGCCCGCCGGGCTGAGAATATTATTGACTAACCATTCACGATCATCTGGCTGATTATGCAATACGGCACCCACGATGATGCCGAGCACCAGTGCTATCAGAATCTGCCACGCAAGGCTGATTTTAAAACCTTTCATAACGCGTAATTTCCTCAGTCAAAACCCGTTTCTCTCTACTGCGAAGGTGCAGAAGACAATACACACAGGGAAGTGAGCAAAAAGCCCGGTAAAGTAGAGGGTGTTTTAGACAGCGTCCCGCATTGCGATGCGATGATTTCTAAACCCATTTCAGACGCGGTCTGAGTTGATACCTGATTATCAGGGGCGAGATAAGTACCATTTTCGCTGCAGTAAATGCAACCCTTGGTGGCTTCGATTAAAACTTAACCATCTCTTAAGCATAAAATGCTGATGCGGCTATTTATTCCTAACCTGCTGTTATGAAAAGTAAACTTTCGATAAGTTTTCGCATAGCTATTCAGATTGTGGGCAAACGCTACGCGGTTCGTTCGCTGCTTTTTTAAACAGCGCAAGACACAAAATGTTGCAATCTAAATCCCTATCCTTTGCATGGCGTTAGCACGTTTTTCATTCTTTTGCGACGTTTTTATGTCAACAAGGTTAACGCGTGATCTATGGCGCAAAAAAGAAACAAATCTTGTTGCTCTGCTTCACTTAACTATTGATTGACATATGATTAACATCTTCAAGGAGAATCGCCATGAGCCAAAATCATAACTATCCTGTTCCAGAAAATATCGCAGCAACCGCGCTGATTACGGCCGAACAGTATCAGGCGATGTACCAGCAGTCTGTTACCGATCCAGAAACCTTCTGGGGGGAACAAGGTAAAATCCTCGACTGGATAAAACCTTACAGCAAAGTCAAAAACACCTCATTTGCGCCAGGCAATATTTCAATTCGTTGGTATGAAGACGGCACGCTCAATCTGGCCGCCAACTGCCTGGATCGCCATCTGGCTACCCGGGGCGATCATCCCGCCATTATCTGGGAAGGCGACGATGCCAGTGAAAGCAAAATCCTGACCTTCCGTCAGCTGCATGCTGATGTGTGCCGCTTTGCCAATGTGCTGGAACTGCTTGGCGTTAAAAAAGGCGACGTCGTGGCGATTTATATGCCCATGGTGCCCGAGGCCGCCGTCGCGATGCTGGCCTGTGCTCGCATCGGGGCGGTGCACTCCGTCATTTTCGGCGGCTTCTCACCGGAAGCCGTCGCGGGCCGGGTGATCGACTCCAGCGCATCATTGATTGTGACAGCCGACGAAGGCGTACGTGCGGGCCGCACGATTCCACTGAAGAAAAATGTGGATGATGCATTAAAAAATCCCAATGTGAACAGCGTGAAAAACGTGGTGGTCTTTCAACGTACCGGCAAAGATGTCGGCTGGGTTGAAGGACGCGATCGGCACTGGCATGAGCTGATGCAGAACGCCAGCACCAACCACTCTGCCGCCGAAATGCAGGCCGAAGATCCACTGTTTATTCTCTACACCTCCGGTTCAACCGGTAAGCCTAAAGGCGTACTGCATACCACGGGTGGCTATCTGGTTTACGCCGCCACGACCTTTAAATTTGTCTTTGATTATCATCAGGATGACGTTTACTGGTGTACGGCGGACGTGGGCTGGGTCACCGGCCACAGCTATCTGCTCTATGGTCCCCTGGCCTGTGGGGCCACGACGCTGATGTTTGAAGGCGTGCCAAACTGGCCGACGCCAGCGCGCATGGGCCAGGTGATTGATAAGCATAAGGTGACCCTGTTGTATACCGCGCCTACCGCTATCCGCGCGCTGATGGCGGAAGGGGATAAAGCGATTGAGGGCACCGACCGTAGCAGCCTGCGTATCATGGGTTCAGTGGGCGAGCCCATTAACCCGGAAGCCTGGGAGTGGTATCACAAAAAAATCGGCAACAGCCGGTGTCCGATTGTCGATACCTGGTGGCAGACAGAGACCGGCGGTTTCATGATTACGCCGTTGCCGGGTGCCACCGTGCTGAAACCCGGCTCGGCGACCACACCGTTCTTCGGCGTCCAGCCTGCCCTGGTGGATAACGAAGGCAATCCTCAGGACGGCGCCTGTGAAGGTAATCTGGTGATCACGGATTCCTGGCCAGGTCAGGCGCGTACGCTGTTTGGCGATCATGAACGTTTCGAGCAGACCTACTTTTCGACCTTTAAAAATGCCTATTTCAGCGGCGATGGCGCGCGACGTGATGAGGACGGCTACTACTGGATTACTGGCCGTGTGGATGACGTACTGAACGTGTCTGGGCACCGCCTGGGCACCGCCGAGATCGAATCCGCGCTGGTGTCGCATCCGAAAATTGCCGAAGCGGCCGTGGTAGGTATTCCGCACAGCATTAAGGGCCAGGCTATTTATGCCTATATCACCCTGAATCACGGGGAAGAGCCCTCACCGGAGCTTTATACCGAGGTCCGTAACTGGGTGCGTAAAGAGATTGGCCCGATTGCCACGCCTGATGTACTGCACTGGACGGATTCGCTGCCAAAAACCCGTTCCGGCAAAATCATGCGCCGTATTCTGCGCAAGATTGCCGCAGGCGATACCAGTAATTTAGGCGATACCTCCACGCTGGCCGATCCTGGCGTCGTTGAGAAACTGCTTGAAGAGAAACAATCCATCACCCTGCCGTAATACCACGCCGGCGGAAAGCATCAGGCTTTCCGCCACCGCTTCCCTACGTAGTGTGTTTCTGTAGTCACAAAAAATATAACGCATTCACGCCGTTGCGTGAGGTCCACGCCTGCAAGCTTCTGGAGATAATGTGATGAACGATGCCCTGCCCGAACAGGAAAGAATCTACCAACAAATTGAAAAAAATCCGCGCTTTCAGGAGTTGGTCCATAAGCGCCAGTCCTTTGCCCTGCTGCTGTCGCTAATCATGCTGGTGCTCTATGTCGGCTTTATTCTGCTGATTGCGTTTGCTCCCGGCTGGTTAGGTACGCCGCTGCATGCCGGTACCAACGTGACGCGCGGTATTCCGATTGGCGTGGGCCTGATCGTTATCTCCTTTTTACTGACCGGCGTGTATGTCTGGCACGCCAATGGCGAGTTTGATCGCCTGACAAAGGCTATCCTCCGCGAGGTAAAACCATGATGCGTCTTATGCTGTGGATGCTGGCCGCCCTCCTGCCCTTTTCCGCCCTGGCCGCCGATGCGATTACCGGGGCGGTACAGAAGCAGGCCGTTAATTATCAGGCCATTGTGATGTTTGTCATTTTTGTCGGTGCGACGCTGAGTATTACTTACTGGGCGTCAAAGCGAACCCGCTCGCGTAGCGATTATTATACGGCGGGCGGCAATATTACCGGCTTCCAGAATGGGCTGGCGATGGCCGGTGACTTTATGTCTGCCGCCTCCTTTCTGGGGATTTCTGCGCTGGTTTATACCTCGGGTTATGACGGCTTAATCTATTCGCTCGGTTTTCTGGTCGGCTGGCCGATGATCCTGTTCCTGATTGCTGAACGTCTGCGTAACCTGGGCCGGTATACCTTTGCCGATGTTGCCTCTTACCGCCTCAAACAAAAGCCCATTCGCACCCTGTCCGCCTGCGGCTCACTGGTGGTGGTTGCGCTTTACCTGATTGCGCAGATGGTCGGTGCCGGTAAGCTGATTCAGTTACTGTTTGGTCTGAACTATCATATCGCCGTCATTCTGGTGGGCATTTTGATGGTGCTGTACGTGCTGTTTGGCGGGATGCTGGCGACGACCTGGGTCCAGATCATCAAAGCCGTTCTGCTGCTGTTCGGTGCCTCATTTATGGCGATTATGGTGATGAAAAGTACCGGCTTCAGCTTTAATACGTTGTTCACTGAGGCGATGGCAGTGCATCCGAAAGGGGCGGCCATTATGCAGCCTGGCGGGCTGGTTAAAGACCCGATATCTGCCCTGTCGCTGGGGCTGGGGCTGATGTTTGGAACGGCGGGCTTACCGCATATCCTGATGCGTTTCTTTACCGTCGCCGATGCGAAAGAGGCGCGTAAAAGCGTTTTCTGGGCCACCGGCTTTATGGGTTACTTCTATTTCCTGACCTTTATCATCGGATTCGGTGCCATTTTACTGGTCGGAGCTAACCCGGCCTTTAAAGATGCTTCGGGTGCGCTGATCGGCGGCACCAACATGGCGGCAGTGCATCTGGCTAACGCCGTGGGCGGCAGTACCTTCCTGGGCTTTATTTCCGCCGTCGCTTTCGCCACGATTCTGGCGGTGGTGGCGGGCCTGACCCTGGCTGGCGCGTCGGCGGTGTCGCATGATTTGTACGCCAGCGTTTACCGTAAAGGCCAGGCCAGCGAGCGCGACGAACTGCGGGTATCGAAAATTACGGTGCTGGTGCTTGGCGCAGTAGCCATCGCGCTGGGCATTCTGTTTGAGAAGCAGAACATCGCGTTTATGGTGGGACTGGCCTTCTCGATCGCGGCCAGCTGTAACTTCCCGATTATCCTGCTGTCCATGTACTGGTCAAAGCTCACCACACGAGGTGCTATGGTGGGCGGCTGGCTGGGGCTGATCACGGCAGTGGTGCTGATGATCCTGGGCCCCACGGTCTGGGTACAGGTGCTGGGACATGCTTCCCCCATTTACCCTTATGAATATCCGGCGCTGTTCTCCATTGCCATCGCCTTTATTGGCACCTGGCTGTTTTCCATTACCGACCATTCACCGCAGGGCGCAGAAGAACGCTCCCGTTTCCGGGCACAGTTTATTCGTTCCCAGACGGGTTCAGGTATTGAGCAGGGTAAAGCACACTAATCTGTAGTGCCTGCAATAAAAAAAGGGCAGCCACCGCCAGGTCGCTGCCCTTTTTCTCAGACCGCTGTCAGAAACGCAGTGACGCGCCGACGTACGGACCGTCGACCAGTACGTTATCTTTACGGCCACCTTTGTTATTCAGCTCGATATACTGATAACCGACGCGCAGGTTAAGCAGAGAAACAGGCGTGAAGCTCACACCACCGCTTGCCTCCTGGTAGCTGTCCAGGTGGTCAGTCAGGCCTTCTGGTGCGTAATAGTACTGACCGAATAAGCCCCACATGCTATTGATGTTGTACTGCGCGCTGCCGCCCAGCGCCACCGCAAATCCGTCTTTCCCGTCTTCAGGATGGGTAAAAATCGCCTTTGCGGTTGGCGCCAGGCGCAAATCGCCAACATCAACGTTGTAACCCAGTCCTGCACCGTAGGTGCTTCCGTCATGATCGCTACGTAACCAGTTGCCATTCAGGAACAGGCCCGGTGACGTGGTGCCCAGTCCGAGATTGAGATTCGTACTGTGCTCGCCCACATCCACGCTGCCTTCGATAGCCTGCGCAGCGCCGCTCAGCAACATAACGCTCAGCGCGCTTCCTGTGACAAGTTGTTTAAACATGATTCTACTCCATGAGGGGTCCAATAATTCCGCCTCAAGGGTAGCAGTCTGAAACGAGGTGACAACTTTATTTGGAAAGCTTTACGTAAAAAGTGATGTCATTCATGACAATCATGTCTGTCAGCTGGCCAGTGACGGCGGGCACCGTTGTGCCGTCTGCCGCCTTACTGTGCCCACATAATGTGCCCGATTAACGGTGCCAGAATCACCGTAACCACGCCGGATAACATCATCACCAGGCTGGACACGACGCCTTCCTGTTGGCCCAGCTGGTAAGCCCGCGCGGTGCCCGCACCGTGGGAGGCGGCCCCAAATCCAGCCCCTTTCGCCACGCTTTGCTGGATAGCAATGCGTAAAAACAGGACGTCGCCGACCGCCATGCCAAATACGCCAGTAATGACCACAAACAGCGCCACCAGATCGGGCTGTGCGCCCATGGGTTTGGCGGCCGCCAGGGCAAAAGGCGTGGTAATGGAGCGCACCGCCAGGCTGCGTTGCAGGCTTTCGGGCAAACTCAGCAAACGCGCCAGCCACACCGAGCTGCACACCGATACCGTGGTGGCGGTCAGCACACCGGCGCTGAGCGATAACCAGTGGCGTTTTATCACGTCCATGTTTTCGTACACGGGCACTGCAAAGGCCAGCGTGGCGGGCCCCAACAGCCAAAGCAACCAGTGACTTTCGGCAATGTAGTTTTGCCAGCTGATATGGGTGACCAGCAACAGCAGCACCAGAATCATGGGCGTCATGATCAACGGCATCAGCAGCAGCGTTGGCCAGCGTCGATACAGCCGTTTATTCACGTAGTAGATCACTAACGTGGCGGCCGCGCACAGGAGGCTGATCGGCAAATCAGGCATCGTTGTTCTTCTTACGCGCCGCGCGCGCCACTTCAAACCGATAAAGCCAGTCCACAACCAGCGCCGTTGCCGCCAGCACCAGCGTGGTACTGACCGCAATCACCAGAAAAATTCGCCAGCCGTCCACCTGCAGCAGGTCCGCGTAGTTGATGACCGCAACCACCGCCGGGATAAAAAACAGTAGCATCTCTGCCAGCAACCAGCTTGACCCGGCCTTTACCCAGCGCAGGGGTAAAATACGCAGCGCGATAAGCAACAGCAGCAGGAGCATGCCTACCACGTTGGCTGGCAGCGGCAAGTGCAGCCAGTTCACCAACTGTTCGCTGGCGATAAACAGCGAGATGTAGAGCGCCAGTTGTACCGGCACGCTCAGCCGGTTTATGTGGCTGACGTTCAGGCGACGCAAGGCCAGTGCCATTTGTCTTTCCCCTCTGGAATGAATGCGTCCAGTATAGATTTGCTGCATGGGGTGAAAGAAATGAATTAAAATTATCCAAATCATGCCAAAAGGGAATAGTTATGGACGTTCGCGCCCTGCGTTACTTTACCGAGGTCGTCCGCCAACAAAGCTTTACCCGGGCTGCACAGGCGTTGTTCGTGACGCAGCCGACAATCAGCAAAATGGTGCGCCAGTTAGAAGAGGAACTGGGCTGTGCCTTACTTCTGCGTGATGGTCGCCGCCTGCATCTGACGGACAGCGGTCAGGCGGTCTACCAACGCGGTCTGGCGATTCTGCAACAGTTTCATCAGCTTGAGGCAGAGATAGGCGATATTAACGATCTGAAAACCGGCCAGTTGCGCCTCGGTATTCCCCCAATGGTGGGCATGCAGATTGCCGGTTCCGTCTCCGCGTTTCGCCGCCGCTATCCGGGCGTGGAACTCAACATTGCTGAATTTGGCGGGCTGACGGTGCAGGAAGCCGTGCTGGCCGGAACACTGGATATCGCCCTGACGGCGCTCCCGGTCGATCCCGAACTGCCCCTCGCCACCTTATCCCTTATGCGCCATCCGCTCTGTGTGTTGCTGCCGCGTAAGGCGCCCTGGCTACGTCGCACCCGGCTTTCACTCTCTGAGCTGGCGGCGCATCCGCTGCTTATCTTTAACGAAGAATTTTCACTGAACCGGCAGTTGATGCAGGCGTTTCAGCGTCAGGGAATAACGCCCACGATTGCCGTCCGAAGCGGGCAGTGGGATTTTCTGGCCGCCATGGTTCAGGCAGAGATGGGCCTGGCCATTCTGCCGGAACCTATTTGTCAGCGTTTAGATAAGCAGTCGTTACTGTGGCTGCCGCTGGCGTCTGAACTTCAGTGGCATCTGGGGCTGATTTGGCGGGAAGGAAGTTATCTGTCGCGCAGTGCGCAGGCCTGGATCGCCTGTTGCCGGGCCCACTGGCCCGATGATGCACCCCGCCTGTCTGTCTGATGCCCCGCCTGCTCACCGCCGCACGGCGAAGCAGGCTGGGCCCGAAAGCGGCGGCGAGTTACGCCTCTTTCTCGATCAACAGCGCTTCCAGCAGATCCAGATCGTGCAGCAATTTTTGCATGGTCTCGTTCGAAATCGCCTTGGTGGCACGCAGGTGATAGACCTCCGCACGCTCGGCACGGAGCGCGGTCAGACGGAAGCGGCGCTCCAGATTTTCGGCAAACAGGGCATGTTCAAGGTCATTTTTGCCCTCGGCGCGACGGCGCAGATTCCCGGTCACGCGCAGGCTTACCTCTTTTAACAGCTCTGGATCGATGTTTTCATCGGTTTCTTTTTCGAGCCTGGCTTCCATTTTTTGCAGACTCTCAATCGCCGCCCCCGCCATTACCGCCTTCGCATGCTGTATTTCATGGCGATGCGCATTTTTATCCAGTGTTTCGACGCCGCGCAGCAGGACGGGCAGAATAATGACGCCGACCAGCAGGGAGAACAGAATCACCCCGGTCGCGATAAACACCAGTTCGTAACGGGCCGGGAAAGGATTGCCGTTGCTCAGAAACAGCGGGATCGACAGCACACCGGCCAGCGTAATCGCACCGCGCACGCCCGCAAAGGAGGCGATTAACAGTTCACGCAGTGAGTACGAGGAGAACACTAACGGCTTGTTTTTCAGCAACCGTTTACTGAAGCGCTGCATGATCCACAACCAGCCGAAGCGCACCACCATTAACGCCGCATAGACCAGCACGATATCGGCAAAAATCATCCAGATATCCACATTGGGATCCGCATTGGCTTCGGCGATGGATTTTTGCAGGATAGAGGGCAGTTGCAGGCCCAGCATCAGGAACACCATGCCGTTAAACACAAATTCCAGCATATGCCAGACGCTGTTGGCGCGCAGGCGCATCGTCAGCGGTGCCTGACGAATAATGCCAGAGCGCGTAATCGTCATCCCGGCCGCGACGGCGGCTAAGATCCCGGATACGCCGAGGTGCTCAGCAATCAGATAAGAGGCGAAAGGCAGCAGTAACAGCAGAACAATTTGTGTGGCTGCGTCATCACTGCCGCTCCAGCGGTTCAGCACACGTAGCGACTTCCCGTAAAGCCAGCAGACCGCAACCCCAGCCACCAGGCCGCCCAGCGCCACCTTGAGGAACTCTACGCTGGCACCGCCCCAGCTAAATACCATGGTGCCCATCGCGACCGCGACGGCGAACTTCAGTGAAACCAGGCCAGAGGCATCGTTCATCAAGGCTTCGCCCTGCAGAATCGCCATGATTTTCTTAGGAATGCGGCCTTCACCGACGATACCAGAAAGGGCCACGGCATCGGTGGGTGAGAGCACGGCGGCCAGCGCAAACGCAGGGATAAGCGGAATGCCCGGCACGGTCCAGTAAATCAGGTAGCCGATACCGACGACGGTGATCAACACCAGTACCAGCGCCAGGCCAAGGATTTCCCGGCCATAGTGCAGAAACTCGCTGACCGGTGTTTTCCAGCCGTCGGCAAAGAGCAGCGGCGGAATAAACAGGACGAGGAATAATTCCGGGTCAAAATCCACATGCAGCCCAAACGTGGGCCAAGCCAGCAGCGCACCAACGGCAATTTGCACCAGCGGCAGCGGGATTTGAAAAGGCAAGATACGCGCGGCGACCCCAGAGAGCGACACCACCAACGTCATGATCAAAATAGTAAAAAAGATTTCCATGCTTTCCTTAGGCGGGTTGTTATCTTTGAATCAACGTGAAGATAAAGTGTAAAACAAACTGGCAAGCGCGGAAAAAGCTACGTGTGCTTCGGTGAGGAAAAAGCGGAAAATTCCGGACGCGCGGCTGCACGTCCGGTCAGACAGTCAGATCGCCCAGCCTCCGGCATAAAAAGCCACCAGCGCAACGGCAATCACGACCGTGCCAATATTTAACTTACGCCATTCACCGGCAAACAGTCGGCCAACCACAAGGGTGGCAAAACCGATCATGATGCCGGTAACAATGTTACAGGTCAGGACAATAATGACTGCGGTGAGCAGGCCCGACATCGCATCGACAAAGTCGGCGAAGTCAATTTTAGCGACGTTGCTCAGCATCAGCAGGCCGACATACATCAGGGCGGGTGCCGTCGCATAAGTTGGTACCAGATAAGCCAGCGGAGACATAAACAGAATCACCAGAAACAGCAGACCCACGACGATTGCCGTCAGGCCGGTTTTACCGCCTGCCGCCGTACCGGCCGCCGATTCAATATATACCGCGGCAGGCGATGCGCCCACCAGTCCGGCAAACAGGCTGCTCAGCGAATCCGTGGTCAGTGCCCGTCCGCCGTTAATAATCTGCCCGTCTTTATCGAGTAAATTGGCCTGCCCGGCCACGGCGCGAATCGTGCCGGTCGCATCAAATACCGCCGTCATCACTAACGCCAGTACGGTGGGCAAGACGGCAGGCTGCAACGCGCCCATAATGTCGAGGCTGAAAAACAGCGATGTCCCCTGCGCATCACGCAGGCTCGGCAGCGCAAACAGCCCTTGCCAGCGGACGGCGGGATCGAAGGCCAGGCCGAGAGCAGAGATCACGATGACCGTCAGCAAAATACCGCCAGGCACCCGGCGCTTCTCCAGACCAAAAATCGCCGCCAGCCCCAGCAAAGACATGAGGACGGGGAAGGAGGTAAAGTGCCCCAACGCCACCGGTAAACCTGAGCCAGGGTTTCTGACCACCAGCCCCACGTTGTCAGCGGCAATCAGCAGTAAAAACAGGCCAATCCCGATGCCCGTACCGTGTGCGACGCCCATCGGCAAATTACGTAAGATCCAGGCCCGAATCCCGGTGGTGGAAATCAGCGTAAACAGCAGCCCCATGAGGAACACAGCGCCAAGCGCGACCGGCACGCTGATGTGCTGACCCAGTACAAGACTGAACGCTGTAAAGGCCGTCAACGAGATTGCACAGCCAATCGCCATGGGTAAATTGGCCCACAGTCCTATCAGGATTGACCCGAAGCTTGCCACCAGGCAGGTGGCAACAAACACCGCCGTAGGAGAGAACCCCGCTTTACCCAGCATACCGGGGACCACGATCACCGAATAGACCATGGCAAGAAAGGTCGTCAGCCCGGCCAGGATTTCCTGTCGCACGCTGCTGCCACGGGCCGAAATGGCGAACCAGGCATCCAGTCTTCCACTGGTCGGGCGTGATTCAATTGACATAGTTAAGCCTCAAAAATTTTTATTGTGTAATTCACGCGGTCACCGTTCTGCATTCCCTGAATATGTCTTTACCCACGGGCAACCGACAAAAGGCAAACGTTTACTTCGCCACGCAGAACGGGTGTAACAAGCACCACCAGACTGAAGGGGGCAGATTATCCGGTCTTTAACCGCCGCTTTTCAACCGTTCAGAGGGAATTACTGCGTATAAAGATCAGGTTAGTAACATCAGGAACGTGCTGGAAACCTGCCAGTAACATTCTTGCTGGCAGCGTGGCTGGTCGATGAAGGAGGATGTTGGTGGAAGAGAGACGACGCCGGACGGCGTCATCAGAGCGCATCGCCTCAGCCCGGCAGAGTGAGTTCACCGCCCTGTTGAATGGCCCGTTGCCATGCGGCGCGCTGCTGAACGGTGGTTAACCATTTTTGCGTGGCGGGCGCATTGTGCAAGCCGGCGCGCTGGCTCAGCGCCAGAACAGGAAAGCTCATTTGCACATCGGCGATGCTGAATCGTTGACCGGCAAACCAGGGATTGGCCGAGAGATGATCTTCGATCATTTGCCTGTGGACGTGGAGCTGTTTGTCCAGCCAGGCTTTTTGTACGCCTTTCCCCAGCGCGGCACCCACGGGACGCAGCAACCAGGGCACGGGCGCGCTGCCCAGCCGGCCAAACACCAGCTTCATGACCAGCAGCGGCATCAGGGAACCTTCAGCGTAATGTAACCAGTAACGCGCCTGGAGGCGCGCCTCTTCGTCGGTAAGCTGTAATCGCTTCTCGCTGTCGTACTTTTCTTCGAGGTATTCCAGTATGGCCCCGGACTCCGCCACCACCCGATTGCCATCTGTGATAACCGGCGATTTGCCTAAGGGATGCACTTTTTTCAGTGCTTCCGGTGCCAGCATGGAGGCTTCACGCTGATAACGTTTAACCTGATAAGGCACTTCCAGCTCTTCCAGCATCCACAGCACGCGGTGCGAACGAGATTGTTCCAGATGGTGAATAGTAATCATCATGATTCCCTGCGAATGAATATGCAGACAGTATAGACGTCACTTCACCTTGTGCAGAGAACCATCCTGCTCGGGATCCAGCAGGACCGCACCTGATCCCTGCTGTCCCAGCCGATCGCCGGGGTTACGGAGCGGACAGTCACGCATGGATAAACAGCCGCAGCCAATGCAGCCATCCAGGTCGTTACGCAGGCGCGTCAGGGTTTCGATGCGCTTATCCAGTTCATCCCGCCAGTGCTGCGTCAGATTGCCCCAGTCCTGCGCAGACATGCGTTTATCCGCAGGCATGTTTTCCAGACTGTCGCTGACGCTGGCGAGCGGAATGCCGATGCGCTGGGCGATTTTAATGATCGCCACACGGCGCAGGACATCACGGCTGTAGCGCCGCTGATTGCCGGGATTGCGCGTGCTGGAAATCAGCCCTTTGCTTTCATAAAAATGCAGCGCTGATACGGCCACGCCGCTTCGCCGCGCGACTTCCCCCGGTGTCAGCACCGGTTTTGGATAATTGCGATCTTTTTTCATCTGGCACTTTACCTCAAGTTAACTTGAGGAATTATAATCCTTTCCCATCAGAACAACACCCGCCCTGACGACGTCACGCCCCCTGCAGGCTGATTATCAGCCTCACAAACTGCGGCATGCACGGTGACGGGGACATTCACCAGAAGGATGAGGCCATGATACAAGAAGAGATCATTCATTCACTGACCCACTGGATTGACCAGAACCTGGATAAAAGCCTGTCAATCGATGAGGTGGCCGCGAAGTCCGGTTATTCGAAATGGCACCTGCAACGTATGTTCCGTAGCGTAACGAAACAGACGTTGGGTGGTTATATCCGCGAACGCCGGCTGACGCTGGCCGCAGAAGCGCTGCGTCAGACGCAGCGTCCGGTATTCGATATTGCGATGCAGTATGGCTACGATTCGCAGCAGACCTTCTCACGGGTCTTTCGCCGCCAGTTTTCCCAGACGCCTACGGCGTATCGTCACTATATGCGTCGCCAGGCGGTTCAGCGTCCACGCCTGCTGAGCTTTGACTGTGGGGAAACGATGAGCAGCTTTACGCAGCGTACAACGGGTGAATGTTGTCCGCTTAATTAACAGCCCGCGTGCGCCCGATCGGGCGCACGGCTTTATCCCTCTTTTTTACCCTTCCGCTGGCTTGACACTGCGCTGACAAATCAAACAAATTCTGTACAAAAATTGAGAACCAGATGATATAATGTGACCCACATCACATTATGACGTTTGTTGCCGACGAAAGAGCCCCACCTGACAGACTTTTCCGCCGACGTGATGTTCGCAGACAGTCAGGCGTCCTTTCCGATTTTGAGGTCAAAATTGATGGCTACCCTAACCACCAGTTTTCTTGTTATGCGCTGGGAATTGCTGAGCGCTGTAATGATGTTTTTCGCCAGTACACTGAAAACCCGCCTTCGCCAGGACAGCCATCATGTCATGGCCTTTCTCTGTGGCGGCGTGGGCGTTGGTCTGTCGTGCTGGTTTGTGACCGGTTTAATGGGCATCACGCTAAGCATGGAAAACGTGCACCATTTTTTGAGCGTCTCTAAAGAAGTGTTCATTGACATGATGAGCCGTGCGCCTGCGAACTGGCCAATGCCCTGAATGACCAATAAAAAACCCCGCAAAGCGGGGTTTTTTATATTGCTGTGTAAAGTCAAATTTTCTTCAACATGACAGGAATGGCGACATCCTGTACGTCAACGTCCGGTCTCTGCGTTCCGCGACGTTCCTGAATCCACATTTCACCCATCATCTTGTCTAAGCCACGATCCAGTCCGGTTACCATGCCTGCGCCAGGCGTAAACGTCAGTTCACCAAAATAGATGTGCTGGTCGTGGATATACCAGTCGACTCGCACGTAGTCAAAGTCACTGGCCAGCGTTTTGCTCAGGGCAAGTGCCCGCTCCAGTGAGGGCATGATCGGGGAAACATCCAGGCCGGTATCGCGAATTTTATGGTAAGCCTCGGAGAGGTTATTAACGTAAAAATTCATCGAAAGCTGAGGCTGACAGCGGTTGTAGATGACCTGAAGAACATACTCAAAATTGCCATCGCGCTTATTGAACATATGAAACTTGTAATCAACCGGCGCGCTTTTACCGTCACCAATATACTGCTCAACCAGAATACGTGGCTTGATATAGCGATAGTGGATCTCACGCGCTTCGTTGGCGAAATCGGTTTTTAACCACGAATAGCAGTTATGAATGATTTGCTGCTTACGAAGCGCATCCGGTTCTTCCAGCACGATCTCTACCATGTTTGAAGCATGATTCGGTTTGATAACCGTGCCCTGCCAGCGCGTAAGATCATTCAACGTGGTGGGATCGGTGGTGTCGTGGAGCAACGGAATCAGATAGTCATTACCAATCTTTTCCGCAATATAGTCGCGCACCGAATACTTATCGGACAGGCGCGCATACAGCTGGTAATCACCATGGATAAACTTGCGATACAGCACTTTTTCGTTGAAGACCTTGGGCTCACGCAGATTCGGGAGCTTTCTGAACTTGCGGAAGTAATAAATACGATCCTGATAAGTCCAGGGCATCTTCTTAATAAAGTACTGCAAACTTCTTCTGAGCTCTTGCTTCAACCTGAGCATATTTGACCTCATTTGTAGGTTTTGTAGTTAAGTGAGGAAACCTGAATTTTTTGAATCACGCCGCGTTTAAAGAAGTAATTCATGACGGTGAGGGACAGGAGCTCAGACAGAAAAACGCTCCAGGCGGCCCCCATGATGCCGTAGCCCTGAATTAGCCACCAGGAAAGCGGGATGCTGATGAGCACCAGACAAATGATTTTCTTCAGTAAATAATCAAAGCCCCCTTCTTTCACCATAAAACGGTACGCGACGGTTCCCATTGCCGAAAAACTGGTCGCCAGGGATAACAGCGTGATGAGGTTGCCTGACTGCCTGTAGGCCGGGCCATATAACGCCACAATAATGTGCTCACCCCACAACGCGACGATAAACAACATCAACAGCGACACGGCCATCACGTAGCCATTGAGCCGGGCCGTCAGCCTGACGGCTTCGTCTCCACGCGCACGAAAAATCTCGCTGAAACAGGAGGTAATCAGCGCCACGGGAATAAAAATCCAGGACGCGGCAATCGTATTGGCAGCAGCGAATAAACCCAGCTCGCGCGCCGAGGCGATGCCGGCCAAAAACATCTGCGCGGTTTTGACCTGGACAGAAATAAAAATGCTGGAAATGGCCAATGGCAAGCCCGCATACAGCAGATAACGCAAATACAGGGTGCGTGTTTCCCGCGGGGGAAATTGCTCCTGATGCTGTTGGTAAAAGCAGTAGCGTTTAATGACATACGGCACCAGCGTTACCGTGATAACTGACAATGTCAGCCACAGCGGATTCAGGCGTAGCCAGGCAATAGTGAAACTCAACGCAAAACTCACCAGCATGCCGACGGCATTCGCCACGGTATTCAGCTTTGATGCCAGACGTGCATTGTTATAAACGCTAAACGTATCCTGCGTGACAAAAACAGAGGCAACAAATGAAGCCAGCGCAAATGCCAGGAAATTTTCCTGCATGTTGTACCAGACCCAAATTAACACTGGTGCCGAGGTAATAAGTAATAAAACCATACGCAAAGTACGTGCAATACGCATTAAGCGCAAACCTTTGGTGGCATTTTTGCTGACACGTTTAAACAAAATAGTTTCAGTGCCAAATAGGGCTATGGTTTGCACCATGGCAAATAACGATGTTGAAAACGCCATCTGCCCAAATAGGGTTGGGCCAAAGGATTTAGCCACGTAAGACGTCACGAAAATGACGCCAAAGACGGAGATAATCTTTTCAGACATCATCCAGGCGGCATTAGACATTACGCTAAATTTCATCGACTGTTCCTTAGTAATACTCAACATCTACCGCTTCGGCACGCCCATCCGTGGGCGAATTAATAAGCGCTTAAATTTCAAAGCGAAATGATAATCATCAAGCCAACCCGGCTCGAAAATGAGAATCCGATTATATTTTAATGAAAGAATTCAGGAGAATTCTGATTATATCTGGCACGAATGCCGACTACTGGAAACGATTTCAAAATGAAATCATTAATGTTAACAAAAACCGTCATTCCTGAATAAAACGGATGCGGAGGCGTCAACCAGCCAAATTACAGTCATTTTTTATCTTTGGGGTGCGATGAATTTATATCAAAAAACCCATACCAGGAAGGCGCGGCATCCCGATCAGAATAAAATAAGATTTATCCCATGATGATATTTATTCTAAATATCTTAATTTAACCCACGTAATTTAACGTCCGTATTTAAACACGGCATTCCACACACTTTTACAGTACCAAAGGTTAATAAAGTAATCCTCATCCATTAATTGATAAGAAAGGTAAGAGCATTTATGAGAAAGTCACGATATAGCGAAGATCAAATCACAAATGCCATTAAAGCTTCTGAATCGGGCGTTAAGGTTAAAGAGATTTGTGAAGAGCTTGGCATCTCTGAGGCAACCTTCTATAGCTGGAAGAAGAAGTTTTCTGGGTTAGCCTCGGAAGAAGGCAGAAAAATCAAGGAGCTGGAAGAAAAGGTTCAGTTACTGACGCGCGAACTGCATGCACTTCATTCCGATAAGGAGATGCTGCAAAGCGTTCTGAAGAACTTCTTTACTACGCACGAGAAGCGTCAGGCCGTCAACTTCCTGCAGGACACATTCGATGTCGGCACGCGCCGCAGCTGCCGTTTGCTGGATATTAGCCGTAGTGTTTACCATTACCCAACGGGATCAGAAAACCGTTAATACTGAGAGCATTGCTTTTGATAGCTACCTCGCTGAGATTTGTTCTTACCAGAAGAGATGAAGAGCATTTAACAGGACATTAGGATGGCGCGCCTCGCCCAGTCCGTAATTAATGAATGGATTTGCGGTTACGCTTCCTTTTTTGCGGTAAAATTGATTTACAACAGCAAAAGTCTCTCAATCTACACCACTTTTATCCCCCCAGTCTCATTTCGGTGAGACTGGACCTTCCTTTTTTTTCATTAGCTCGTCTAAAAGGAACTGCCGCTGTTCCACTTTTTCGTTTAATCCCAGTAATCATATTTTGATTTCTCCGTACATTTCCTTAGCACCGACTGGTCCTGAGAAATGTTTTGCCGATCGTCGGATTATGCGTAATCGCATAAAAAGATAAAAATGGCCCAGAATAATCTCAGATTAACAGTTTATTGATACTTAACACTTTCATCCGGTAGCACACAATTGATAACTATTTCTGCCTGCTATTGATGTCTGCTGTTAAACAGTAAATATAAGCGAAGCGCAGTCTGATTCTGCTGAAATTAAGGCTGCCTGAAGTAAAAGGTGGTTTCTGATAAGGATTTCTCTTAGCCAAACGGTATGTTTTCACCGTTTTTTAAACATAAAAGCTGGGTGCGGGTTAGCGCTTTACCTTCATCTGTCCGCTTTTTGAGGAATAAACGCGCTTTACCCGGCCGTTTTCTGGCTATTTATTGAACAATATGTGCGATTATCTTGCTGTTAATGGGGCGGAAGCCGCCTGCGTGGATAAATACGGCATGGCTGAGCGGCCGTTTTGAGGAAGATTTAAACCCGGCAGATTACCGAGGCGGCTTTATTTCGCCGTTTTACACCTCGGTATAATCCGAAAAAGCGTGAATATCACTCCCAGTAATTATTCATTATCCGGGACGTTCAGATGATTTCCTGTTCAGGGCGGTCACGCGGGGTTGTGGCTTGATGCGCATCGCCCAAATCACGCCAACGATCAGGCAAACAATACCGATCATTGTCAGAACAGGTGGCCAGTGTTGATACCAGATAAACGTCCATAGCAAGCCAAAGAGAATCTCAAAGACGATGAGTGGCCCCATCAATACGGTAGGCAGTCGCTGGCTGGCCGCATTCCAGCATAACGTTCCGGCCCATGAGCACAGCAGGCCAATCGTCAGCATTAATGCAATAAACACCAAAGGCCGGGGGCCGAAAGGCAGCGCAAAATCAGGCTGTTGCCACGCCAGCTGTATGCTGACCAGCGCATACATGATAAGTGCCAGCGGTAAGGTCACAATGCCCTGCGCGGTGGCCCAGGTCGCGGCCTTGAGCTGAGGATGGTTGCGTAACCAGCGCGCATTGCGCAACGGATACCAGGTCCAGCACACCACCGCCATCACCGCCAGGGCAATGCCGGTCAGATAACGCTGGCCGTTGAGCGTTGCCCCCTGGAGTTGCCATTCCGCCGCATTAACACAAACCAGGCCTGCGCCCGTCACCAGCAGTGCCGGGATAAGCCGTCGCCATGAGAGCCGTCCTTCAAGATGGCCATAACAGAGGTTTGCAGTAACGGCGATGACAATCGGTAAGGTACCAATGATCATCGTGGAGACCGGAGCCCCCGTTCGCTGAATCGCATTGGCGAGAAACGCGTAATAGAAGAGATTGCCAACCAGCGACAGCTTTAATGCCTCCCGCCAGTGGGCGGCACTCAGTTGGCGCAGTCGGAAACGATCGTGCCAGGCAAGCGGCAACGCAACCAGGCCAAACGCGACATAGCGTCCGGCTGACTGCAACGCGCCCGGATAATCCGGGACGATGACCGGTCCAACAAAAATCAGCCCCCACATCATGCCTGCGGCAAGGGCAAACATTATTCCTGTCAACATGGCTTTTTCCTGTCTGTCTTTTTGCTTCAGTGTGAACCAAACAGGTAAGCATGCCTTGTAGCAAATTGCGGTCAGAACGTGTGTGGCGCGATCTGCTTTTGATAGCGGCCCGGTGTAATGCCGTAACGTTGGGTAAACGCACGGGTCAGATGCGCCTGATCGGTTAAGCCTACCGCTGCCGCGACGCTGGCTATGGCCTCACCCCTGGCGAGCATCTGTTTGGCTTCATAAAGCCGGTAAGCCATTAACATTTGCTGGGGCGTGACATGGAAATGATCGCGGAAGGCGCGTAAGAAATGCCACGGTGATAACGACGCTAATGCCGCCAGTGTGTCGAGCCTGACGGGCTCCCCAAGATGGGCGCACAGGTAGTCGCGCACGTCATCAAAACGGTGTCTGGCATCGACTTTACGCGCTGAGGCCATACGGGCCTGTGGACGGATGCGCACCAGCAGGTCTGACAGCAGGCTATAACGCGCCAGGGCCGTATCGGCCTGCCACAGCGCCGCCAGACACTGCGACACAGGCTGCGCAAGTCGCACGTCCGTTCGCAGCGCATCCCCGAACCACCAGCCACGGTCGCCACTCAGCTCATCCATACAGTCAGGCTGGATGTAGATCATTTGATAACGCCAGCCCGTTTCGCAGGCCGACTCCCCGGTGTGCAGCTCATCAGGATTCATCATGACCAGAGAATGGACAGGGGCAGTGTAGTGCGTACCGCGGTAACGGAAGCGCTGTGCCCCGGCCTCGATGGTGCCGATGCCAAAGGCTTCGTGCGTATGCGGAGCAAAGGCATAACGGGAAATATGCGCCTGGTAAAGTTCCACGCCCGGCAGTTCAGGCAACTGCCTAAACAGCGCGCGATCTTTTTCACAGGGAAAAACAGCTGGAACGCCTTCCACGTTATCGCTCCTTATCTGGTTGGCAGAATCTGCAAGCATGCCGTTAAAAGGGGATGAAATGCAAAGATTGTCATCCCCGGTTGAATACATGACACTGCTTAACAGGTGTACTGACGAGGAAACATCATGCAGCGTGTTGTAATGGTAGTTGATATGCAAAATGGCGTATTCACCACGCCGCGTTTCGATCGGGCTGGCCGGGTCAGGCAGATTAACCGCCTCATCGAACAGGCTGATCTTACGCTGTTTATTCAGCACAGCGAAGGCGACATGGTGCCAGGCAGCCAGGCCTTTGCGCTGTTACCCGAGATGGCTCAATCCCGGAATGCGCACTTTATTACCAAGACAGCCTGCGACAGTTTCTGGCGGACGTCCCTGGCCTCACTGCTGAGTGAGCTGGCTATTCATGAGTTTGTTATTTGTGGGTGTGCCACTGATTACTGCGTCGACACCACCATCAAGGTCGGCGCAGGACTGGGCTATCGCATCACCGTCGCCGCTGACGCCCATACCACCGCCGACCGGACCTGTGCCAGTGCGGAACAGTTAATTGGCCAGCATAATGAAGTCTGGGCGGGCTTAAGTCTTCCGGGTAACGTACCACGCGTGATCGATACCGATACCGTGCTGGCCGGGTGGCGTTAAGCGATCACGCTTTCATCCGTATCAGACCATCTGACTCTTTCTTCATCCTGAGTCGCATCAGCCCGGCCAGTTATGGCCGATTTTGGAGGCGCTATGTTTGAGTCGTTTGCCTGGATCAATGAGCCTGCAACGTGGCAGTGCCAGAACGGTACGCTACAGGTCACCACCGATGATAAGACCGATTTCTGGCACAAAACCTGGTACGGGTTTGAGCGCTTTTCCGGCCATGTCTTTGCCACGGAGGTGGACGGCGACATGACTTTTCAGCTCAAAATCTGCGCAGACTTTACCACGCTGTACGATCAGGCCGGACTGATGCTGATACGCGACGCACAGCACTGGCTAAAAGCAGGAATTGAATATAACGATGGTGCGCCCGCCATTGGCAGCGTGCTGACGCTCGGCCATTCCGACTGGGCAACGGGGATATTTCCTGGCGATCCGCGAGCGTTCTGGCTCCGGCTGACGCGCAAAGGTGACAGCCTGAGACTGCAGTATTCGGCAGACGGACAGACGTGGCCTTTATTACGTCTGAGCTATTTTCCACCCGGTCCGCTCAGGATAGGTGCTATGTGTTGCACGCCGGAGCGTGCCGGCCTGGCGGTCACCTTCCGCGACATGCTTCTGACGCCGCCGCTGGATAAAGCACTGCATGATTTAAGTTAACGGCGGACGCGTCGTCCAGAGATGTGATGTCATGTTTTTTGTCGCCCGTGCCCGATCTTGCCCGGGCTTTCAGGATACAGGCCATGTATTTCGGCCAGGTCATGCCCGCCGGGTCATCGCGCCTCCAGTGTCGGCGCTGGATAAACCACGCCAGGGTGTGCGTGAAAGGCGGGATAGTGGTGCAGAGTTAAACCAGACATCCCCAACAAAACAAAAAAGCCCCGGTAATGGGGCTTTCTGCAACAGAGACTGACAGACGGCTTAGAACGGAATGTCGTCGTCAAAATCCATCGGCGGTTCGTTATTGTTGCTGGCCGGAGCGCTGGGCTGCTGCTGCGGACGAGACTGTGCGCCGCCGCTGAACTGGTTGTTATTGCCCTGCTGCGGTTGCTGAGGCTGGCCCCAACCGTTGTTGTTGCCCTGACCGCCGCCTGCTGGCGCGTTACCGCCCTGCTGACGTCCACCCAGCATCTGCATGGTGCCGCCCACGTTGACAACCACCTCCGTGGTGTAACGTTCCTGACCGCCCTGATCCTGCCATTTACGGGTGCGCAGCTGGCCTTCAATATACACCTGAGAACCTTTACGCAGGTATTCGCCCGCCACTTCTGCCAGTTTGCCAAACAGCACGACACGGTGCCATTCGGTAATCTCTTTGTTCTCACCGGTCTGCTTGTCGCGCCAGCTCTCAGAGGTAGCCAGCGTAATGTTGGCGACAGCGCCACCATTTGGCATGTAACGTACTTCCGGATCCTGACCCAGATTCCCGACAAGAATCACTTTGTTAACGCCACGACTGGCCATGTTGCTGTCTCCCGATGAATGATTACGTCAACTCTAAACAATCAATTCTAACACGTCCCGCGCCTGGTTTCCCACTTTCGAGCGGTGTTCCATTTTTAATCATCTGCCGGAAAAAAGCAAAAAACTACTGGATATTTATTCAGTCTATTTTTTGTGCCATAATGATGCGTTTATTCTGGCCGTGTCACAGGGCGCGGTGAGTGCAGCTAATCCGGGAAAGGTGAATGGATAAGATCGAAGTTCGTGGTGCCCGCACCCATAATTTGAAAAACATCAACCTGACCATCCCTCGCGACAAACTCATTGTGGTTACTGGCCTTTCCGGGTCCGGTAAATCCTCTTTGGCGTTTGATACGCTGTATGCGGAAGGTCAACGCCGCTATGTGGAGTCGCTCTCTGCCTATGCGCGCCAGTTTCTGTCTTTGATGGAGAAGCCTGACGTCGATCATATTGAGGGTTTGTCGCCGGCCATCTCCATTGAGCAAAAGTCGACCTCGCATAACCCGCGATCGACGGTAGGCACGATTACGGAGATTCACGATTATCTGCGCCTGCTGTTTGCCCGCGTGGGTGAACCGCGCTGCCCGGATCATGATGTCCCGCTGGCTGCTCAGACAGTGAGCCAGATGGTCGATCAGGTGCTTGAACAGCCCGAAGGTCGCCGTCTGATGCTGCTGGCACCGGTCGTGAAAGATCGCAAAGGTGAACATACCAAAACGCTGGAAAACCTGGCGACGCAGGGCTACATCCGCGCCCGGATCGACGGCGAAGTGTGCGATCTTTCCGATCCTCCTAAGCTGGAACTGCAGAAAAAACACACCATTGAAGTGGTTATCGATCGCTTTAAAGTCCGCGATGATCTGGCGACACGCCTGGCGGAATCCTTTGAAACGGCGCTGGAACTCTCTGGCGGTACCGCGATTGTGGCCGATATGGACGACAGCGCGGCAGAAGAGTTGCTCTTCTCCGCGAACTTTGCCTGTCCGGTTTGCGGATACAGCATGAGTGAGCTGGAACCGCGCCTGTTTTCGTTTAACAACCCCGCCGGTGCCTGCCCGACCTGTGACGGTCTGGGTGTGCAGCAATATTTCGATCCCGATCGCGTAGTGCAAAATGCAGAGCTGTCGCTGGCAGGCGGCGCCATCCGTGGCTGGGACCGTCGTAACTTCTATTACTTCCAGATGCTGCGCTCACTCGCCGATCATCTCGACTTCGATATAGAAGCGCCGTTTAACAGCCTCAAGGACAGCGTGCAGAAAGTCATTCTGTACGGTTCCGGCAAAGAAACGATTGAATTTAAATATATTAATGACCGTGGCGACACGTCTGTGCGCCGCCATCCGTTCGAAGGCGTGCTGAACAATATGGAGCGCCGTTATAAAGAGACGGAATCCTCAGCGGTACGCGAAGAACTGGCGAAATTTATCAGCAATCGCGCCTGCGCCAGCTGTGAAGGCACGCGTCTGCGTCGTGAAGCGCGCCACGTCTATGTCGAAAACACCACGCTGCCGACCATTTCAGACATGAGCATCGGTCATGCCATGGCGTTTTTTGAAAATCTGAAACTCAGTGGTCAGCGGGCTAAAATCGCGGAAAAAGTGCTGAAAGAGATCGGCGATCGCCTGAGTTTTCTGGTCAATGTTGGCCTGAACTACCTGTCGATGTCGCGTTCTGCAGAAACATTGTCGGGCGGTGAAGCCCAGCGCATCCGTCTGGCAAGCCAGATTGGCGCCGGTCTGGTCGGCGTGATGTACGTACTGGATGAACCGTCAATCGGCCTGCACCAGCGCGATAACGAGCGCCTGCTGGGCACGCTGATTCACCTGCGCGATCTGGGTAATACCGTGATTGTGGTCGAGCACGATGAAGACGCGATTCGCGCCGCCGACCACGTGATCGATATCGGTCCCGGCGCGGGCGTGCACGGCGGCGCTATCGTCGCGGAAGGTACGGTTGAGCAGATTATGGCGGAAGAGGCTTCGCTGACCGGCCAGTTCCTCAGCGGCAAACGCGCAATCGCCGTGCCTGAAACGCGCGTGAAGGGCGATCCCTCGAAGGTCCTGAAAATTACGGGCGCGCGCGGTAACAACCTGAAGGACGTCACCTTAACGCTGCCTGTTGGCCTGTTTACCTGCATCACCGGCGTCTCCGGGTCAGGGAAGTCGACGCTGATCAACGATACGCTGTTCCCTATTGCCCAGCGCGCGCTGAACGGGGCCACCATTGCTGAGCCAGCACCATATCGCGATGTCGCCGGTCTGGAGCACTTCGATAAAGTCATCGATATCGACCAGAGCCCCATCGGCCGCACGCCGCGCTCTAACCCGGCCACCTACACCGGTATTTTTACGCCGGTTCGTGAACTGTTTGCCGGCGTGCCTGAATCACGTTCACGTGGTTATAACCCAGGCCGTTTCAGCTTTAACGTGCGTGGCGGACGTTGTGAGGCCTGTCAGGGCGACGGCGTGCTGAAAGTGGAAATGCACTTCCTGCCGGATATTTATGTGCCGTGCGATCAGTGCAAAGGCAAACGCTATAACCGTGAAACGCTGGAGATTAAATACAAAGGCAAAAGCATTCACGAAGTGCTGGAAATGACGATTGAGGAAGCACGTGAGTTCTTTGATGCCGTTCCTGCCCTGGCGCGTAAGCTGCAAACGCTGATGGACGTTGGATTGTCCTATATCCGCCTGGGTCAGTCGGCCACCACCCTGTCCGGTGGTGAAGCGCAGCGCGTCAAGCTGGCGCGTGAGCTGTCGAAGCGCGGCACGGGACAGACGTTGTATATTCTGGATGAGCCCACCACCGGGTTACATTTTGCCGATATCCAGCAACTGCTCGAAGTGCTGCATCAACTGCGCGATCAGGGCAACACCATCGTGGTCATTGAGCACAACCTCGACGTCGTGAAAACGGCGGACTGGATCGTCGACCTGGGGCCGGAAGGCGGCAGTGGCGGCGGTGAAATTCTGGTGGCAGGCACGCCAGAAACCGTGTCCGAATGTGAAAAATCACATACGGCCCGCTTCCTTAAGCCCTTGTTGAAAAAATAAAATTGCAGGCCCGCATCACGCGGGCCTTCTTACAGGGATTGCACAATTTACCCTGAAAAATGCAGGATCAGGCAAGATTCAGACACATATAGGCATATACGCTTTTCTCTCCCCTGACTATCCTTAATTCGTTCCCCTTTGGTACGCCCCTGGCGTCACCTTCTTGCTGCGCGCGTTATGCTGCGGCGTTGATCGAAAAATCACGACACACTTTAACTGGAGACACCATGAACATTACCCATGCGTATGCTGCTCAGGATGCAAAGTCCAAACTGGCACCGTTTGATTTCAAACCGCGTGAGCTTCGTGCTCATGACGTACAGCTTGACGTGCTGTTTTGTGGCGTTTGTCATTCTGACTTGCATCAGGCGCGCAATGAGTGGAAAAACACCATTTTTCCTGTGGTTCCGGGACACGAGATTGTTGGCCGCGTGACCGCAGTCGGCCCCGAGACGCAGAAGTACAAAGTCGGCGACCTGGTCGGCGTTGGCTGTATGGTTGATTCCTGCCGCAGCTGTCCAAGTTGTCAGGAAGGCCTAGAGCAGTACTGTGAAAATGGCTTTGTCGGCACGTATAACGGTCAGGATCGCCAGACAGGGGCTATCACCTACGGTGGTTACTCCACCTCTATGGTAGTGGATGAAAGCTTTGTGCTGCGTGTTCCAGAAAACCTGGAGCTGGCCGGTGTGGCACCGCTGCTGTGTGCCGGTATCACCACCTATTCACCGCTGCGTCACTGGAATGTCGGCCCGGGTAAAAAAGTCGGGATCGTGGGGCTGGGTGGACTGGGGCACATGGGCGTAAAAATTGCTCACGCGATGGGCGCGCATGTCGTGTTATTCACCACCTCACCGTCAAAAATCGAAGACGGAAAACGTCTGGGCGCAGACGAAGTGGTCATTTCGAAAGATGCCGACCAGATGGCGCAACATGCCAACAGTTTTGACTTCATTCTTAACACAGTGGCGGCGCAACACGACCTTAATCCGTTTATCACCTTGCTGAAGCGTGACGGCAATATGACTCTGGTCGGCGCGCCTGAACACGATCATCCCGCGCCACAGGTTTTCAATTTGATCTTTAAACGCCGCAGCATCGCTGGCTCGCTGATTGGCGGTATCGCTGAAACCCAGGAGATGCTGGATTTCTGTGGCAAACACGGCATCACGTCAGATATTGAGCTGATCGCCATGGATCAGATCAACGAGGCTTACGAACGTATGCTGAAGAGCGATGTAAAATATCGCTTTGTCATTGATATCGATACGCTGCGTAAAAACGCGGCGGCGTAATCCTGTCCTGTGCCCTTTCCCACGCCGGGAAAGGGCCGTTACCGCCCGGTATCTGCCTGCTGAAAAGAGGCATCCACCAGATAGTAAATTTGCGAATCTTTCAGCGTGCCGTCTAAAAACAGCGTGTTCCAGTGTGATTTATTCAGATGTTCACTGGGAAACACATCGCTGTGCTCATCCCGCATCAGTTCAGCCAGCGCGGGCGAGGATTTGAGCGACACCGCCGGACGCCCTTTGACTTCATGCACCATGGCAAACAGCACGCCGTTGCTCTTGATCTGCGTAGCTTTCCAGTCGCTGTGAACGCTCTGCTCTGCGCCGGGTTTGCTCATGCAGTACGTCAGTAAGTCCGAATTATTCATACTCATTCCCCTTGTAAGGTCGCCACAATACGTCGGGCTCCGCCATGAATACGATGTTCCCCCAGCCAAATGCCCTGCCAGGTGCCCAGTACCAGCTGTCCACGCTGCACCGGTAGCATCAGTGAAACGCCCAGCGTGGACGACTTAATGTGGGCGGGCATGTCGTCACGGCCTTCGTAATCGTGTTGATAAGGAGCCGCTTCCGGGACATGGCGCATAAAGTGTTGTTCCATGTCGCTCCGCACTGTCGGATCGCAGTTTTCATTCAGCGTCAGTGAAGCCGACGTATGCTGCAACAGCAAATGGAGTAATCCGGTGTGGATATCACGGAGTGCGGGCAACTGTTGCACAATCTCTTCCGTTACGAGGTGAAAACCCCGCGATTTTGCGCTTAAGGTCAACGTTTGTTGATACCACATACTTTTTTCCTGAATCTGTGAGACACAGTTAAGTGTGCAGAATGTGGCGCAAAGGTAAACCCGATCCGTAAAAATAAAAAAGCCGCCAACAAGGTTGGCGGCCCGGGGAAGATTGTGTGCGGAATTACATTACTGCCGCAAAGGCTTCCGCGACCTGATGCACGTTTTTGCTGTTCAGACCTGCCACACACATACGGCCGCTGCCGACGAGGTAGATCCCAAACTCTTCACGCAGGCGGTCCACCTGCTGCGCACTCAGGCCGGTGTAGCTGAACATCCCGCGCTGCTTCAACAGGTAGTCGACGTTCTTACCGGGTAGCGCCGTACTCATCACCTGTACCAGCGCCTGGCGCATGTCGATAATGCGCAACCGCATGGCTTCGACCTCGGCCAGCCAGTTAGCTTTCAGCGTAGCGTCGTTTAACACGCGGGCCACAACCTGTGCGCCGAAGTTTGGCGGGCTGGAATAGTTACGGCGGACGGTCGCTTTGAGCTGACCTAATACGCGGCTGGCCTCTTCAGCGCTGTCACATACCACAGACAGGCCGCCGACGCGCTCGCCATACAGCGAGAAGATTTTTGAAAAGGAGTTGCTGACCAGCGCAGGCAGACCTGCCGCAGCAACCGCACGCATCGCGTACGCATCCTCTTCCATGCCAGCACCAAAGCCCTGATAAGCGATATCCAGGAACGGGATCAGCTCCTGTGCTTTCAGCACGGCAACAGTTTCGTCCCACTGCGCATTGGTCAGGTCGGCCCCGGTTGGGTTATGACAGCACGGATGCAGCAGCACGATGCTTTGCTTTGGCAGGGTTTTAAGCGTGCTCAGGAAGGCATCAAAACGTACGCCGTTGGTTTCCGGGTCATACCACGGATAGGTCTTCACCTCGAAACCGGCACCGTTAAAGATGGCGATATGGTTTTCCCAGGTCGGATCGCTGACCCAGACGTTGGACTGCGGGAAATAACGCTTCAGGAAATCCGCACCGACTTTCAACGCACCTGAGCCGCCCAGGGTCTGAATCGAGGCGATCTGGCCCGCTTTTAATACGGGATGATCGGCTCCGAACAGCAGTGGCGCTATCGCGTTGCGGTAGGTATTTAATCCTTCCATAGGCAGATAGAGCGAAGCCTGCTGCGGTTCGGCACGTAACTGCTCTTCAGCATCAGCCACCGCCTGCAGCTGAGGGATGATGCCTTGCTCGTTGTAATAAAGCCCAATACTCAGGTTCACTTTATGCTCGCGCGGATCCTGTTTAAAGGCTTCCATTAGCGACAAAATCGGGTCGCCAGCATAGGCATCAACGTTCTGGAACACGGTGCAGATCTCCATGATTGTTCTTGAAATAAAAAAGGGCGATTAAACCCTGTACCGCCCGGGACGATGGTTCATTGCGATGATCATATTCAGTATCACCGCGCCCGCAATGGACGCAAGCAACATCGGCAGGCTGACGACAAACAGCGAGGCCAGCACCACGCAGGTATCGACCGCCATTTGCAGTTTACCGGCGCGAATGCCGAAACGGTCTTGCAGCCAGAGCGCCAGGATATTGATCCCGCCCAGGCTGGCTTTATGGCGAAACAACACTATAAACCCAATCCCCATGATGACGTTACCGAACAATGCCGCATAAAAAGGATTCAGTGTGGAAAAATGCATAAACAGGGGATGAAGATGGGTAAAAAGCGACACCAGCCCCACGGCACAAAAGGTTTTTAGCGTAAATTCCCAGCCCATTCGCTTCACGGCCAGCCAGTAGAACGGCAGGTTGATTACAAAGAAAACGCTGCCAAATGACACGGGCGACAGATAGCTGATGAGGAATGCCAGTCCAGCCGTGCTGCCGGTCAATGCGCCTGCCTGCTTCAGCATGAGCACACCAAACGAGACCATTAAGGTGCCGAGCAGGATAGCCAGCGCATCTTCAAGGCGAGAGTGAGGAATATCGGCGGGTTGTACAATGTTGTCCATAAAGCAGTCTCAGTGCGAATGATGCAGCACAAATGCAATAACTGCGCCAGCCTGTGCAGGCGCTCAGGCATAAGCGTCTTACCGGATTTTACTGCCCCGCCGGGGAGGTCGATTGTGCATTGCCCGACTCAAATACGCATAAAAAACGCATCATTCCGCCACATCATGCACCACCTGCGCGCATTATGCTCTTTTTTGGCGCACAGCCTGCTGCTCGCCCATCATTAATCCGTTCTCTTTGAGTCTGCCCAGTACCACCGATGTTTTGACATGGGAAACGCTCTGGTGACCGGCTAACAGCTGGCTGATTACCGCGCTCAGTGAGGCCAAATCGGCCACGGCGACTTTCAGCAGGTAGTCGGCATCACCGGTGGTTTTATAGGCATCAATAATTGCGTCTTCATGTTCCACCATGCGATGGAAGCTGTCGACATAGTCAGCGGTATGGTTAATGAGCCGCACTTCAATGAGTCCGACAATGCCCAGCCCCACCGCGTCCGGCGACAGCCGTGCGTGATAGCCAAGAATCAGGTTGGCCTGTTCAAGATTGATACGCCGACGTGAACATTGTGAAGCAGAAAGACCGACCAAATCGCTGAGTTCCTGATTGGTCAAACGGCCATTAGATTGGAGCAGAGTAAGGATTTTTAGATCGTAATCGTCTACGTGCGTCATGCTGTTTCCGTCGCGTGTCAGTGTCGCTTTGCTACAGATAACCCGATTCACTGCGACGTTGTCCAACACTATTTTGCACGGTCCTGCCTGCCATGCACAGATCGTGCATGGCAGGCCAGTGACGGATTATTCGTCGTCGTACTGCGGGCCTGCATAGTTATCAAAGCGTGACCACTGACCGTTAAATGTCAGGCGTACGGTACCGATCGGGCCGTTACGCTGCTTACCCAGAATGATCTCTGCGATCCCTTTCAGGTCGCTGTTTTCGTGATAAACCTCGTCACGGTAAATAAACATGATCAGGTCAGCATCCTGCTCGATCGAACCCGATTCACGCAGATCCGAGTTTACGGGACGTTTATCGGCACGTTGCTCCAGTGAGCGGTTCAGCTGAGATAACGCCACCACGGGCACGTTAAGCTCTTTTGCCAGCGCTTTTAATGAACGGGAAATCTCGGCGATTTCCAGCGTACGGTTATCTGACAATGCGGGCACGCGCATCAACTGCAGGTAGTCGATCATGATCAGACTGAGGCCACCGTTTTCACGATAGATGCGACGCGCGCGGGAACGGACCTCGGTCGGCGTCAGGCCAGAAGAATCATCGATATACATATTCTTCTTTTCCAGCAAAATGCCCATCGTGCCGGAAATGCGCGCCCAGTCTTCATCGTCAAGTTGACCGGTACGAATACGGGTTTGGTCAACCCGCGACAAGGAGGCCAGCATACGCATCATGATCTGTTCGCTGGGCATCTCCAGACTGAAAATCAGTACCGGTTTGTCCTGCAGCATCGCCGCGTTTTCACACAGGTTCATGGCGAACGTGGTTTTACCCATTGAGGGACGTGCGGCCACGATAATTAAGTCTGAGCGTTGCAGCCCGGCCGTTTTCTTATTCAGATCCTGATAACCGGTATCGATGCCCGTGACGCCATCGTGCGGCGTCTGAAACAGCGACTCAATCCGTGAAACCGTCGCTTCCAGAATTTGTTCGATGTTTTTGGGGCCATCGTCTTTGTTAGCCCGCGCCTCAGCGATTTTAAATACGTTCGACTCGGCAAAATCCAGCAGGTCTTCACTGCTGCGCCCCTGGGGATCATAACCGGCATCGGCTATCTGATTCGCCACGGCGATCATTTCGCGCACGACCGCACGTTCACGCACGATATCCGCGTAAGCGCCGATGTTCGCCGCACTGGGCGTGTTTTTCGCCAGCTCAGCCAGGTAAGCAAATCCGCCGGCCATCTCCAGTTCGCCGCGCGTTTCCAGCGATTCTGACAGCGTAATCAGGTCGATAGGTTTGCTGTTTTCCAGCAGACGCTGCATCTCGGAGAAAATAAGACGGTGCGAGCGATTGAAAAAATCATTTGCCACGACGCGTTCGGACACGTTGTCCCAGCGCTCGTTATCCAGCATTAACCCACCCAGCACCGACTGCTCCGCTTCCAGCGAATGCGGGGGCATTTTCACGCCTTCTAACTGGCGATCCTGCGTTTCGTTCGATTTGTTGGTGGGTTTATTTCCTGCCATAGTGAATGCATTACCGATCTTCTGTGGGGACGCGCAAGTATACCTCAGTTAAGGGGCGTGCCTCACCTTCATGATGAAACAATCACAGGAGTAAGCATGGCAAAGCGTATTCAGTTCAACGCACACGGTGGCCCGGATGTCCTGACCTGGGTTGATTTTGAGCCTGCCGATCCCGCCGATAATGAAATCCAGGTCGAAAACCGCGCGATTGGCATTAACTATATTGATACTTACGTGCGCAGCGGGCTGTATCCGACAGGTCATTTTCCCTCTGGTCTGGGCACCGAGGCGGCGGGCGTGATTACCCGCGTGGGATCGGCGGTCACGCGTTTCAAACCCGGCGATCGCGTCGTGTACTGTCAGGCCGCACTCGGGGCTTACAGCGAGCTGCATAACGTGGCGGAAGACCGTCTGATGCTGTTACCCGACGCCATCAGTTTCGAGCAGGCTGCCGCCAGTTTTTTGAAAGGCCTGACGACGCAGTACCTGTTACGACAGACCTATAAGCTCAAAGCCGACGAAATTTTTCTGTTTCATGCCGCGGCGGGTGGCGTGGGGTTGATTGCCTGCCAGTGGGCAAAAGCGCTCGGCGCCCATCTGATCGGCACCGTCGGCTCCGCCGAAAAGGCGACACTGGCCAAAAACGCGGGAGCCTGGGCCACCATTAATTATCAGCAAGAGGACATTGCACAACGGGTCAGTGAGCTGACCGGCGGCAACAAGGTTGGCGTGGTGTACGACTCTGTGGGGAAAGCGACCTGGGAAGCCTCGCTGGACTGCCTGCGTCGTCAGGGACTGATGGTGAGCTTCGGGAATGCTTCAGGGCCGGTGACCAATGTTGATCTCAGCATTTTAAATAAGAAAGGCTCGCTGTTTGTTACCCGTCCTTCCCTGTTCGGCTACATCACCAATCGTCAGGAGCTGGAAACGGCCAGTGCAGAATTATTCTCTTTACTGGCAAGTGGCGCCATTAAGGTCGATGTGCCCGAGCAGCAAAAATTTGCACTGAAAGAGGCCAGCCGCGCTCACCAGTTACTGGAGAGCCGCGCGACGCAGGGATCGAGCCTGCTGATTCCCTGATGTAAAAAGGGCTTCCCGCAGGAAGCCCTTCTTTTATTTTTCATTCGCACTGATGTAGGGGCAGAAGCGATGAATATGTTATGAATCAACGACAGCTATCCTGACAGAAAACATAAGTAAAAAGTATGATTGTTGTTAATATTCTGAGCACCAATTTTTCACTGTGTGATCACGCACACATTTATCCCCTGCCATTCCGCTCCAGCCTGCGGATCCTGCGCCTGTACAGGACGCGCTGGCGAGTGTCTTCGTCAGTGAAAAAGCGCCGACAGAGCCATACTACGGCCACGGACAGCAGTAGCCAGGGTAGCACCTTAACAATCAGCATCACCATGCCGCCGACAAACATCACGATCGTGGCCACGACCAGGGCAGCAATGACGCCGATTAAAGACACGCCAGTCAGCAACAGCATCAGGAAGAAACCGAATACAAAAATAATGTCCATTTGTTCACTCCTCACGATGAATACGTTACGTATTACAAGAACCATGCCAACAAGTAACCTGTTGATAGTGATGAGTTAAGTATGAAGTATGCAAAATCAACCTGGCGAAATTCACCAGATTATGGTGAAAAAAAACCAGCCGGCTGGCTGGTTTAACTGTATCAGGCTTCCTGAGGGATCTTATCGGCGACCAGTGCTAATGCAGCCTCCAGTACCCGCACATCGGCACCGGGCTTATGGGCATTCTCGCTAAGGTGACGACGCCACTGGCGCGCGCCAGGGATCCCCTGGAACAGCCCCAGCATATGGCGCGTCACATGGCCAAGGTACGTGCCTTTTGCCAGCTCGGCTTCAATATAAGGGTACATGGCGCGCACCACCGCCACCGGATCAGCGGCAGGCTGTTCCCGGCCAAACACTTCCCGATCGACATGCGCCAGGATGCCGGGGTTTTGATAGGCCTCGCGGCCCATCATGACACCATCCAGGTGCTGAAGATGTGTTTTAGCCTCTTCCAGCGTTTTCACGCCGCCGTTAATGGCAATCGTCAGTTGTGGAAAATCACGCTTTAACTGATAAACCCGGGGGTAATCAAGCGGTGGAATCTCGCGGTTTTCTTTCGGACTCAGACCCGAAAGCCATGCCTTGCGCGCATGAATGATAAAGGTGTCGCAGCCACCGCGCTCTGCCACAGTGCCGATAAAATCGGTCAGGAAGGCATAGCTGTCCTGTTCATCGATACCGATACGGGTTTTGACCGTGACCGGAATATCCACCACATCACGCATCGCTTTAATGCCGTCAGCGACCAGCCCGGCTTCCGCCATCAGGCAGGCACCAAAGCGGCCATTCTGAACACGATCTGACGGGCAACCCACATTGAGGTTAACTTCATCGTAACCGCGCTGTTCAGCCAGCTCCGCACACTGCGCCAGTGCAGCCGGATCGCTGCCGCCCAGTTGTAACGCGACCGGGTGCTCCTCTTCATTAAAGGCCAGATAATCGCCTTTACCGTGAATAATGGCTCCCGTGGTGACCATTTCGGTATACAGAAGCGTATCGCCGGTCAGCAGACGATGGAAATAGCGACAGTGACGATCCGTCCAGTCGAGCATGGGGGCAACAGAGAAGCGTTGGGAGGAAAAAGTGTCGGTCATGAAGCGCAGTCGATCCGGTGGTTAACAGTGATGATATTCTGCGCAAGGATAGCATAAGGGCGGGCGACAAGGTATCGCCCGCCCGTTAATGGCACGGAATCAGAAGTTAAATCCGAGTTGCGCCATGGCACCCCAGGTATTGTTTTGCCCCACCGAGCCTGCCAGATCCAGATGCACAGAATTGTTGAACGGTGACAGCCCAAAGCCTGCGGTCGCCACATTTTCGTCGTTGGAACGCATATCTGCGCGATAACCGGCGCGTAACTGTAACCAGTCCAGTACGCGATATTCCGCGCCCACGCCTGCATACTGACTGTTTTCCTGAGATTTGAAACGGTGCGTTTCGGTCAGGTCAACATCGCCTGTCAGCGTTACCGGCCCTTTATCCCAGGCTAAACCCGCCGTCACTAATGGACGGATTTCATAGGTATCCTGATAGCCATTCACCTCTTTGGTTTGCAGGTCACGTGATACCAGGTTCTGTCCGGTCACGCCTAATGTCCAGTTTTCTGCGAATACCGTCGCCAGGCCGGCGTCAACGTTGAACCCGCTTTCGGTGCTGCGGTAGCGGCCATCCCGTAAATCGTTTTTATCGTAGTTATAAACGCTGGCGGAATAGTTATACAGCCAGGTCTTTTGCAGCTTAGGCGTCACACCAATCGACACCGGATGGCCGGCAATCGTGAACTCATGGGCAACGGCGATACCATAATCGGTATTTAGCGCAGCCAGCCCGTTCGCGCTGGAGCCCAGCAAGTTTTGTACATTAGGCAGACCAAATACACCGCCAGGAATACCGGCAAACGTTCCGTCAGCCACGCCTTGTAAAATAACGATATCGCCTTCTTTTACATTCGCGCGGACATGCGCCGTACCATAGGCTTTGGTGACAAAGGCAAAAGGCAGCGTTTCATTCGGAACGGTGACTGCAATCGCGACACCTGCTGTCGCGTTGGCTTTGTTACCGCGTAAATCTCTGAGCGTATTGGCCAGATCCCCTGACGCAGCCTGTATCTCAGGAATACGGCGCAGCAGCTCTAACGTCGAGGCATTATCAAACAGATCCTGATAGCGATTTACCGTGTCAGTAATGTTATCGATCTTATCGACCATCTTGTCTTTATCAGTAATTTGCGCGCCCGCACTGGGAAAAATGATGCTGACGTTGTCATCGGGCTTCGCTTTGGTCATTAACGCCGGGTTAGCTAAAACGGCAGACCCGTAGGTAGAGGACGCCACGCCCGTTCCCCCCATTGCATCGTTACGGGCATCGTACCAGGTTCCCGCGGCCAGCGCGGATGATGAAAAAACCAGAGCATTAAACACTGCAGGGAAAACCAGAACGGAACGTGGGACGGTTAATTTTGCCATTTGCTTATCATCACCTGAAAAATTGCCGTTAAAACATTAACGACCGAATAGTTTGTTAGCCCCATTGTGGAGGATGGCTAACGCTTTATTGCTGTGAATTCAGAGTAAATAGTGGCGCAATTCCATTGATTGATTATTTTTCGATCCGTTATGTCTGGTTACCGTCCAAAAAGCGTTAAAAGAAGGAGGCCGGGACCAGCACTTTATTAAGAACTTTTAAACATTAGTTCTTAACTCAGTGAGATGTAAAGCAAAAGGAAAAAATATTTACAAACATTCTGACATATATTGGCATCGCAGACGGGCGCAAAGTCGTAAGGAACAGATAAGCACGGGTAAAGGGAGGAGGTGCAGACAGGCAAGGTGCATCGTACGTATCATTAATGTGATAAGATAACATCACCTGTCAAACGGAGAAATTCCATGTCAACCATGACGCCAGAGCAAATCATGACCCAGGCTGAGAAACTGTGTTTACAGCGCGGTGTACGCCTGACGACCCAGCGCGCAGAGGTCCTGCGGTTGATGGCCGGACAGCCAGGATCGATCAGTGCTTATGACCTGCTTGATCAGTTGCGTGTCAGTGAGCCCCAGGCCAAGCCTCCTACCGTCTACCGTGCGCTGGATTTTCTTCTTGAGCAGGGTTTTATCCACCGCGTCGAGTCCAATAACAGCTATGTGATGTGTCACCATTTCGACGCACCCGCCCATACATCGGTGATGCTGGTCTGCGATCGCTGTGCAGTGGTCACGGAAAAGCAGGCGCAGGGCGCAGAAAAAATCATCGCATCGCTGGCGCAAGAGGCAAGCTTTGTCCTACGGCATAGCGTGATAGAGGCGCACGGGTTATGTGAAAACTGTGCGGAAGTTGAAGCCTGTGAACAGCATGAACATTGTGATCATGACCATCAGGCTGACGGGAAGAAACGCAGTAAACGAAGTTAATTGCACATCCTTGTGCAGTCTGGCCGGCATGAGCGTACCGGCCCGGGTAGGAGCATCCCTGAATAACGTGATTACCAGCGGTAATCCTTGTTGTGACCTTCCCAGTCCGTTACTTCTTTCTCCGCCTGATCTTTCGCGTAGCCGTAACGTTCCTGAATTTTGCCGACCAGCTGATCGCGTTTACCTTCAATGACTTGCATGTCATCATCGGTCAGCTTGCCCCATTTCTCTTTCATTTTTCCTTTGAACTGTTTCCAGTTACCACTCGCTTCGTCTTTATTCATTGCAGACCTCCACGTCATCCTTCGATTTCGTTTTATTTTGCCATCAGGCAAAATTACGATATAAAGCGCTGTTTAATAGCGCCATTCAAAGATAATTGTAGTAGCTAATTTCAGTTTTGCCGGAAAAAATGAAAATTTTATGTATCCTGCGTCATATTTCAGGCAAGTTGCTCAGGCGCTAAACCAGGTGCCATTGCGCCAGTGCCTGCGCCAGACCAGCCAAAGTGACAGGCCGCGAAGCGCCAGAAAAACGGCTATCGCCAGCCATAAACCGTGATTACCGATAAAAGGCACGGTTAACAGCGTCAGGAAATAGCCCAGTGCGGCAATCGCCATACTGTTGCGCATTTCTCTTCCGCGCGTCGCACCAATAAACATGCCATCCAGCAGATAGCACCAGACGCCAACCAGCGGCATGACAACCTGCCACGGCAGAAAACGGTCAGCCGCCTGTTGAAGTGCGGGAATCGATGTCAGGAGAGCCACGATCTGATAGCCACAAACAGCATAGACCAGGGAGAAAAACAGCGCGACTGACAGGGCCTGACGGCAGGCAGCAATCCATACCAGTTGCAACCTGCTGCCGTCTTTTGCGCCGTGTGCCTCACCAGCAAAGGCTTCGACGGCGTAAGCAAAGCCATCCAGCGCATAGGCGGTAAACGTCATGAACATCAGCAGGATGGCATTTACCGCCACCACATCAGGTCCGATACGCGTTCCCAGCACGGTCAGAGAGGCAAAGCAAAGCTGTAACAGTAAGGTACGCAGCAGGATATCGCGATTCAGGCGAAGCAGGCGGTGGATATCGCCACGCCAGCTATGGACCAGACTGTGCAGCGTGATGCCGCGCAGCGCCAGCACGCGCCAGACCATAAGTGCCCCGACCAGCAACGTCGCATATTCCGCGATAGCCGTCGCGGCTGCAGCCCCGGCTACGCCCCAGTGCAGCCCCAGCACCAGCCAGAGGTCCAGCAGAATATTGATAACGTTGCCCACCACCAGCAGGATGACCGGCGCTCTGGCATACTGTACGCCCAGCAGCCAGCCCAGAATCACCAGGTTAGCCAGCATGGCGGGCGCACTGAGCCAGCGAATATGGATAAACAGCGCAGCCTGCTCAAGCACGGCGGCCTCTCCGCCGATAAAGCGGGTTGCTAATGCCGTAACAGGATGACGCAGGGCAATAAACAGGCTGCCGGCCAGTAAGGCAATGATCAGGGGCTGTGCCAATGCGCGCGCCAGCGCCGTTTTATCGCCCGCGCCAAACGCCTGAGCCGTCAGGCCTGTCGTACTCATCCGCAGAAAAAGCAGCAGCATGAAGATGAAACTGGTAACGGTCGTCCCGACCGCAACGCCGCCCAGATAAACCGGGCTGTCGAGATGGCCAATAACGGCTGTATCGACTAAGCCGAGCAGAGGAACGGTGATATTTGACAGGATCATGGGCAGCGCCAGCCGCCACAGTTTTTTATCGGTAGCTGTCAGGAAGCGCATGTAACGTCCGTGCAATGCGCCGCTGGTGTTACAGATGAACCCACAGCGGCAAAACAGGGGCAGACTGGGTAACGTCAAGGTTGACGTAAAGAGCCAACCTTAAGAAGAGTTACAACCACTCACCGTTACGTACGATGCCAACCGCCAGACCTTCAACCGTCAGCGACTGCGCACGTGTATCGACAATGATAGGCTCAAAATCCGTATTTTCAGGTAACAGATGCACCACTGATCCCTGTTTTTTCCAGCGCTTCACAGTGACTTCGTCGTCAATGCGCGCTACCACCACCTGACCATTACGCACTTCCTGCGTTTTATGCACGGCCAGCAAATCACCATCCATGATGCCAATGTCTTTCATTGACATGCCGCTAACGCGCAGCAGGAAATCGGCAGAGGGCTTGAACATGTCTGGATCCACTTTGTAGTGGGTTTCGATATGTTCCTGGGCCAGCAACGGCTCACCCGCCGCAACGCGCCCAATGAGTGGCAGGCCATCTGAAGGTTCTTCTTCCATTAACAAACGGATACCGCGGGACGCACCAGAGACGATTTCAATCACGCCTTTACGCGACAGCGCTTTCAGATGCTCTTCTGCCGCGTTAGGTGAGCGGAAGCCCAGTTGCGCAGCAATTTCTGCACGCGTAGGCGGCATGCCCGTTTGATTAATGTGGTCGCGAATCAAGTCGTAGACCTGTTGCTGCCTGCTGGTTAATGCTTTCATCCCGCCCCCTGGTTGTTTATACAGTCGCTGTGAGTATATACAGGTATTGGTGAAATGGAAACCAAAAGTCAGGCCAAAATCAGTAATTTGACGGGAGATGGAATGCTTATCGCAAATGCGACCAAAGTAGCGTTCCCCAAACGAACAGGGCCAGTACTATTGCCAGCAAAACAGCGGCCGATCCCATATCTTTGGCACGGCCGGCAAGAGGGTGACGTTCCTGCCCTGTGCGGTCCACCACCGCTTCGATGGCGCTGTTCAGAACTTCAACAATCATCACCAGCATGACCGCGCCAATCATCAGGATGCGCGAAATAGTATCGACATCCAGCCAGCAGGCCAGGATAATTGCCGCCAGTGAAATTACGGCTTCCTGGCGGAAGGCAGCTTCATGCTGCCAGGCGGCGCGAAGACCTTGCCATGAGTAGCCAGCCGCTTTCACAATCCGGGTAATGCCGGTGACATTATTTGTCATGATAAAGGAACTCTTTTCAAAGGATTGACGTCAATACCGGGCAGCGCACAATTGTCGCTGTCACAGATTTTTGCTGCGCGTTCTGATATGCTTGCGCCGCTTTGCTAACAAGAGGCTTCATGTTGTCTATGTCAGGTTGGCGTAAAATTTTCTATAAATTGCTGAACTTACCCCTTTCATTTCTGGTAAAGAGTAAGGCCATTCCGGCTGATCCCGTGTCCGAACATGGGCTGGATCCTACCCGGCCTATTATGTATGTCCTGCCTTATGATTCAAAGGCCGATCTCCTGACTTTACGCGCGCAGTGCATCCGGCACGATCTGCCTGATCCGCTTATTCCGCTGGAGATAGACGGCGCCCTGTTGCCGCGTCATGTCTTTATTAATGACGGTCCGCGTGTGTTCCCCTATTTTGTGCCCAGCCTTGAATCGGTCAAAATCTTCCACGAATATCTTGATCTGCACCGCAGCAACCCTGAACTTGATGTTCAGATGTTACCGGTTTCAGTCATGTTTGGCCGTGCGCCGGGTCGGGAAGTCCAGGGCGACGATCATCCGCCTCATTTGCGGCTCCTTAACGGCATTCAAAAATTCTTTGCCGTTCTCTGGCATGGCCGCGACAGTTTTGTGCGTTTTTCGCCCACGGTCTCCCTGCGTCGTATGGCGACCGAACACGGTACCGACAAGTCGATTGCGCAGAAGCTGGCTCGCGTAGCGCGCATCCATTTTGCCCGTCAGCGCCTGGCTGCGGTGGGACCGCGCCTGCCGGCTCGCCAGGATTTATTCAATCGCCTGTTGCAGTCGAAGGCGATTGAAAAAGCTGTGGAAGACGAGGCGCGTAGCAAGAAAATCTCCCATGAGAAAGCGCAGCAAAACGCCATTGAAATGATGGAAGAAATTGCGGCCAACTTTTCCTACGAAGCGATTCGTATCACCGACCGCGTGATGGGTTGGCTCTGGAGCCGACTCTATCAGGGGATCAACGTTAACGGCGGTGAGCGGGTACGTCAGCTGGCGCAGGACGGCCATGAAATTGTTTATGTGCCTTGCCACCGCAGCCATATGGACTACCTGCTACTGTCTTATGTGCTGTATCACCAGGGCCTGGTTCCGCCGCATATTGCCGCAGGGATTAACCTGAACTTCTGGCCTGCCGGGCCGATTTTCCGTCGTCTGGGTGCCTTCTTTATTCGTCGTACCTTTAAAGGCAACAAGCTCTATTCAACCGTGTTCCGTGAATACCTTGGCGAGCTCTTTACCCGCGGCTATTCCGTCGAGTATTTCGTGGAAGGTGGACGCTCACGTACCGGCCGACTGCTGGATCCGAAAACCGGCACCCTCTCTATGACGCTGCAGGCCATGCTGCGCGGCGGCACGCGACCTATTACGTTAGTGCCCATTTACATCGGTTATGAACATGTAATGGAAGTGGGTACTTACGCTAAAGAGCTACGCGGTGCGGCAAAAGAGAAAGAAGGCTTTATGCAGATGGTGCGCGGCCTGCGTAAGCTGCGCAACCTGGGCCAGGGTTATGTGAACTTTGGTGAGCCGTTGCCGCTGATCAACTATCTGAACAAGCGCGTACCGGAATGGCGTGAGTCTATCGATCCCATTGAAGCGCAACGTCCGGGCTGGTTAACGCCAACGGCCAATGATATCGCCGCCACCATCATGGTACGTATTAATGAAGCCGGTGCCGCGAACGCCATGAACCTGTGCGTAACGGCACTGCTCGCTTCCCGCCAGCGTTCGCTGACCCGTGAACAGCTGATTGAGCAGCTGGAGTGCTATACCCAGTTATTACGTAATGTGCCCTACTCGCCGGATGCCACTTTGCCTGACATGTCTGCGGAAGCGTTGCTGGATCACGCGCTGAGTATGAACAAGTTTGAGAGTGAGAAGGACAGTATCGGCGACATCATTATTCTGCCGCGCGAGCAGGCGGTGCTGATGACCTATTACCGGAATAACATCCACCATATGTTGGTGATGCCCTCTCTGATTGCGGCCATCATCCAGCAGCACCGTAACCTGAGCGAAGCCGAACTGCTGCGCCAGGTCAGCCTGATTTACCCCATGCTGAAGAGCGAGCTGTTCCTGCGCTGGGGCAACGACCAGCTGCCGCAGCTGCTGGCTGACTTATGCCAGGAGCTGGCGCGCCAGGGACTGATTACCGTTGAGGCAGGTCTGCTGTCGTTCAACACGGCGCGTTACCGTACGCTGCAGTTGCTGGCTGCCGGTGTACGTGAAACGCTGCAGCGTTACGCCATCACCTTCTCGATTCTCAGCGCCAAGCCCACCATCAACCGCGGCACGCTGGAAAAAGAGAGCCGCACGCTGGCCCAGCGCCTGAGCGTACTGCATGGCATCAATGCGCCTGAGTTTTTCGATAAAGCGGTGTTCTCTACACTGGTACTGACCCTGCGCGATGAAGGCTATATCAGCGACAGTGGCGATGCGGATGTGGCGCAGACGCTGGCGACCTGGCACATTCTGGCAGAACTGGTCACCAGCGATGTTCGTATGACCATCGAGAGCGCCGTTGCACACAGCTAACGTGCTGGCATGACAAAAAAAGGCGACCTGACTGGTCGCCTTTTTTATTGCTTACTGAACCTCACACTGTGCATCGCACTGGCGCTACGTTCGGTGCCTGCCCTACAACAGGTTTGAGAACGGCGGAGTATTCATTAACACGCCGAGAAACAGCACCAGCCCTACATAATTGTTATTCAGAAACGCCTGGAAACAGGCCTGACGCGCGCGCTTTGCGATCAGTTTTTGCTGATAAACAAATAAACCGCCCGCCAGTAACAGCGTCCAGTAAAACGCCCCATTCAGATGCAGCCGTGTCCCTACCAGCGCCATCAGCCCCAGCGTCGCCAGTTGCAGCAGGCCGATAATCAATTTGTCGTACTGGCCAAACAGAATGGCTGTGGACTTCACGCCAATCTTCAGGTCGTCCTCGCGATCCACCATGGCATATTGCGTATCGTAGGCCACCGTCCAGCAAATGTTGGCGAGAAATACCAGCCAGCAAACCAGAGGTAAGGACTCACTAACAGCAGCCCAGGCCATGGGAATTGCCCAGCCAAATGCGGCGCCAAGGACTACCTGCGGCAAATGCGTATAGCGCTTCATAAAAGGATAAACCCAGGCAAGCGCCAGCCCGACAACAGAAAGCATAATCGTCATCAGGTTCATGCTCAGTACCAGGCCAAACGCGATCAGCCCCAGTACCACAAACAGCATTTTAGCCTCTTTCGCCGTGACAGCACCGCTGGCCAGTGGCCGGAGCTTTGTGCGTTCCACATGGCCGTCGACTTTGCGGTCAGCATAATCGTTAATCACACAGCCAGCTGCACGCATGACAAATACGCCCGCGACAAACACGATCAGTACCGGTAACGGCGGCATCGCCCTGTTAGCCAGCCACAGCGCCCACAACGTCGGCCACAGCAGCAGCAGTGTGCCAATAGGTTTATCAATTCGCATGAGGCGGCTGTAAGCCTGCCATTTGGTCATTTGTTGTCTGTTTTGCACAGGTCAAATCCTTAACCCTGGTAACGGTAAACCGGCGACGCCGGTAAAAATAATTCGGTTAGCAGCAGGGGCTTCCCCGATAAACGCAGGCGCGACCGACGTCCCCACAGCGATTCAACGTTACCGGGCTCGATAAAATCGCGGGTCAGGGTTGAAGAGGAGAACAGGTAACGTCCCAGCGGTCGCGTTCCGAGCTGCTGCAACATCGCTTCGGGACCGTTCAGGGTGCTTTCAGGCACCAGCGTGCGTCCCGCCAGCCAGGGTTGTTCGTCGCCGTACAGGATCACTTCACGCAGCCAGAAGCTCTGATCAGCGGGTAACAGCGCACCTTCGTCACCTAATTCGTCAGCGTGGATAAACCCTTCACGAACGGGCTCCACCCTGACCTTCTGGCAATGCTGTTCGAAGCGCCTGGTCATAGAGTCCTCCTCCATCAGCCAGTCACGAAGTGATGGCGACAGAGCAGCACCGTCCAGCGCCAGCCAGTTGAGTGAACGTAATAAACGGAGCGGGTCTTGCGTCATGACACTTTCCCCCAAAAATTTTCAGGCAGGTAGTTTAGCGCAGAGCGATTCACGGCACACCCGTCCGTCATGCAAACGCGAGGTTATTCGCGCTTAAGCCGGTTACTGTTTGCCAGCCACAGGGTGATAACCAGCAGCAGAATAGCAGCCGAGTAGCACAGCGTATCAAAGGGATTTTTGTGGTCGACGATAATCAGCCTGATGATAGCCGTGATGCCGATATAGACGAAATAGCGTAACGGGAAATGGTAACCCGACTGGAAGTACTTCACGATGAGGGCAATAAACTCAAAGTAAAGGAAGTAAATCACGATGCCTTCGATCAGAAGATAGGAGGACGCCTGCTCGCCCGTGCTGAACAGGACGTTGGCTAAATGGACCGTCTCTTTGCCCAGGAAGACCATTAAAATGAACGCCAGAATCAGCAATCCTGCATTCAGCACCCATTGCATCAGGCGCGCTATCTTTTGTGCTATCGGGTTTTTATCACTCATTTCACGCCTCGAAAATAAAGGGATGTTTTCTGGCATTATCATGCTTTAGTGTGACGTAAATCACAATATAGCCCTCAAGCTTACTTAACAGCGTCTTTCAAATCACCAGACTGCGCGATGGAATGCCAGCCCCGGCATCCTGGGTTATACCGCCGGGACCGTACGAACCTGTCTTTTGATGAAAGCCAACCGGACAGACCGATCATATCGGCTGGCAGACCCACTCCGTCGTGCCGTCCTGTCATACGGTTTTCACATCCGACATTTACATTGGCTCGGTTTTTCAACCCCGGCAGTCAGTTAGCGCCCGCTTCCATACCCGACTCAATGGATAAGCGTCCTGAGGCGGCACGTTGCGTTGGCCTCCGCGCAGCCAACAGCGGCGTTCATGCCCGGCCAGGCTTAATCTGTTCCGCATTAACGGTTACGGGATTACGCCAGGTTAGTGTGCACTTACTCAACTATTAAGATGCGGCCGGACGGCGTTGCGCTGGCGGCGTTAAAACAGCCCGACGTCAGAGACGCAGACAAACGCCCCCTGTGGCGTGAAGACGCCGCAGCAAGAGAGGACAACATGAAAACAATTCTGGTGATTCTGGACGGCCTGAGCCATCACGTTGCCCATCATGCGATGGGTTATCTGCACGCAGAATGTGCGCAAGGTAAAGGGCATTATTATCATCTCACCTGTGCACTGCCTTCTCTGTCGCGTCCGCTGTATGAATGCATTCTGACCGGTGTTGCGCCTGTGCAAAGTGGAATCATCCACAACGGGGTAAACCGCCTGAGTCACGAACAGAGCGTATTTCACTATGCGCGTGATGCGGGCCTGACCACCGCCGCAGCGGCTTATCACTGGATCAGTGAACTTTACAACCGCAGCCCTTTCGAGCCCGCGCGCGATCGTCATACCGAAGCGCCGGCCCTGCCTGTCCAGTTCGGGCACTTTTACGTTGACGACAGTTACCCCGATTCGCACCTGTTTGAAGATGCTGAGAGCCTGAGGTTGCGGCACAACCCGGACTTCCTCCTCATCCATCCAATGAATATCGATTATGCCGGTCATCAACATGGCTTGTCCTCGCCCCAGTATCGTAACCGGGCACGCATGGCGGATGGTTACCTGTCGCAATGGATGCCTGGCTGGCTGGCAGAAGGCTATCAGGTGATGGTGACCGCCGACCATGGCATGAACGACGACCGCTCACATGGTGGCATGCTGCCGGAGGAAACGACCGTTCCCCTGTTTGTCTTTGGTGACGGGTTCTCGCTAAAGCCTGGGCTGGAACTGCAACAAACCGATCTCTGCGGCACGCTGTGTACACTGCTCGGCGTTCCTCATGACAAGCCGGTGCATCACGATCTGCTGGCACAGGTTTCGCTCTGACCCTCTTCCCGCTTCTGGCGGCAGGAATACAGTAAACTGCCGCCCCGGGTCTGGCGGGTTGGGCGAACGGCACAACCCGTCCTTCTGTTGCCGTTATTCCGCTGATCACCTGCCGTACTGACTTTGTCGCCACGCCCTTCACTGACCCCAGAAAAAAGCGCACCGGCCGCGCGCGGCGGGAAAGGTCCGCCTGAGGCCAGCCGGATTTGTCGTGAGGTATCCGCAGAGTGGTCTACATTTAAAGGGGCCGACGCTGCGCAGGTCATTTAAAACACTGGAAAAAAGTTCGCAACGTCCGGCAGCCATGTTCGCAGATTGCGCTCTCCATCAGGCTGGCAATCTGTCATGCCGTAAGCCTGATGGTTGAGGAGCAACGTTACGTGTTAACCCTGCTTAACTTACTGTCTGCCGTTGCGCTTCTGGTCTGGGGCACGCACATTACGCGCTCCGGCATTATGCGCGTTTACGGGGCCGATTTGCGCCGGGTGCTCAGTCGCAGCGTGGAAAAGAAGCCGATGGCGTTTCTTGCCGGTATCGGCGTAACGATGCTGGTGCAAAGCAGTAATGCCACCACGCTGCTGGTTACCTCGTTTGTGGCTCAAAATCTTGTCAGCCTGACACCCGCTCTGGTAGTGATACTGGGCGCTGACGTCGGTACGGCCATTATGGCGCGCGTCCTGACATTCGATCTCTCCTGGCTTTCCCCGCTGTTTATCTTTTTTGGCGTGGTTTTCTTCCTGAGTCGCAAACAAAGCCGGGCAGGTCAGCTTGGCCGGACCAGCATAGGTCTGGGGTTAATTCTGCTGGCGCTACAGCTGATTGTTGAAGCCGCCCGACCGATTACCCAGGCGGCTGGCGTGCAGGTTCTGTTTTCCAGTTTAACCGGTGACGTAATGCTGGACGCTCTGCTCGGAGCGGTCTTTGCTATTATCAGCTACTCCAGTCTCGCCGCTGTGCTGATTACCGCCACACTGACCGCCACAGGCGTGATCGCCTTCAAGGTGGCCCTGTGTCTGGTAATCGGCGCGAACCTGGGCAGCGGCTTACTGGCGGTTATTAACGGCAGCGGATCCAATGCGGCCGGTAAACGCGTTGCAATGGGCAGCTTTCTGTTTAAGCTGACGGGTTGTGTAATAATTCTGCCCTTTGTTGAAACCGTAGCGGGCTGGCTGGATAAACTGCCCGTTAATGACGAAGAGCTGGTGATCTTCTTTCACGTTTTCTACAACCTGTTTCGCTGCATTATCATGGTGCCCTTTGCCGATGCGATGGCACGCCTGTGCCGTCGACTGATTGCGGACGATGCCGAAAGTGACGTCACGCTAAAACCCAGACACCTTGACAGCAGCGCGCTGGATACGCCCGCTCTGGCGCTGGTGAATGCTGCGCGCGAAGCGTTGCGTATGGGCGACGTGCTGGAGCAGATGCTGGATACGTTTCTGCAGGTGGTGCGCGGCGAGTCGCGGGCAGAACGCACGGTACGGCGGCTGGATGATGATGTGGATGTCCTGTATACCGCCATCAAACTCTATCTGGCGCGCATGCCGAAAGAGGATTTATCAGAGGAGGATTCCCGCCGCTGGGGGCAAATCATAGAAATGTCGCTGAATCTGGAGCAGGCCGGTGACATTATCGAGCGCATGAGCGGGGACGTCGCCGATAAATCTCTGGCTGCCCGGCGAACCTTTTCGCCCGAGGGCCTGAAAGAGCTGGAAGCCTTGCATGAGCAGCTTATCGCGAATCTACGGCTGAGCCTGTCGGTATTTTTATCTCACGATGTTACCAGCGCTAAGCGGCTACGCCGCGCCAAACACCGCTTTCGCCTGAAAATACGCCGCTATTCACACTCGCATGTTGATCGGTTACACCAGCAGAACATTCAGAGCATTGAAACCAGTTCGCTGCACCTGGGCTTGCTGGGCGATATGAAGCGTCTGAACTCGCTGTTTTGCGCGGTCGCTTACACGGTTCTGGAGCAGCCTGACGATGAGCGGGATTATGACTAAAGAAAGTGCGAAGGCCGTTTGGCCTTCGCACTGTGTCTCTCAGGGACGGGATGACGGCTTTTTATCTGTGGGCTTACCGGACCAGTAGCCCGCCAGCAGGGAACCGGAAAGGTTGTGCCAGACGGAAAACAACGCCCCCGGCAGTGCAGCCAGTGGCGAGAAATACAGTTTACCCAGCGTCGCCGCCAGCCCTGAATTCTGCATGCCCACTTCCAGCGCCAGCGTGCGGCAGGTAGATTCATCAAAGCCAAACAGCTTGCCGCCCCAGTAACCGCCGAGCAGACCAATAGCGTTATGTAACATGACGGCGGCGATCACCATCACGCCAACCGAGGCAATAAAGCTCTGGCTACCGGCGACCACAGCACTGATGATCAGCAGAATACACACCATTGAAAAAGCGGGAAGATAAGGCTCTACCCGACGAACCAGACCGTTAAACGTGTGGTGAATGATCAACCCTAACCCGATAGGGATCACGACGATCCTGATGATGCTCAGCAGCATACCGGCAACATCAACCTGAATATGCGTATCCACATAAAAACGGGTCAGCAGCGGCGTGGCAAACACACCAACCAGCGCGGACACCGAGGAGATGGTCACCGAGAGCGCCACATCGCCTTTTGCCAGATAAATCATCACGTTCGAGGCGGTTCCACTGGCAACGCTGCCCACCAGAATCATCCCGGCAGCCAGATCGGGCGGCATGTTAAACAGTTTTGCCAGCGCCCATGCCGCCAGGGGCATCACCAGATAGTGCAGGAATGTACCTGCAAGCACCGGCGCCGGACGGGTTAAGACGCGTTTGAAATCATTGATATTCAGCGTGACGCCCATACCGAACATAATCAGCATCAGCAGATACGCGACCCACGGGCCAATACCCAGAAAGGTGGTGGGCGAGTAGTAAGCCGCGACAGACAACAGGACGGCCCACAGGGGGAACAGACGGGTTAAGGTGGCAAGCATCAACAAACATGCTTTTAGCAAAATCAGCGACGTGCGTGGAATGATGTCCGGCGGCATCACAGCCGGTCAGTAAAAAGCCGGACAGGGTCCGGCTTTCTTTTGATGTCAGCGGCGCTTATTCAAACAAGTTGTGGTGCAGCGTACGCACCACACTTTCCGCATCGTCACCTGGCACCAGGAAGCAGAGGTTATAGCTGCTGGCTCCGTAGCAAATCATGCGCAGGTTAAAGGGCTCAAGTACGCCAAACACCTCTTTACCGACCCCACAGGCTTTCGACAGTTCATTGCCGATTATGGCCACCAGCGCCAGGTTTTCCTCTACTTCCACCCGACACAGGGATGAGAGCTCGGTTAACAACGCCTGGCTCAGCAGATGGTCGCCGGTTGAAGTCGAGCCGGTCGTATCCAGCGTCAACGCGACGCTGACTTCCGAGGTGGTAATCAGATCCACCGACACGTTGTGACGCACCAGGATATTGAACACTTCAGACAGGAAGCCCGGCGTATGCAACATATTCAGGCTGTGCAACGTGACCAGGGTTTGCTTGCGGCGCAACGCCAGCGCTCTGAACAGCGGCGGATTCGCCGTCTCATTGCACACGCGCGTACCGCCTGCTGCAGGATCTTTACTGGAGCCGACGAACACCGGAATGTCGCTACGGACAGCGGGCAGCAGCGTGGCAGGATGCAGAACTTTGGCACCAAAAGTGGCCATTTCAGCCGCTTCTTCAAAAGTGATTTCATCAATACGTTTAGCCGCAGGGACTACACGCGGATCGGTGGTGTAAATGCCCGGCACGTCTGTCCAGATATCCACGCGCGCAGCGTTTAATGCTTCACCCAGCAGTGCGGCCGTGTAATCACTGCCGCCGCGGCCCAGCGTCGTGGTGCGTCCTTTTTCTTCGCTGCCGATAAAGCCCTGCGTGACCACCAGAGCGGCGGCAATGCGCGGCTGCAACTGCACACTGACCTGCTCGGCCAGTACGGCGACATCAGGCTCCGCACGGCCAAAGCGATCGTTCGTGCGCATGACTTTACGCACGTCAAACCATTCCGCATTGACCCCGCGCTCACGCAGGATCTCGACAAACAGCAGAGTCGACATGAGTTCGCCGTGGCTGACCAGTTCGTCGGTTAAGGCGCTGGAGGTGGCGAGAGCGGCGGCGTCAGACAGCATGCCGATATTGTCGATAATGCGGTCGATTTCATCGCGGATAACGTCTGGATTGTTCAGGCGATCGATGATGGCATATTGAATGCGGCGGATATCATCGAGCTGCGCCGCGCGTTGCGATGTCTCCTGACCTTCGGCAAGGGAGACCAGCAGATTGGTGATGCCTGCAGAGGCAGAAAGCACCACCAGCCGGGTATTGCTGTCCTGCAACACCACATCGGCGCTACGGTTCATGGCATCGAAATCGGCAACGCTGGTACCGCCAAATTTCGCTACATTCAGATTCAGAGACATTGTATGACCTCGTGTCAGGATACGTTGCCCTCACCCGTTAAGAGATGAGAAACAGTAATTCAGCCTAAGCACAAGGAAAGAGCAGAAACGGGTAAAATCGAATAGACGAGTCACCCAGAAGCGCTCCACCTTGCGAAACGTCCGACTGTGGACGTTTCTGGTGACAACCCAGGGGATTCAGCCCCTGTAGCCGACAGCCAACACACCGTGATGTTGACCACCTCGGCGTCGCTCCCCCTGATGTGTTATCTCTGGATACGGTTCCTCCAACACACTGCCTGGTCGACGCGCCTCTTCTGGCTTGCGCACAGGTGCGCAAGTAGCGCGCATAGATTTAGCGATTTCTGGCCCTGCTGTCAATGACCGTCACGGGACAATTTTTCATGCAGAGCGCACCGGATAACAAATTTTGCCTAATCTCTGCGACTACAGTGCTAAATGGCTTCAGCAACGTCGTCACATTCTGATGCGGCACAATGTTCGTGGGCTGCCGTTGCGCCATACTTTTCAGCCTTTCGCCCATGGAAACAGTCCGAATGATTGCCGCATCATCCACTGCGAAACGGGCTGTATTCGTGCGCTGACACCATCGCACTGACAAAGTTTTTCCTTTCAGTTGCAACTGTGGTCATACTGAAATGCTAACCGGGTACGATGCGACCCCGATGGAATGACGGTTCTTAATATCAACAAGAGTGTTGCCATGAAAAATATCAATCCGACCCAAACCGCAGCCTGGAAAGCGCTGCAAGAGCATTATGAACAGATGAAAACGGCGAAAATCGCCGACCTGTTTGCCCAGGATGCCGATCGTTTTGCTAAATTCTCAGCCACCTTTGACGACCAGATGCTGGTAGATTTCTCGAAAAACCGCATCACGCAGGAGACGCTCGATAAACTGCTGGCCCTGGCAAAAGAAACCGATTTAAGCGGCGCGATTGCGTCCATGTTCTCGGGCGAAAAAATTAACCGGACGGAGGATCGCGCCGTCCTGCACGTCGCCCTGCGCAACCGCAGCAATACGCCAATCAAGGTGGATGGCAAAGATGTGATGCCTGAAGTCAACGCGGTGCTGGCGAAAATGAAAAGCTTCTCCGAGCGCATTATTGGCGGTGACTGGAAAGGTTACACCGGCAAACCGATCACCGATGTGGTGAACATTGGTATCGGCGGTTCCGATCTGGGGCCGTTTATGGTGACTGAGGCACTGCGCCCGTACAAAAACCACCTGAACATGCATTTTGTGTCCAACGTTGACGGTACGCACATCGCCGAAACGCTGAAAGACCTCAGCCCCGAAACCACGCTGTTTCTGGTGGCGTCAAAAACCTTTACCACCCAGGAAACCATGACCAATGCGCACAGCGCACGTGACTGGTTCCTGAAAACGGCCGGCGATCAACAACACGTTGCGAAGCACTTTGCTGCGCTCTCCACCAATGCTAAAGCCGTGGGCGAATTTGGTATCGATACCGACAATATGTTCGAGTTCTGGGACTGGGTCGGCGGCCGCTATTCGCTGTGGTCGGCCATTGGCCTGTCCATTATTCTGTCGATTGGTTTTGAGAACTTTGAGCAGTTGCTGAGTGGCGCGCATGCCATGGATAAGCACTTCTCTACCACGCCAGCCGAAAAGAATATCCCCGTTCTGCTGGCGCTGATTGGTATCTGGTATAACAACTTCTTTGGCGCGGAAACCGAAGCTATCCTGCCTTACGATCAGTACATGCACCGTTTTGCAGCCTATTTCCAACAGGGAAATATGGAGTCGAACGGGAAGTACGTTGATCGCGCAGGCCAGCCGGTGACCTATCAGACGGGCCCGATTATCTGGGGTGAACCCGGCACCAACGGCCAGCATGCGTTTTATCAGTTGATTCACCAGGGCACCAAACTGGTACCTTGCGATTTTATTGCACCTGCCATCAGCCACAATGCCCTGGCCGATCACCATCCTAAGCTGCTGTCGAATTTCTTTGCTCAGACCGAAGCGCTGGCATTTGGTAAGTCACGCGAAGTGGTGCAGAAAGAATTTACTGATGCGGGTAAATCGGCGGAATCTGTCGCGCACATCGTGCCGTTTAAAGTGTTTGAAGGGAACCGCCCGACCAACTCAATTCTGTTGCGCGAAATCACGCCATTCAGCCTGGGCGCGCTGATTGCGCTCTACGAGCATAAGATCTTCACCCAGGGGGCAATTCTGAATATCTTCACTTTTGACCAGTGGGGCGTGGAATTAGGCAAACAGCTGGCTAACCGTATTCTGCCGGAGCTGGAAGATGACAGTAATATTACCAGTCATGACAGTTCGACTAACGCCTTAATTAACTGCTACAAGAAATGGCGCTAATCGTATAGTGACAGAGGCGGCCTGCCGGCCGCCTTTTTTTTGTCATCACGATCGGGCACGCTGCTTTTTATCTGAAAAGCCTGCTGGCAGACTGGAAAATTCTTAAAATGCACTGCGGCAATTCTGAACCTCGCGCTGCGCAGAGCGTATCACCCTACTAAAAACCGGATCTAAAACGGTAAGCCAATGCTTCTTACCTCTTGTTTTATAAGGTGATTGGATTTTACGCTTATTCAGGTAATTCCGATTATTCTCATTCCGTACCAAAAGATACTAAATAAGTAGAAACCGCTTTGCTTTCCTCTTACTCACAGACAAATATCCGGCCTTTCACGGTAAATTCACCAATTTAAAATAAGTTAACGCTGAATCCGCTTAATTTGCCCCGTTTTTTTACGCGTCATTTACCAGGTTTTAAGACTACTCAACTCTGGTATTTTGTTGCCCTATACTGGACGCGCCCATAATGGGTCTGTCCTTCGGTTTGCGATAACCGTTTATTCTGTTTCGCGAATGTGTTGGATAGCAATCCTTCATTCAACCAATGTAGGTGTTGTTATGAAAAAACGCATGATTGCCGGTCTGGCATTACTCGTCGCCGTCTCTTCCAGCGCTTATGCGGCACCGGAAGAAGCTGGTGCCGCAGCAGGCGCACAGGCGGGGACAATCTCCGCAGGTACGACTACCGCTGTAGGTATCGGCGTGCTCGGCGCGTTAGTAGGACTCGGCGTTGCCGCTTCTGGCGGTGGTGACGGGGCAAATACGGGTACAACTACCACGACCACAACGGGCACCACACGTTGATGGGTACCCTGATTCTTTAGGCTGCAGCAAGGCCGCGAACGTGTGAGTCGTGATGCATTTACGCAGGTGAGTGTGTTGCGACGAGGACGCCAGCGTGTCGGCAGCTGAAAGAACAGAGGTATGGGAGCATTAATCATAACCACACATTCGTGTGGTTATTTTTACTTTGGCATCATTTATCAGGGACACATTGTGCGCCAACTTCCGCTGCTGCTCGTTTGCCTGCTGCTGCAGGCCTGTACACAAACGCAAAAAGGACTCGAACAGACGGTGATAATGGCCATCGAAGGGCCAAAAGATGTCACTGTCACGCCTCAGGAAATTGATGCGCTGCCCTACGCCAGCCTGTATGCACGCATTAATGACGGCCCACGCATTTTTGTCGTGCTGGGTTACAACGAAAACGGCCAACAAAAATGGATTACGCGCGACCAGTCGATGCTGGTAACGGCCCACGGCAGGCTGATTAAAACGCTGGGCCTGCCCGACAACCTGATGAACGTCAGTAACCTGCAACAGGATCCGCTGGCGAAAGGCCTGTCGCTGACCAACGGCCAGCACTGGACGCGGATTGTGCAGTGGACCGGGCAGGGCAAATTCCAGAGCGCCACCGTCAGTTCCACTTTCGAGCGTGGCGATGATGAAGTTCTGACGATTGCCGGAAACCGCATCCCCTGCCGCGTCTGGCATGAGGCGTTACGTATCGACAGCCTTGGCCGTGAGTGGCAAAACACGTTCTGGATCGATAACAGCAGCGGTCAGGTCGTGCAATCCCGACAGATGCTTGCTGCCGATACCTTCCCTGTTGAAATCACCATTCTGAAACCGGCGAAATCATGAAAAAAATAACGCTATTGTTGGCAGGCGTGAGCCTGCTTACCAGTCTGGGTGCCCGTGCCGCAGGTCAGGTTACCGTCCATGCTCCGCAGGACACCGCCAGCGTGCAGCTCAATCGGGTCGAAAATCTGGCGCAGTTGGTGACGCAGCCCGCATTAATGGCCCGAACCGACTGGCGACGGGCCGTGATTGCTGAGCAGGGAGCGACAGCCCAGGCCCGGCAGCAGTATCAGCAGGCCCTGGCCGCGCTGCGTACCTGGCGGGCCGACAGCAGTGGTGAACAAGCCGCCGCCATTGACGCGGTGATTCGGCAGTTCAGCAACATGAAGGTGACGGGCCGTCAGTTCGTCACGCTGGATCCTGATCGCATCCGGCTGCATTCAGCAGACAACCGCCGCCTGGACGGGCGTTATGATCTCTATCTCACTCAGCCCAGTCATCATGTGCTGCTGCTGGGCGCGATTGCCGGAGCCGGACGCGAAGCCTGGCAACCGGGCAAGTCCGTGCGGGAATACCTGCATGACCATCCACGGCTGGCCGGCGCAGAACGCAATTTCGCGGTTGTGATTGCGCCAGACGGAACGACGCAGAACGTCCCGATTGCTTACTGGAACCATCGCCATGTCGAACCTGAACCTGGCAGCATTATTTTTGTGGGCTTTTCCTCATGGAGCCTGCCAGGCGCCTTTGACGATCTGAATAGCCGCCTTGTTTCTGTTCTGACTCACCGGATACCAGACTGATGAAAAAACGTTATCTTCTCAGCCTGTTGGCTGTTTCAGTAGCAAGCGCCTGCCAGGCGCAGGCGGAAATGTATGAGGCGCCCGTCACGCCGTCACAGTCTGATTTCGGCGGCGTAGGGCTGATGCAGGTACCGACCGCGCGAATGGCAAGAGAAGGCGAATTCAGCCTTAACTTCCGCGATAATGACCAGTATCGCTACTATTCCGCCTCATTACAGCTTTTCCCCTGGCTGGAAACGACTGTGCGCTACACCGATGTGCGGACACGACGTTACAGTGCGGTAGAGAGTTTCAGTGGTAATCAAAGCTATAAAGATAAAGCCTTCGATCTGAAACTGCGGCTGTGGCAGGAAGGATACTGGTTACCTGAAGTCTCGTTCGGTACGCGCGATCTTGGCGGTACCGGCTTATTTGACAGTGAATATCTGGTCGCCACCAAAGCCTGGGGGCCCTTTGACTTTACGCTGGGCTTTGGCTGGGGCTATCTGGGCAACAGCGGAACCGTTTCCAACCCCTTCTGCTCTTACAGCGACAGCTTCTGTCAGCGCCCGGGCGTGGGACAGGCTGGCTCGATTAACGGTTCTCAGATGTTTCACGGCCCTTCTGCCGTGTTCGGCGGTATTGAATACCAAACGCCGTGGCAGCCGCTGCGCCTGAAAGTGGAATATGAAGGCAATGATTATAAAGATGATTTTGCCGGACGCCTGCCGCAGCGCAGTAAAGTTAACGTCGGTGCGATCTACCGCGTAACTGACTGGGCGGATATCAATGCCAGCTATGAGCGCGGCAATACCTTTATGTTCGGCTTTACCATCCGGACTAACTTTAACGATATGCATCAGGATCATATCGACAGCCCTAAACCGGCCTATGATCCGCATCCGCAGCCGAAATTGCTGGAGACCACGGTGACAGGCAATCAGCTGTCTGCGCTGAAGTACGACGCAGGCCTGGCGGGCCCGAAAATCCAGACCAAAGGCAATACGCTGTATGTATCGGGCGAGCAGACCAAATATCGCGATACCCGCGAAGGGGTCGACCGCGCCAATCGTATCATCATGAACAACCTGCCGGACGGCATCGATACGATTAACGTCACAGAGTCGCGCTTCAATATGCCGCAGGTGACGACAGAAACGTCCGTTGCCAGCCTGCGTAATGATCTGACTGGCTACCCGTTAGGACATGAGCAGTCTCTGCAGCAGGTACGCAAAAATCCGGTCGATCCGGGTCAGACCGAGCAGGGGATGTTTATTCGCAAAGATCGCCTGGATTACGGTCTGTCTCCGGTACTCAATCAGTCTGTCGGCGGCCCGGAGAGCTTTTATCTGTATCAGGTCGGCGTCATGGGCAACGTCGATTACTGGCTGACCAATCATCTGCTGGTCAGTGGCAGCCTGTTTGCTAACGTGGCAAATAACTATAACAAATTCAACTACAACGGTGCCCCCGCCGATTCCACCCTGCCCCGCGTGCGTACGCATATTCGTGACTACGTTGAGAACAACGTTTACGTCAACGATCTGCAGGCTAACTACATGGACTATCTGGGCAATGGTTTCTACGGCCAGGTCTATGGCGGCTATCTGGAAACCATGTACGGTGGTGTCGGGGGCGAAGTGCTTTATCGTCCGGTGGACAGCAACTGGGCGGTGGGCGTAGACGCCAACTATGTGCGCCAGCGTGACTGGAACGACATGATGCGGTTTACGCATTACGAAGCCCCGACCGGCAACCTGACAGGTTACTGGCGGCCGTGGTTTGCGGAAGATGTGTTGGTTAAGGCCAGTATCGGCCAGTATCTGGCGAAGGATAAAGGCGTCACGCTGGATGTCTCTAAACGCTTCGACAGCGGCGTCATGGTCGGCGTCTATGCGACCAAAACCAATGTCTCCTCTCAGCAGTACGGCGAAGGCGACTTTACGAAAGGTTTCTACATTTCCATCCCAATGGATCTGTTTACCGTGACGCCAACGCGTGGCCGTGCGCAGATTAACTGGGTTCCGCTCACCCGCGATGGCGGTCAGATGCTGGGACGCAAGTACCAGCTGTATGACATGACCTCGGATCGCGATGCGCGGTTCAACTGATAAAGAGGGCAGCCTGCGGGCTGCCTTCTTTTTTGTCTGCGTCGTCCTCAGCTGAAAGGCCCGCGCGCCACGCCGCTCACCGACGTGTTTTTACAGCCGCATAATCTTTCATCCGATCGTGCTGGCTTTGCGCCACCGCAACATAGCGGCTGGCAGGATAACTAAAATATCTGCCTCACCTTAACGCGCCTGACCACATCGCAAATTACCCCCACAGGTTTCATTCCAGCGTGTGCCTCCACATCCGGTCAGGCCCGGCGGATTGCGGAGACGGAGAGCAGGTCTGACCAGCGCACCAGCGTTTGCATTTACGGTGATTAAAACGAAAATGGTTTCCACTATGTGAAAGGAGAGACTCTATGGCTACGCCTGTTGCCGCCAAACGCGGTAAAAAACCTCGCAGCACGTCGGCACCTCCCGCTCCGGCTGGCGGTCAGGTTCAGTCACTGACACGGGGGCTGACGTTGCTGGAGTTGATCGCCAGTTCACAGGGTAGCGTGGCACTTACCGAACTGGCACAACAGGCGGGTTTACCAAACTCGACCACCCATCGTCTGCTGACCACAATGCAGCAGCAGGGCTTTGTACGCCAGGTGGGCGATCTGGGTTTCTGGACAATCGGCGCGCATGCGTTTGTGGTTGGAAGCAGTTTTTTGCAGAGCCGCAACCTGCTGGCGCTGGTGCATCCGGTGTTACGTTCACTGATGGAGAGTTCGGGCGAAACGGTCAATCTGGCGGTGCTGGACCTGAGCGACTTCCAGGCGGTCATTATTGACCAGGTACAGTGCACGCAGCTCATGCGCATGTCCGCACCGATCGGCGGCAAGCTGCCCATGCATGCTTCCGGAGCGGGCAAAGCCTTTCTTGCCCATCTCAGCGACGACAAAGTGACCGCGCTGCTGCACCAGAAGGGCCTGCATTACTACACACCCAATACGCTGATGTCTCCGCAGAGCCTGAAAACTAACCTGGCACAAATACGTACCCGTGGATTTTCTTTCGATGACGAAGAGCATGCGCTCGGCTTGCGTTGCGTGGCGGCACCCATTTATGACGAACACGGCGAGCCTTTTGCCGCGCTGTCGATTTCGGGTCCAATTGCCCGCATGACTGACGATCGCATTACCGAACTGGGCGCGCTGGTCATTCGGGAAGCGCGCCAGGTTACCCAGGCTTACAGCGGTCGTTAAGGAACGGGCTTCGCGCCGTGCGCGAGTCCGGAAATCGACGCGTAGATCACTGGCGCGATCCAGCGCGCCAGTGGCTGATGGCCTGTCATATCAGGCGCTTAGTAAACCTTTATAGACGGCATCACGCACCATCACAGGAAACTGCCCATTCACCCCCTCCGGTGTGGTATTGGTCATGGCGACCACGCACAGCGCGTTTTGACGATCCACGAACCAGGTGTGTCCATACGCTCCACTCCACGACAGTGTACCGGCTGACTGAGGCGACAGGGCAGCATCCGGATCCACCAGCAGTGCCCAGCCCACACCAAATCCCCATCCCGGCCCCTGCGTAGCCCAGTTTGCCGTCACGTGTTCCTGCGTCATGTAGTCAAAACTTTCACGCGTGATTAGCGGCGCGCCTTCACGCCGGACGGTTTCCAGCACTTGCATAAAATCGAGGGCCGTTCCTGCCATACCGCCGCCGCCGCACGGCCAGGCATCGGGTTTGAGAATACGGCCGGGGCTAAAAATCGCGGTGCCTTCACCGAAAGGGATCTGCTGATTATCACGCATGACTGAAGGCACCGGGTTGTCGTCCGTGTAGACCGTGGTTAATCGCGACGCGTCTCTGACGCTAAACAGCGTGTCTGCCATCCCCAGTGGGCTCGTTATATGGTGATTCACCAGTTCTGGCAGGCTTTTACCGGTCGCCCGCACCATGATTTCACCGAGGACATCGATGCCCAGGGAATAACGCCAGCCGGTGCCGGGACGGAACTGTAACCGGGTGCCCGCAAGGCGCTGCAGATTCTCTTCCAGGGTGAGTCCGGGCTGATAGTCGATGCCGTCTGACACATTGCGTGAGTGATAAAGCGAATCCGCCGGGGCGGAATAACGATAGCGTAAACCTGACATATGGCTCAGCAAATGCCGCACCCGGATAGTGGCTGGCTCACCGTTCTCAAGGCAGGGACGGAAATCCGGAAGCCAGCGGGTGATATCGTCGTCCAGTGTGATATCCCCTTGCTCGATCAGGCGCATGGCGGTCAGGCTGACAATGGGTTTGGTGAGTGACGCAAGACGGTATATCGCATCCACAGACATGGCTTTATTTTGCTCTCTGTCCGCCCACCCCGCCGCCCGTTGATAAATCAGTTTTCCCGCCTGAGCCACCATCACTGTGGTACCCACAACACGCTGGCTATTAATCGCATGATCAATAACCGCATCCATTGCGGCTTCGAACTTTGCCGGGGCAGGAGAGAGTCCAGAGGTAAAATAAAACATAATGAAGTCCTTTTTTAATCAGAAGTAATGAAAAAGATAAAACATCCAATCTCAGGCAATATTTAATCTTTAAAGAATGTATTCACTTAGATAATTTAATAATGAAAAATAAAAACCAAACCACAATGGTTAAACTAGATAACATCTCATCATTAAATAACACACGTCTTACATAATAACTCTCTCCCATTTTCAACTGGTCAACCAATAGGGAATTTGAGTCTACCTTATCGGCATCCATAGTATTTGTGACCGACCTCTTTTTTTTAAAAGGGCAGAATGATTACCATGCTCTACGCCGAAAATACGCGTATTAACGCATCAGTACAAATAACAGCGCGCCTTTTAGAGAACACAGAGCGGGGCATTATTCTGGTCAACCAAAATTTACCACGCTAAATAACGGCGTTAAAAATTATTATTTATTTAACAAAAAATACTCACCTGCATTAAAGACTGACAACGCAAACACACACCCGCGTTGTTTATTCTTTAGAGCTTTATTTAAAAGTTCGCATTACTTTTTCACGCTTATACGACACCTGAATGCGTCTGAGCGCCACTCCGATTTTATTAAGGGAATATTATGACAACGTTAGCACAGCCCGTGCGCAGAAAAGTGGGGACAGGCACCGCCATTGGCTATGGCATTACTGATATTTTTGGCGGTGGGTCCATGGCTTTAATCGGTACATGGTTACTGTTTTTTTATACGACGTTCTGTGGGCTTTCAATGCTGGAAGCCAGCTCAATTTTTGCTATTGCCCGTATTATTGATGCCATTCTGAGTCCGGTGATGGGATATATCACCGATAAATTCGGCAGTACCCGGCTCGGTAAGCGCTTTGGTCGCCGTCGCTTCTTCCTGCTCATCAGCGCGCCAATGATGTTTGTTTACGCGCTGGTCTGGGTCAGCGACATGAACTACTGGTACTACCTTGGCACCTACCTGGCGGTAGAACTGCTGGTTGCCATGGTGCTGGTACCGTGGGAAACCCTGGCGGCAGAAATGACCAATGATTTTGGTGAAAGAACACGGATGGCCGCCATCCGCCTGACATTTTCTCAGGTAGGAACCTTCCTGACCGCTTCGGTGCCGGGCATTGTGATTCAGTATTTTGGCCAGGATTCGGCGCTGACCTATACCTACACCGGTATTATGTTTTCCTGCCTGTTCTTTATTGTGGTGTTGATTACCTGGTATTGTACCTGGGAGTCAAAAGATATGAACCCGGAAGAGTTTGAACGGCGCAATACGGGTCCCAGCCTCGGATTATTGAGCCACCTGAAAAATATGTTTGTCGAGTTAATGACAACATTCAAAATAAAAATATTCATACAACATTTAATTATCTATATCTCTTCATTTACTGCACTGGATATTTTTATTGCTGTCTTCGTTTACTTTGTTGTCTACGGTTTAAATCTGGATGCGGCCAACGCGTCGGCCTATCTTTCCATTGCGACGTCCGTCTCCATTCCTTCCACGCTGCTTTTCATGTTTATGCTGGATAAACTGAATGTCAGGCCCGCCTACGCCATGCGTATTTCCTACCTGTGTATTTTAGGTGTGCTGGGTTATCTGATTTTAATGTTTATCGGCCATTCGGCAGTGTCGTCATGGTGGTTGACCACGCTCATTTTTGTCCTGCTGGGTTTTGGCCGTGCGGGGCTTTACTTTATCCCCTGGAATATTTACAGCTTTATTCCCGATGTGGATGAAATGGTCACGCGTCAGCGGCGCGAAGGCGTTTTTGCTGGCGTCATGACGTTGATGCGAAAAAGTACCGTGGCCGTCGCCATTATGGTGGTGGGTGCGGTACTGGAACACAATCATTTTGTTAAAGGCCAGTTAATTCAACCGGAAAGTGCGCTCAATGCGATTACCGGGCTCCTGGTCTTCGGCACCGGCGGTCTGTTACTGATCAGTTTATATATGACCTTCAAATTTAAACTGACACGCGAAACGCATCGGGTATTGGTGAATGAAATTGATCGCCTCAAGGCAGGCGGCGATAAAGCCGACTGCACACCCGAAACCAAAGAGGTCGTGAAAGCCCTGACGGGCTACGACTACGAGCAGGTCTGGCAACAGGATAAATGCACCCGGCCTTAATCTGGTCGGGTTGACGCGGGTCAGGAAAGGTAAAACGCAAGGCATGCGGATAACCGCCCGGCCCGACGTCATCCGGCTCTGTTCACATACGGTATGGATACGTGATGAAAATTGCCCTATTTTGCATTCTGCTTGTCAGCCTGTTTTTCCCGTCCTCTCCGCTTTATGCTGCCGCGATTAATGACGATGAGGACAGCCTGCGCATTCGTCTGAAAAACGATTTTCGGCGGGCCGACAAACCCAGCGCGGGTTCAGATCGTCATATTTACGCCTGGGTACAGGGTGGGCTGATTGATGTGAATACGCGCTATTACAATGACGTCATCGGCGTGAGCGCGGGAGCGTATTATGTGTACAAGCTGGGTGCAAACGCCGGCTGGAGCACCCGCTATTATCTGGACGGTCACGACAGCTTTGGTGTGGCCATTGGCGCGGTCAAACTTAAACCGGCAGAGAATCTTCGCCTGACGCTCGGGCGGTTTGGGACGGATTATGGTTACGGCAGTCTGCCCTGGCGCATCCCGTTGATCGCCGATAATTCGTCACGCACGATACAGACGATTTCTGAAGGTGCACTGGCCCACTTTGAGGCGACAGAGAATCTGGAATTCTGGTCAATGTGGCGTAAGCGCGCGTTCTATTATGTCGACTCTGCCACGGGCGTGCGTGATGAAGGCGTGATTAACAGCACAACAGGGAAATACCATCCCCATCGGAGCCGCGGCTATCTGGTGGGATCCTGGCACGATGCTTCTTCGCGGTATTCACTGGGTGCCTCTTATCAACAAGATGTATCGACTCAGGTGCAAAGCATCGTCGAAAAAACCTATGCCTTTGCTGACGATCGCGCACTCAAATGGGAGCTGATGGGTTTTTATGGTCAGGTTGAGGGGATGAGTAAGCCTCTCAGTTATCACCACGAGACGGCGTTGATTTCCGGGCGATTAACCTATTCGTTTGCGAATGCCCGGTTATTTGGTGCCGTGGGTAAGCTTACCCATGATATTGATGGTCGCATTATCTATACGGATATTGGCTATCCCGACTCGCTGAGTATTGATCGCAATAAAGAAGGCATGCTGTCTGTTCAGCTTGGCGGGCAATATTTCTTCACCCCGAACGTCGGCGTTATGCTGGGCCCGATTCTTACTCACGGTTATGAAGACAAACAGCGCCATACCAGAATCAACGGAGTGGGCCTGATGGGCGCGATCCTGTACAACGTTGCAGAGGGCCCGTTTAAAGGCCTGAACATGTATATTGCCGCCGACAGAGCCAGGGAGAAGCGCCCCGGTAGCTCACTGGGTGACCGGCTCAATTACTGGGATGTGAAAGCCGGTATGCAATATGACTTCATGCTGAAGTAACAAATCATCAGATGAAGTAGCCTGTATGTTTCCAAAGTGGCATCTCTTGATGCCGCTTTTAATTATTCTCGCAATTTATTGTTAATTAAAGAATAAAACGGCGCGCCAACGCGTCATCCTGCTTATCTTAACGTGCGCTGAACCCTGTTATCCCGATCGTGAGGTGGTAAAATTTTTGCCGCAACGGTATCTGACGGGAGCATCACTATGAGATCTGTCTCTCAGCAACGTCCTTATCAGCAAGTCGCCGCAAAAATCCGGCAGCGCATTGTGGAAACGCCCTATCGCCCGGGCGGGCGCCTGCCACCCGAGCGTGAAATGGCTGGCATGCTTAACGTCAGCCGCACCGTCGTTCGCGAGGCGCTCATTATGCTGGAAATCGAAGGGCTGATCGAAGTCAGACGGGGAGCCGGTATTTACGTCACAGCGCACAGCTCTCCATGCCGTATTAGTGAGGCAAATCCCTCCTTTCACAACGATGCCGGCCCGTTTGAGCAGCTTCAGGCGCGACAGTTGCTGGAAAGCAATATCGCGGAGTTTGCCGCCCTGCAGGCGACACGGGCGGACATCATCAAAATGCGTCAGGCTTTGCTGCTGGAAGAACGCGAGCTGACCTCGTGTTCGCTGGGAAACCCGGAAAAAGGTGATATGCACTTTCATCTGGCCATCGCTGAAGCCACGCATAACAGTATGCTGGTCGACGTATTTCGCCAGTCATGGCAGTGGCGCGAAAACAACCCTATGTGGATTCAGCTGCACAGTCATCTTGGCGATACCCAATACCGTAAAGCGTGGCTGGTCGATCACCGGCAAATTCTTGCCGCGCTGATCAAAAAAGATGCCCGCGCCGCTAAGCTGGCTATGTGGCAGCATCTGGAAAATGTGAAGCAGCGTTTACTGGAATTTTCCAACGTGGACGATCTCGACTTTGATGGTTATCTGTTTGACTCCTGGCCGCTGGCAAAGAGTGACGGCTGAAGCGGTTCCCGTTCCTGGTCGGGGTGCTCTGGGATTTTATGCCGCGGTGCAAGCCTGCTGCCATAGCGCACACAGAAGCGCTGGGCGGGCTGCCAGGCAATAACATCCTCAATATGCCCCTGCGCAATGCGCCGCTGCTGGGCGCGCCACCAGCTCGCGTCAAAAATTTCCGGATGCCGTTGCTGGAGCAGCGCCCCGACTTTCGGCTCACTGCACAGGGCATAACGAAAGGTTTCAGGAAAAACATCATCTGGCCCAACGCTGTACCAGGGCTCGGCGCTTAACTCGTCCTCCTCGTAACGCGCCGCAGGCACGTCACGGAAATGGAGTTCCTGCATCGGGCGAATCTCATCGTAGTCATAAAACACCACGCGTCCATGACGGGTGATGCCAAAATTTTTAAACAGCATATCACCGGGAAAGATATTAGCGGCAGCCAGTTGTTTGATCGCGTTGCCATATTCTTCAATGGCCTGAGCACGTTGGCTGTCGCTGGCCTCAGCCAGAAAAAGGTTAAGCGGCTGCATACGACGTTCCAGCCACAGATGACTGATGATCAGGCGATCGCCTTCAATACGCATTTTTCCGGCAATCGTATTCTGGAATGCCACCAGCAGTGCCGGCGTAATACGTGCGAGCGGCAGCGCAAACTGTTCAAAGGCCTGCGTGTCAGCCATGCGTCCCACACGGTCATGTTCTTTAACCTGCTGATAGCAGGCCCTTACCTGCTCTTCCGTGACCTCTTTTTGCGGAGCAAAGCGATCTTTGATGACTTTGAACACCCGATCAAAGCCCGGCAGCGTAAAGACCAGCATCACCATGCCAGGGATGCCTGGCGCAATCTCAAAGGCGGCATCCGTTTGCTCCAGCGCCTGCAGATATTCCCGGTAGCTTTCCGTTTTGCCATGTTTCTGGCAGCCGATGGCCATATAACGTTCTGCCAGCGTTTTACCCGGTAAGACAGGCTTCAGCCATGCGACCAGCGCGCCGGGTAATGGGGCATAAACCATGAAGTACGCGCGGGCAAAGCCGAACACGATGCTGGCCTCGTTCACATCCGTCAGGCAGGTATCGATCCACAATTCACCTTGCTCGCTGCGCTGAACCGGCAACAGGCATGGCAGGATAGCGTCGGGCAGATGCAGGCGAGCCACGATCCAGGCGGTTTTGTTGCGGTAAAACAGCTCACAACAGACGTCCAGCCAGCCCTGTGCCAGTTGCGCGGAAGAGAACGCCTCATGCAAATGGCGTACAATCCAGGCTTCATCGCGCGCCTGATCCTGCCAGGGCAGCGTCAAAGGCACATCGCGTAGCACCTCATGCAGCAGTGTTTGCCAGCCCCGATCGGGCCGATAGGTTCGCGCCAGTGGACGCGAAACCTGACGTTGTGGCGCAGGCGGTTGCGAGCTGAAGATAAATAACCGTTCCGGCTGTAATGCATGGTGACCATGCAGCCGGCAGTAAACGGAATTGAAAAAGCTTTCAGCAATTTCATAACGCGGATAACCGGGTAACAGGGTTTCATAGTGGTTTTTGATCTTCAGCCAAAAAGCATCGTCCCAGTGCGCCGCCCCGTTCAGTGCGCGCAGTTGATCGGCAACCAGCGCCACATGGTGGTCATAAAGATGAATTCGTGCCTTCATAGCCTGCTGTACGGCCAGCCACTCAGCCTGTTCAAAACGCTGCTGAGCACCCGCCGTAATATCAAGAAAACGGCCATACTGCGCATCGAAGCCCTGCAGAATGGTGTGCGCGATTAGGGATTCACGTGGCGGCATAATCCACTCCTGAAAAAGCCCGCCCACCGTTACCGGGCGGGAAAGACACAGACTTCACTCAAAACTGATGCTCTTCGGTCGATCCGGTCAGCGCCGTAACGGAGGACTGACCGCCCTGAATAATCGTGGTGACCTGATCGAAATAGCCGGTGCCCACTTCCTGCTGATGCGAGGAAAAACTGTACCCCCGCTCCCGGGCAGCGAACTCTGGTTGCTGGACTTTTTCAACATAGTGACGCATGCCTTCGCCCTGAGCATAAGCCTGTGCCAGGTCGAACATGTTGAACCACATGCTGTGAATACCGGCCAGGGTAATGAACTGGAAGCGATAGCCCATCTCACTGAGCGCCTGCTGAAAGGCCGCGATGGTGCTGTCGTCGAGGTTCTTTTTCCAGTTAAACGAAGGCGAACAGTTGTAAGCCAGCAGTTTACCGGGAAAGCGGGCATGGATGGCTTCGGCGAAGCGCTGCGCCATCGCCAGGTCGGGCGTCGACGTTTCACACCACAGCACGTCAGCATAAGGCGCATAAGCCAGACCGCGGCTGATAGCCTGCTCAATGCCGGCATGAGTGCGGTAGAAGCCTTCCGCGGTACGATCGCCACGGATAAACGGACGGTCATAGTCATCGCAGTCAGAGGTGATCAGGTCAGCGGCATCGGCATCCGTTCGCGCCAGCAGAATGGTGGGAACACCCATCACATCGGCGGCCAGGCGTGCAGCAACCAGTTTCTGTACGGCCTCCTGGGTAGGCACAAGTACCTTGCCTCCCATGTGGCCGCATTTCTTCACGGCCGCAAGTTGATCTTCAAAGTGGACCGCTGCTGCCCCTGCGCTGATCATCGCCTTCATCAGTTCAAAGGCATTCAGTACGCCACCAAAACCCGCTTCGGCATCCGCCACGATGGGCAGAAAATAGTCGATAAAGCGGCTGTCGCCCGGTTCAATGCCGTTGGCCCATTGAATCTGATCGGCACGTTGAAAGGTCTGATTAATCCGGGTGACAACCTCAGGCACCGAGTTCACCGGATACAGCGACTGATCGGGATACATTTGCCCCGCCAGATTGGCATCGGCGGCTACCTGCCAGCCAGAGAGGTATATGGCTTCTATTCCGGCTTTGGCCTGCTGCAATGCCTGACCGCCGGTTAAAGCGCCGAGGCTATTGACGTAACCTTTGCGCGCGCTGCCATTAAGTAATGACCAGAGTTTACCGGCACCCCGCTCGGCCAGCGTACAGGCTGGCAGAACTGAACCGCGCAGCGAGATAACATCTTGTGCGCTGTAAGGGCGGGTAATTCCCTGCCAGCGTGCTTCCTGCCAGTCTTGTTCGAGTTGCTGAATCTGTTGTGTACGTGTCATGGCAACCACTCCTTATGTCAGGGAAGCAGGCGATAGCCCGGCAGAGTAAGAAAAGGAACCAGTTCGTTTTCGGTAGTGATTTGCGCCATTAATCGCGCTGCTTCCTCATAACGACCTGAACTGAACGTCTTATCACCCAGATTCATCTGCAGCGTGTGCAACTCATCGTTGAGCAACTGCTGAAACAGCGACGCCGTGACCTGCTGCCCATCGCGCAGGGTTTTCTTGTGATGGATCCATTGCCAGATAGAGGTACGGGCGATTTCGGCGGTGGCGGCATCTTCCATCAGGCCGTCAATAGGAACGCAGCCGTTGCCGCTAATCCAGGCTTCGAGGTATTGCAATGCCACACGGATATTGGCGCGCATCCCTGCTTCCGTTCTATCGCCTTCGCAGGGCGCCAGAAGCTGTTCGGCCTGCACCGGAGCGTCTTCGTGGCGCAGAACATGAAGCTGATTGGGGTGATCGCCCAGCGCCTGGTTAAACACCGCCATTGCGGTATCGGCCAGGCCTGGATGTGCGATCCAGGTGCCATCATGTCCGTTACTGGCTTCGCGCTGCTTGTCTTCCCTGACGCGCTGCAACACCCACTGATTACGTGCGCTGTCTTTACTGGGAATAAGCGCTGACATACCGCCCATAGCAAAGGCACCGCGGCGATGACACGTTTTAACCAGCAACCGCGAGTAAGCATCCAGAAAAGGCTGAGCCATGGTCACGGACTGACGATCAGGGAGAACCCGATCTTCATGTTCCCGTAATGTTTTGATGTAGCTGAAAATGTAATCCCAGCGCCCGCAGTTCAGGCCTACGATATGATCGCGCAGATTCCACAGAATCTCGTCCATCTGAAACACGGCGGGCAGCGTTTCAATTAAGACTGTGGCTTTAATTGTGCCTCGCGCCAGATCAAAACGATCCTCAGCGAAGCTAAAGATCTCTCGCCACCAGGCCGCTTCCTGCCAGCTTTCCGTTTTAGGCAGATAAAAATAGGGACCGCTACCTTTCGCCAGGAGATTCGTGACGTTATGAAAAAAGTAGAGTGCAAAATCAAACAGTCCGCCAGGAATGGCATTGCCCTGCCAGCTGACATGTTTCTCTGACAGATGCAGTCCGCGTACCCGACACATCAGGACAGCCGGATCGGCGCGAAGCTGGTAGATCTTGCCTGTCTCGCTGGTATGAGACAATGTGCCAGCCACGGCTTCACGCAGGGTTTGCTGCCCTTCCATCAGCTTTTCCCAGGTCGGTGCCAGGGAATCCTCAAAGTCAGCCATAAATACTTTTACGTTCGCATTCAGGGCATTAATTACCATTTTGCGATCCGGCGGTCCGGTAATCTCCACGCGACGATCCCGTAAATCCGAGGGAATACCGCGAATCGTCCATTCTCGCTCTCTGATGGAAGCCGTTTCCATTTCGAAATCAGGTAACGACCCGGCATCGTACTTTTCTTGTCGTGCCTGTCGCGCCGCTAATAACGTATCGCGTTGGGGGGCAAAACGGATAACCAGATCCTGTAAAAACGCGACGGCCTCTTCAGTAAGAAGCTGTTTTTCAAGATGATAAAAGGGCTTCTGGAAGTGTAATTCGTGGGTAATAACTGAGTCTGTCATGCTTGCTCTCTCCTGTTTACAGGCAGATCAACATGGTCGATCCACAAAAAGGGTGATTAGTGAGCTACAGGATCAGAGCATATGTATTTTAAATGTAAAATCAAAAACTATTTCCATTTTAATTAAATATTATATTTATAGCATTGAAATTTATGGTTTTATTTTTACTTTACTTTAGGTAATGCCTTTCAAAGCTTTTTAAGGACGAAAAAAAACCGTGTTGCCAGCCAGCTAACACGGTTCAGTTGTAATGAAAGTGCGCTTATTCCAGCGTCGGATTCATATGGCGCAGATCAAACGGCGTAATTTGATAGACGTAATAGTTCAGCCAGTTTGAAAACAACAGGTTTCCATGGCTACGCCATGTGGCGCGTGGATGACGCTGCGGATCATCGTGGGGGAAGTAATTGTACGGCACGTCAGGGTTCAGCCCTGCGTCATAGTCGCGCTGAAACTCTCCCGCCAGTGTTAACGCATCATATTCCGGGTGACCCGTAACGAACACCAGCCTCTTGTCCTTGCTTGCCATCAGGTAGGCACCGGTTTGTTCCGATTCAGCAAATAATTCCAGATCGGTGTAATCGGTGATCAGCTGAGTGGGGAAATCCGCATAACGCGAATGCGGAGCGAGGAAATTATCATCGAATCCCCGCGTCAGTAAGGCATGGGGATGAAGAATCTGATGTTCAAATACGCCTGCAAGTTTCGTCTGTCGGGTTTGTTTAGGAATACCATACAAAATATTCAGTGCTGCCTGTACAGCCCAACAGACAAACAGGGTCGAGGTAACATGATCTTTCGCCCACGCCAGCACCTGCTGTATCTGGGGCCAGTAGGCGACATCGTTAAATTCAACCAGGCCCAGCGGCGCACCTGTAACGATTAAGCCATCATAGTTATCGTGCTGGATGTCCTCAAAGTTACGGTAGAAATTATTAAGGTGATCGCTGGGTGTGTTACGCGATTCACGGCTGTCGATACGCAGCAACTGGACATCAATCTGCAAAGGTGAGTTAGAGAGCAAGCGCAGGAACTGGTTTTCGGTCTCAATCTTTTTAGGCATCAGATTAAGTACCAGAACTTTAAGTGGGCGGATCTCCTGAACACTGGCGCGCGACGACGTCATCACGAAGACATTTTCGTTACGTAAAAAATTCACTGCCGGTAATTCATCGGGAACCCTGATTGGCATGACTTAATCACCTCTTGTAACCATATATACGTTTAGACATCCAGACAGCCAAAGATAACGGCTCTTTTGCTAAATGTCGAGTCTGCATATCGACAGGTGAAAAAGTTTCAAGGCACTGTTACAGCCCGCACTGGCGGGTCAGAGACAGGCTTTACCTTGTGCGGGCTTTCTGGAACCAGACGGTGGCAAAAAACCGTAACGCCGCAAAATACGCTGTGCCTCATCTGTATGGAGGAAGGCGGCAAGCGGCATGGCGGAGGGTGAAAGAGTGGCCCAGCCGTATTGCGCCCGTACGTTGTAAGCAGGAGGAATATTAAGCACCAGCAGGGACTGGTGATGCCTCAGGCGGGGCGCATAACTGGCATAGCCAATAAACAGTTCAGCGTAGCCTTCATCAATGAGCCACTGGGCTGCCAGTCTGCCAACAGGAACAGGCAGACTGTCCGGGCCACCAACCAGGGCGTTTGCTTTGTTCCGGATTCGGCTGCCCTGACCGGGATATCGCTGCTCAATGTTTTCGAATAACTGCCACGTGTAATCCCCTGAGGGATCGTACAGGGGCGTTGAGGTTGCCAGCCGTAAATCATCACGTTGCAGTAATGACAGCCAGTCGTCTTCTGCAGAGACATCCTCCCGCCTGGCAGTCAGACACAGCCTGTTATCGATGAAATGACCGGTGTCCTCTGCCGGACCTTGTCGCGACAGGCTTGTGGGATGCTGCAGGTTGGCCGAAACAAACATGTCACCGACTTCACCCTGTTCGATGCGCTGACGCAGTAAACCAGCCGGGCCATAGTGTGTTTGTGTCGTTATGCCGTATTCCGCGCTGAACGCGGCAACCAGCACCGGCCATACATCGCGCAGACTACCGGCCGCCAGAATCTGGAGAGGTTTCATGATAGGCGGTCCGGTAAAAGCGACGATACCAGCGGTCGGCCCGCTGCTGCATATCCACATCGCGAAATTTGTCAGGATAGAGTTTTTTCGCCATCCACAGTTCACCTAACCCTATGGCTTCTGGCATCGGATAGCCCCATGCCTTGGCATAGTCAGGCATCAACCAGACACGGTGATGTTTGACAGCATCAATGGTCTGCCAGAGCGGATCGTGCTGAATCGCCTGAACAACCTGCGGATAGCGGTTCTGCACAAAAATTACCTGCGGATTCCAGACCACCACCTGTTCCATGCTGACCTGCCTGAAACCCTGAATAGTCGATGCTGCCACGTTCAGTGCGCCAGCATGGGCCATCATCAGCCCCGTATATTTCCCGGCACCGTATGTCGTCAGACTGGGATTGGCCATATAAGCGCGTACACGCTGCTGTTCAGGGAGATCGTGGAGACGATCAGTCACCTCTTTACGCCCCGCAAAGGCTGCTGAGATGAGAGCTTTGGCCTGCTGCTGCCTGTTCACCACCTCACCTATCAGGGTGATGCCTTCCTTTATCCCGAGATCGTAGGCCTTATCTTCATTTTGCATACTGGGATTAATTTCGCCCTGCTGCCCGGCGTCATCGTGACGCAGTGAAATCGCCAGTACAGGAATGCCCAGTGCGGAGATCTGGTCAATCATCTCTTTCGGCGCATAGTTGGTGACGAATACCACCTGTGGATGCAATGCAATTAGCTTTTCCAGATCAACATGGGTCAAATCACCCAGCATTGCTTTATGCGTCAGCTCAGGCACCAGCGTTGCGTAATTGTCCCCTAACTGCTGTTTCCAGTTAGCCAGTATCCCTACAATTTTATCTGTCGCATTTAACTGCACCAGAAGATTCAGCGTCTGGTGCTGAAGCACAACCACGCGATCAACCCGATCCGGGATTGTAACGTTACGACCAAGCTGATCGGTCACGATGCGGCTGGCGTAGCTGTTCCATGCGGTAAAGATAAGTAAGCCTGTAAAGACGAGGTGATTCGGTCTGATTTTCAATGAAGGTCCCCTGTAGCGTAATGTATTTGATTATATAGCGATGCACCGCGACAAGGTAAACAGTGGATGCGCCTGTCGTTGTCACGGGTCTGCGTGGCAGGGATGACTGTCGGTGTCGTGGCATTTTCGATGCAGGGCGCGCCTGACAGACAGCGCCAGCCCATTGGTTCGGTTTGCTGACCCTGAAATGCGCGTATGCCCTGACATCGCTCTGCATGCTGATATCCACTTAAGAGGGCATGTTTTTAGCTGAGACAAACTACAAAAGATGAGAATAAATCGGCAGGATTAGTGCGTACTCAGCAAATACGCTTTATCCTGGTGCATTTAACCTGTTTACTTATGATTAGGGCCTGAAAATGTCAGTTCAAAATAACGTCCCCATTGTTGAAATATGTTATTTCCGTATTAAATCCCTACACAGTTAACCTGATGATATTCACTTTTACACACTGCAATTAATCTTATCAGCTTGATATTAATTAGAGCACACGACGTTAATTTTAGATCGCGTTCCTTTTGCTAATTTGATTTTAACGGAGCCAGACAGACTCCTTCATCAACCGGAATCAAGGGGTAATGTTATGAAAATCAATAAAGTATCATCAGCCGCTGCGGCTGTAGCATTGACACTGATGTCTTTTGGTTGTTTCGCCGCAGAAACGGTCTCTGCCACCTCGTTAACGCTGGATGGCGCGGTTTCTAAAATCGCCAGACAGGCTAAACAGCAGGGCGAGCATTTTAAAGTGATTAGTGCTGACACGAATAACTACGCACACGTCACCGCTGAATTATATAAATAATGTCAGTAAGTGAAATAAAAAGCCGGTTTTAAAACGCCTCCCGGCGCTTTAATTACCGGCTTTTCAAACTTTTTTATTCATATCTTACCGTGCCGACGTATATTTCCCTGCATTAACACGTAATTAAATCACCAGTATTTAGCCCCTGTACGTCCCATCTTTTCTTCCAGTAAAACGAATGCGCCCAAAGTCACGTTAAGCACAGACATAACTGTTTCTTGGATCACGGCAGGGGTGACGCGTTCGTTTGATTTACTGGTTTTGATATTGAAAGAGATCGGATGTCATAACGTCGGGATGATGGCAGGCTTACCCTGTTTCACGACATTATTTATATTCAGGAAAGGAGGCGGAAATACGTCATAAGCCATCGTTTCATCGCGTTGCTATAAACGGGATGAGAATGGGCTGACAGTCGACGGAGGGTTCCGGCATAACGGTTCCGCGCGCCCGGTCAGGCAGCAACAGAGATCTGTGAAGCCCGCAGAGGCCCGGCAGCCCCGGACG